>JAOTSW010000005.1 GCA_029864735.1 Chromatiales bacterium | reverse complement strand
TCCAGGCCATCGGTCAGGTTCACCGAGTTGCTGCTTCCCACGATCACGAAATAAGTAAATGGCACGTAGAACAGACCCATCGGGATCAGCACATCTTTCATGTACGGAATCAGCAGAGAGGTTTCAGCCGGAGACCGGGCGCTGGTATACAAGGTAATGACCACGGCCAGGGCGGTAACGCTCTGCCAGAACAACTTGGTCCAGGGTGCAATGCCTTCGGAGCCATCCACGTAGAGCTTCTTGTAGTCATCGACAAAGCCGATAGCGCCGAAAGCCAACATCGTGCCCACCACCAACCACACGTAATGGTTGGTGAGATTGGCCCACAACAAGGTGCTGACCGCTACCGCGATAATAATCAAGCCACCGCCCATGGTTGGCGTACCGGCCTTTAGCAGGTGAGTTTCTGGACCGTAGTCGCGCACTTTTTCGCCGATCTGGCGAACACGGAGATGCTTGATCATCAACGGGCCAACCACGAAACAAATGGCCAGGGCCGTCAACGCACCCAGGATGGCGCGCATGGTCAGGTATCCGAACACATTGAAGCCCGGATCGAACTGGGCCAGCCATTTAGTCAAATACAGCAGCATTCTTAATTTCCTGTCTTGAGCGGGTTATCGGCGCTATCAGTCAGCGCCTGAACGACGCGCTCCATGCGCATGGCACGCGAACCTTTCACCAGCACGCAATGCTCCGGGCCAATTCCGGCCAGTAAGGTTTTAACCAGGGAATCCAGGTCAGTGAAATGCCGACCACCTTCGCCAAAGGCCTCCACAGCAAACGCACACAGTGGGCCAAATCCAAACAGGCGCTGCACACCGAGCTTCCTGGCAAGTGCCCCAGACTCCCGGTGAAGACGTTCCGCATCGGGGCCCAACTCTCCCATGTCTCCCAATACCAACCAGGGCATTCCGGGCATGTCCGCCAGGGTTTCCATGGCAGCCTTGAGGGAAAGCGGGTTCGCGTTGTATGTGTCGTCGCAGATCAGGGCGCCGCTGGCAACGCGGTTAAACTGCAATCTGCCGGAGACAGGTTCCACCTGTTCCAGTCCGGCAACGATGTCACCTAGCTCAACACCCACTGCAAAACAGGCGGCAGCAGCAGCCAGGGCATTTCGGGTGTTATGCACCCCTGCCAGCGCCAGCCGAACCGGCGCTTCACCCACTGGGGTGCAAAGGGTGAATTTCTCGCCAACCATCCGGGAAGATGGTTCGCGACGAGCATGAAAATCGGCACTGGCGTCCAAACCAAAGGTCACCACATTCTTACCCGCAGCCAGGTCCTTCCACAGATCAAAAAAATCGTCATCGCGGTTAATAATTGCCGTGCCTTTGGCCGACAGGCGGGCAAACATTTCGCCCTTTGCCCTGGCCACGCCTTCCAGGCTTCCAAAGCCCTCAAGGTGAGCCGGCCCCGCATTAGTCAGTACTGCAACATCCGGCTTCGCAATGCTCGTCAGGTAATCAATTTCACCGGGATGATTAGCGCCCATTTCAACCACCGCGACCTGGTGATCGGCGGACAGGTTGAACAGTGTGAGCGGCAGACCAATGTCATTATTCAGGTTGCCCCGGGTGGCCAGCACTTTCTTTCTCTGGCCCAACACGCTGGCGATCATTTCTTTGACAGTGGTCTTGCCATTACTTCCGGTTACCCCGATCACCGGAATGACGAAACGACTGCGCCATTGCCTCGCCAGACTACCCAGCGCGAGCCGGGTATCATCAACCAGTACCTGGCTGAAGCCGCCCTCACATTCATGGTCCACAACACAGCCAACGGCGCCGGCATTGACCGCATCCCCGGCGTACTCGTGACCATCAAACCTGTCGCCCTTCAAGGCAACATACAATTGACCTGAGCGCACAACACGGCTGTCAGTCGTGACGCCACTGAATGCCCGGTCCACGCCCACCAGGCGGGCCTGCAAGTCACGAGCGACCTCTTTCAGCGAACCGGTAATCATGCTCGCCCCTCCAACGCCGCGGCCGCACAAGCCTGATCACTAAACGGCTTGCGCAGGCTTCCAATCTGCTGGTACTGCTCATGCCCCTTGCCCGCAATCAGCACCACGTCATCTGAACCAGCGGCGGCGATGCTGTGATTAATTGCTTCGGCACGATCACTCAACTCGATGACCTGCCCGTGATCTCCAACGCCCTCGCGGATATCGGCGATGATGGCCTCGGGATCTTCGTTCCTCGGGTTGTCACTGGTAATCACCAGGCGATCGGCCAGCCTTGCAGCAACCTCGCCCATCAACGGCCGCTTGCCGCGATCCCGGTCACCGCCGGCGCCAAACACGCACCACAGTTCACCGCTACAATGGGCGCGTGCCGAGGACAGCGCTTTCTCAAGTGCGTCGGGTGTATGGGCAAAATCCACGATCACCAGGGGCGCACCGTTGCCGTGCGACAGGGCCTGCATACGTCCGGGCGGCGCCAGCACCTGCCCCAGGGCACTGACCGCTGTGTCCAGCTCAATACCCTCTTCCAGTAGAACTGCAAGCACCAGCATCAGGTTTGCCGCGTTGAAATCACCAATCAGCGGGCTTTCCAGGGTGGCATCACCCCAACTGGAGCGCAGGCCCAGCACCAGCCCGGTATCCCGGGTCTGGATGTCCGCCGCCTGCAACCACCTGCCTTCCTGTAACTCCGGACGAACCCGGGTAGCCACCGCCACCCGATGCATCGCGACGTCGAGACTACGGAAAAGGCCCAGGCCAAACTCGTCATCCACATTCACCGCCGCCATTTTTAGACCGGGCCGGGTGAACAAGCGTTTTTTGGCTTGGCCGTAACTGGCCATATCACCGTGGTAATCCAGGTGATCACGACTGAGGTTGGTGAACAGGGCATTGGCAAATTGCACTGAATCCACACGACCCTGGTCCAGGGCATGAGAGGAAACCTCCATGACCACGTGGGAGGCGCCCCACGCGACCATTTGCGCCAACTGGCGATGCACGGTGATCACATCGGGCGTAGTCAACTCAACGGCATGCAATTGCCCGGGGACACCCCAACCGATGGTGCCAATCATGGCGGCGTTGATACCCAGGCGCTGCAAGGCACTGGCCAGCAACCAGGCGCAAGAGGTCTTGCCATTGGTACCGGTGATGCCGGAAACACTCAATCGGCTGGACGGCTGCCGGAAGAAACGATCGGCCAGCTCTCCCAGCTGCTCGCGTAATCCGGGTACCGGGAAACATTTGAGCTCATTGCTCTCGGGTGCCGTGACACCCGCCACCGGCTCCCAGGCCACCACCCCGGCGCCGGCCTCCCGGGCCTGCTCCAGGTAATCAAGCCCATGCCCGCTGTGTCCGGCGCAGGCCAGGAACATTCCGCCCGCTTCCACTTCCCTGGCATCCAGGGAAATATCCGGCACCGGCAGTCCGCGCCAGTTCTTTGGCACGTGGGTGCCCAGCAATTCGCCAAGTGTCTGCATGGCGGCGCTCATGGCCTGTCCCTCATAGCCTGGATTATTTCCCCGGGCCGACGACGGGGAACATTGTCCGGCGCAACAGCAAGCAGGCGCAGCGCGCCAGAGGTGACATTGGAAAAAACCGGGGCGGCTACTTCACCACCATAAAACTTGCCGGCTGATGGCTCATCGAGCATCACGACCGTTGCCAGACGCGGGTTGCTCGCCGGCGCCAGGCCAGCGAATACCGCCACGTACCGGTCCTGGGAATACCCGCCGGCATCAGCTTTCCACGAAGTACCGGTCTTGCCTGCTACCTGGTAGCCGTTCACCGCGGCGAGGGTGCCGGTGCCTCCATCGGCGACAACCGTTTCCATCATTTCAATCAACGCGCGCGCGGTGGCCGGGGAGACGACCCGGTCACCCCGAGGCGCCTCATCAAGGCGCAACAAACTTATCGGCAGGTGCTCACCATGATTGGCCAGTGTGGCGTAGGCCTCGGTAAGCTGAAGCAGGGTCACCGACATACCATAGCCGTAGGACATGGTGGCCTGGCTGATGGGGCGCCAACTATTGTAGTTGGCCAGCAAGCCGGCTGACTCGGCCGGCAGACCGCTGCCGGTCAGGGCGCCGAAACCGAACTGGGAAAAGGTGTTCCACATGTACCGCGCTTCCAGTTCCATGGCGATCTTGGTGACCCCCACGTTACTGGACTTGGTCAGTACCGTAGCCAGGCTTATGTTGCCCAGGTTGTGCTTGTCCTGGATCAGTTTGCTGCCTACCTTGAACGATCCCGGCGAGGTATCCACGGTGGAGTCACTGCGGAAGGTTCCGCTTTCCAGCGCCGCCGCTATCACAAAGGGCTTGATGCTTGAACCGGGTTCGAAAATATCGGTCACCGCGCGGTTGCGATAGCGGGCCGGTCGGAATTCCGAGCGGTCGTTGGGGTTGAAGGATGGCTGGTTCGCCATGGCCAACACTTCGCCAGTGGTTACATCAATAACCACGATAGAACCGGACTTGGCATTGTTGGCTTTCACCGCGGCCTTCAACTCGCGGTAGGCCAGGTACTGGATACGCAGGTCCAGACTCAGCTCCAGGGGCTGACCTTGCTGTAACGGCTCTACCTGTTCGACCTCAATGGTGTTGCCGCGACGATCGCGCAACACCCGCTTGAAGCCTGGCTCACCGGCGAGCCAACCGTCATAGGCCAGCTCAAGACCTTCCTGCCCACGGTCATCAATATCCGTGAAGCCCAGCAGGTGACCGGTGACTTCTCCGGCCGGATAATAGCGATGATATTCACGCTGCAAGTACACGCCGGGAATATTAAGTTTCTCAACCCGAAGAGCCCGTTCCGGCGACATGTGTCTCTGCAGGAACAGGAATTCGCGATTCATGTTGGAGGCGATTCGGCGCTTGAGCCAATCCGGCTTCACTTCCATGGAACGCGCCAGCTCGGGAAGCCGATCAGTGGCATCGGCCACGATCCTGGGATTCACCCAGACGCTATCCACAGGAGTGCTGATCGCCAGGGGCTCGCCATTGCGATCGGTAATCGGGCCGCGCGGCGCAACGATGGGCACGATGCGAATATGACGAGCTTCGCCCTGCTCCGCCAGGAAGGCATTGCTGAGCACCTGCAAGTCCAGGGACCGGGCAGCCAGCGCCATTCCTGCCAAAAGCAGAATGCTCATTACAAAACTGACCCGCAAGCGGATCCGTTTCAAATTCTGCTCAAAAACCGCGGACTTGCTCATTGGCTAACGATGATTACGTCTAGGGGTTGAGGGATGTGCATGCCCAGGCGCTCCCGCGCCTCCCGGTCAATGCGCGCATGGGTAGACCAGTAACTTTCCTCTATTTGTAATCGCCACCAGTCCACGACCAATTCATCGCGCTGGCTGTTGAGTTGCTGCAGGAGGGTGAACTGACGCCTGGACTCGTGGGTTACATACACAACGGCCAGGGATGACAACAAGGTCATGACCAGTAAACCGGGTACAAGCAGGCGCAACAACGGTGCCATGTTCATCGCAACTTCTCCCCCACCCTCAAGGTGGCGCTGCGCGAACGGGGATTTTCATCCTGTTCCTGCTCTGAGGCCGTCACAGCCTTGCCAATCACTGCCATGCGGGGCTTGGCATGCTCGGGGATGTTCGGCAAACCCGCATACACCGGGTCGGGTCGCGAGTGGCTGCGAATAAAACGTTTCACCATGCGATCTTCGAGGGAATGAAAACTGATTACGCACAGCCGTCCACCGGGAGCGAGTAACTCCAGCGCAGCATTCAAGCCGGCTTCCAGAGACTGCATTTCGCGATTGAGATAAATCCGTATCGCCTGGAAACTGCGGGTGGCAGGGTGCTTGCGCCCGTGGGGCCTTGGCACCGCAGAGGAAATCAGTGCGGCCAGGTCCAGGGTTCTTTCCAGCGGCTTTTCCTCACGTCGACTCAGGATTGCCCGGGCAATACGCCTTGAATGACGCTCTTCACCATAGCGCCAGAGCACCTGGGCTATTTCCTTTTCAGAGGCTTCGGCCAACCACTGGGCAGCAGTCATGCCTTCTTCATTGTCCATGCGCATGTCCAGGGGACCGTCTTTCTGAAAGCTGAAGCCACGCTCCGCCTCATCAAGTTGAGGCGAAGAAACGCCCAGGTCGAACAAAAGTCCGTCCAGCGCGCTAATTCCGTGTTCCCTCGCTAATTCCCCCAACATTTCGAACGAACCCCTGATAATCGTTACACGTTGGTCGTCGCCAAAAAAATTCTTAGCCACTTCAATGGCTTGAGGGTCCCGATCCAGTACTGTCAGCCGCCCATCCGGTCCCAGCGCGTCAAGGATTGATCTCGCGTGGCCACCCCGTCCAAACGTGGCGTCCAGGTACACACCGGAGGCCTTTACAGCCAGAGCCTCCAGCACCTCCCTGTGGAGCACCGGCAAATGACGTTCCAAAGCCGGATTCCTATAGAGAAAGTGATTCGAGCTCAGACGGCAGATCCACACTGTCGTCATCGGCCTGAAGCCACTGGTCGCGCTTGGCGCTCCAGCTGTCTTCATCCCAAAGCTCAAATTTATTGCCCTGACCAATGAGGATGGCCTGCCGGTCCAACCCCGCGAACTCCCTCAACTCACGCGGTAACAAAATCCGTCCGTGACCATCAAGATCGAGTTCAGTCGCATAACCCACCATCAGCCTCTGCAGCTTGCGAGCCCTGGCGTTCAGGCTCGGCAATCGCATCAGCTTGCGCTCGACTTCTTCCCAGTCCGGATACGGATAAATAAGCAGGCAGTAGTCACGATCCACGGTAACCACAAGCCGGCCGTCACTTCTCTCGGACAGCCGGTCGCGATAGCGCGTTGGCATGGCCATCCGCCCTTTTGCGTCCAATGTGATTTTGCTTGCACCGCGAAACATGTCTTTTGGGTCCTCCAAAAAGCCTGGAGTTCCATTTCTCCCCACTTTTCCCCACCTCGGCACACTATAGGTACGCTCAACCAGCACTGTCAACTGGAAAACAGCAAAAATTTCTTAATAGTGAATGACTTAGACGCGCTTTTTAGCCGTGTTTCAGGTCATTTTCGAGACCTTTTGAGACACAAAATCAGTATGTTAAGAGCGCTTCCTGAGAAAGGTCTTTAATTAGAAAATTTCTTTTAATTAAGGTGGGAGTCGGCCGATAAGCCGGGTTTTGTCTTGGACAACCATTCATCTGGGATACGCGTCACCGCGTACCTCAAGCGACCTACCCGGGAACGAATGCGGGCCACATCTACGGCCGAAGCCGATCGCTCCCCTATTTGGTCTTGCTCCGGGTGGGGTTTACCTAGCCGCGAAGTGTTACCACTCGCGCGGTGCGCTCTTACCGCACCATTTCAACCTTACCGGCATCCGTGAGGATGCTTAGGCGGTATGCTTTCTGTTGCACTTTCCGTAGGCTCACGCCCCCCAGGCGTTACCTGGCACCCTGCCCTTCGGAGCCCGGACTTTCCTCCGCGGGTCAAAGACCCGCCGCGGTTGCCTGGCCGACTCCCGCGGCGAACAATAGGTCCTGAGAAGGTAAAACTCAAGGCAAATCAGTGCCTTTTTGCAATTCTGTGGCTCGCCGGTAGACCTCGTTGCGGCGCAGCCCACATAACTCCACGGCCAGCTTTACCGCCTGGCTCAGGGGCAGTTCGGGCAACAGCACCCCCAGTACGCGATCCAGCTCCGGATTTTCGGCAATCTCCGCAACCGGGGTACCCTGCACCAGCAAAACCAGCTCGCCACGCACCATGTCCACATCCGAGCCCGCCCGATCGCGCAATTGGGCGAGACTGCCCCGATATATGCTTTCGTAGAGCTTGGTCAGCTCCCTGGCCACCGCCGCCTCGCGATCTGGCCCAAGAATCTCGCACATATCATTCAGCACACCCGCAAGGCGCTTTCCGGATTCATAGAACACCAGCGTTCTCGTTTCATCGGCCAAGCCCTCAAGGCGGGTCCGGCGGGCACCTGACCGGGCCGGCAGGAAACCCTCGAAAGCAAACCGGTCGGTGGCTAGTCCGGCTACCGACAAGGCCGCCACTGCCGCACAGGGGCCAGGAATCGGAATGACCGGCATATCCAGTTCCCGCAGCCTTCGTACCAGGGGGAACCCGGGATCGCTGAGCAAGGGTGTACCTGCGTCCGACACCAGGGCGAGACTTTCACCGGCCTGCAAACGCTGCACTATCGAATCCAGTTTCTGGCGCTCGTTGTGCTCGTGCAGGGACTGCAGGGGTTTGCTCAAGCCGCAGTGCCTCAACAACTGGGCGGTATGACGCGTGTCCTCGGCCAGTACCAGGTCTACCTGGCCCAGCACATCAACCGCCCTGGGAGTCAGGTCAGCCAGGTTGCCTATCGGTGTGGCGACAACATAGAGGGTACCAGCAGCAATCTGTTGCATGGGATAATCCAGCCGGAAAGGTTAATCTTGCGGGCAGGATACTAAAAGCAGCGGCTTTAAGTGGATTTCCGTAAAAATCGGTCATCGGGCCACTATTGCGAGTGGCCACTGGCCCCAGTTGGTGCTTGACTGGTAATTGGGCCAATTCAGACCCGGGAACATAACACCATGAGAATATTTGCCCGCCTAGTTCACAGCGCTGCTCGCGGCCTCCCGATGCTGCTGCTGCTGACGGTTCTGTCAGCCTGCCAGGCGCCCGTGAAACAGGTAGACACCCGCAGTCAGGTTTATCGCGCGGAAACAGCAGCGGCCCAGGGGCAGTATCGGGACGCCGCGCAAATATACATGGAACTTGCAGCCCGGGATGCGGGAACCCAGGCCGATCACTGGCGACTGCTTGCTGCCCGGGAATGGCTCAATGACGACAACCTGGTTGCGGCCGTTGCGGCTCTGGAGTCGATTGCCGGGCCCATGGACAGGGACGATTACGCCTTATGGACCATCCTGGGGGCAAGGGTCGCACTGACCCGGGGCAAACCTGCCGAGGCACTGCAGACACTGGAAGAATCCCCGCTCCCATCGGCAACCCTGGCCGCACAGTTTTACCGGATCAAGGGCATGGCGCTGCTCGGACTGGGGAGGGTGGAACAGGCGATACTGGCCTTCGGCGAGGAACAAACCTGGGCAAACAACGCCCAGGAACTGCTGGCAAGCCAGCAACTCCTGCTGGATCAGCTGCAAGCCAGGGCACGCAAGGGCGCGCTGCCTGACTCCAGTCTGGATCCCGTGGCCCAGGGCTGGCTGGACCTGGCGCGCCTGAGCAGCGTGGCCTCCACAGATAGCCCCGCACTCTTGGCGGGGCTGCGTAACTGGCGCCTGGCCAACCCTCAGCACCCAGCCGTCACAGGCGTCGTAGCCGCCCTGATAGAGCGCCACCGGGGCGCGAACAGCTATCCCATACAGGTTGCTCTGCTACTGCCGTTAAGCGGACGAGAACGTGCCTATGGCGAAGCTGTCAGGGACGGGTTCCTTGCCGCCTACCTGAACAGCCCCAACAAGAACTTACTGCCCCTGGTCAGGATTTACGACACCCAGCTCCAGAGCTCTGTCGCCACCTACCGGGAAGCCATCAGAGAGGGTGCCGACATGGTGGTTGGCCCATTGCTCAAGCAGAACGTTACTGAACTGATTGGCGTGGCAAATGGCGAGGTCCCGATACTGGCCCTGAACCGCGGAAATGTCGGAGGCTATACCCCTCCGGCCTTTTACCAGTTCGCCCTTGATCCTGCCGAAGAAGCCCGTGAAATAGCGCGCGGCGCATTGGCAGACGGTTACACACGCGCCATCGCACTGGTGCCCTCCACCGGCTGGGGCCAGCGCATCCTGGAAAGTTTCACCAGCGAGTTGGTAGATAACGGTGGCCAATTGCTGGCCAGCACCGCCTACGATCCAGGTGAGCAGGATTACTCTTCCGCCATAACCCGAGCCCTGAACCTGGATCAGAGCAAGGAACGCTTCAGCAGGCTGTCTGACTTGCTGGGCATGTACCCGGAATTTGAACCGCGCCGCCGCGAGGACGCGGATTTTGTATTCATCGCCGCTTACCCCGAGCAGGGTCGATTGCTTCGCCCGCAATTAAAATTCCACTACGCGGCCAAGCTGCCGGTGTATGCCACATCCGCCATATATCAGGCCGATGCCATGGCAAACAACGACCTGGACGGGCTTCAGTTCGCGGACATGCCCTGGCAGTTGAGCATGACAAAAGAAACCGGCGGACTGCGCCAGAAAGTCGCGTCGGCGTTTCCGGGCTTGGAAGAAAATCAGCCGCGGCTGTTAGCCATGGGTGTGGACGCCTTCCGTCTGCTCCCCTGGCTGTATAACCAGCAGACAAACCTCCAACTAGCCGGTGCTACGGGCCTCCTGGGCATGACAGCTGATGGGGTTATATATCGGAAGTTGCAGTGGGCCCGCTTCCGGAGCGGTGAGCCCAGGATAAGCAAACCCAAGGTCCTGTACCCGGCGCCCGGGGTGACGGGGCGGCCTTGAGCCGGGACCGGCGGGCTCACGGGAAAGAGGCTGAAAAACTGGCCCAGGAGTTTCTGATATCCCGGGGACTGAAACTGGTCGAGGCAAACTATTACTGCCGACTCGGTGAGCTCGACCTGGTGATGAGAGATAAAAATTCACTGGTCTTCGTAGAGGTTCGCCTGCGTCGCAATCCGGATTTTGGCTCTGCCGCGGAGAGCGTAACCCGAAACAAGCAGGACAAACTCTGGCGAGCCGCGCTACACTTTATGGCCTCCCGACCTGACCTGGCGTCGCTGCCGGTACGGTTTGATGTGATCGCCTTGTCCGATATGCGAATAGACGACAGCTGCTGGATACAGAACGCCTTTGGCGCCAACCACTGACGGATTCAAAAACATGCAAGCAGAAGCCCGAATCAAATTGCTCTTTGCAGACAGCATTGAGGTAAAGCAACGCGCGATGGAACAACTTGCTCCCTCTATCGCTGCAGCGGGACAGTTAATGACCGACTGCCTGCTTAACAATGGCAAGATACTGAGCTGCGGAAATGGCGGCTCGGCAGGAGATGCACAGCACTTTTCTTCCGAAATGCTGAACCGTTTCGAGATGGAAAGACCCGGCTTGCCCGCCATGGCGCTGACCACCGACAGCTCGACCCTGACATCCATCGCCAACGACTATTGCTACGAGGATATTTTCAGCAAACAAGTCAGGGCCCTCGGACAACCGGGCGACTGCCTGTTGGCCATCAGCACATCTGGTAACTCGGAAAACGTTTTACGCGCGGTGCAGGCTGCCCACGAGCGCAATGTGCAAGTGGTAGCACTTACCGGACGGGACGGCGGAAAGATGGCAGGCATCTACCGCGAGGGCGACGTGGAACTTCGTGTACCCGCAACCTCAACCGCCCGCATTCAGGAAGTTCATCTCCTGGTCATTCATTGCCTGTGCGACCTGATTGACCGCAGGTTGCTGGGAATGGAGCAATAACCCGGTAGATCCCGGAAATCTACTTTACGACTTTTAGATGGGATCGCCGGGGAGTCTCCCCTGGTCCATCCGGCGCGGGCTCCGGATCAGGCTCCGGTGGGGTCGGCTCAGAACCGTCGTCCTCATCTCCGAACAGCATTCCCTCGCCCGATTCCCTGCCATAAATCCCAAGCACCGCCCTGACAGGAATACTCACCGCCATGGGCGTTCCACCGAACCGGGCCTGGAAAGTAATTTCGTCATTCTCAATCTGGATTCCCGAGGCAGCTGAATAACTGACATTGAGAACAATGCGTCCGTCCTTGACGAATTGGCTGGGTACCACGACCCCTTCTGCGGTCGCATCGACAACAATGTGGGGGGTCTGGTGGTTATCCGACATCCATTCATGCATTGCCCGTAACAGGTACGGCCGACGCGATGAAAGTTCGGACCCACTCACAGTTTACTGCCTGATCTCTCGCTCAAGTTCGGTCAAGCTCTGCTGGAACGAGGGACGATCAAAGATGCGCTGTGCATACTTGGCGATCGGTGCGGCCTCCTTGGGCAGCTCAATTCCGTACTTGGGCAAGCGCCACAGAATCGGGGCAATGGTGCAATCCACCAGCGACAATTCATCACTGAGGAAGAAAGGCTTGGCGCCGAACACTTCCGAACTCGACAGGATGCTTTCCTTGAGGATTTTGCGCGCCTTCAAGGCGGGCTTCTTCTCGCCAGCGGCCTCAATCTGCTCAGCCATGGTGTACCAGTCACGTTCCAGGCGGAACAGCGCCAAGCGAAATTGGGCACGGGTAACCGGATCAACCGGCATCAGAGGCGGATGAGGGAAACGCTCATCCAGGTACTCGATGATTACCCGCGAGTCGTACAACACGAGATCCCTATCCACCAGGGTGGGAACGCTGTTGTAGGGATTCAGGTCAAGCAAATCCTCGGGGAGATCGGGCCCTTTAACATCGACGATATCAATGTTGATGCTTTTCTCCGCCAATACCATGCGAACCCTGTGGCTATGGGTACACAACTGATTGGAAAACAAAGTCATCACGGAACGCCTATTGGCAATATTCGACATATCAAGCTCCACTGGGCCTTGGCCCAGTCATGAGATCGGGGAAAGAGTCTTCACAGCCCTAGTGCACATCCTTCCAGTATTCTTTCTTCAACGCATACGCGAACAGGAAAAATACCAACAGGAAGAACATCACCCAGATACCCAGCTGAACTCTCTTGAGTTGCACCGGCTCGCCGATGTATTCAAGGAAGTTCACGATATCAAGGACAAATGCATCGTATTCTTCGGCCGAGAGCTTGCCGGCACTGGCCTGCTCGAAGCGATCGAAGACTTCGTGTTCATTGCCGGCCGCATCCTTCTCGGTGCGATAAACAACCCGCTGGGTGCCCTGCAGTTCCCACAATACGTGAGGCATGCTCGCACCGGGTAACACCAGGTTATTCATACCGGTGGTCTTGCCCTTGTCCTCGTAGAAGGACAGCAGGAAAGTGTACAGCCAATCGCCTCCGCGGGAACGGGCGATCAGCGACAAATCCGGCGGAGGCTGGCCGAACCAGCGCTTGGCATCATCTGCCGGCATAGCAACATTAATCGTGTCAAACGGACGTTCTGCGGCAAACATCAGATTGTCCAGCACCTGGCTCTCGGTCAGACCCAGGTCTGCGCCCAGGCGATTGAACCGAACGTACTTGGCTGAATGGCAGCCAGAACAATAGTTAATGAAGTTCCTGGCGCCGCGCTGCAAAGAGGCGGTGTTGGATACGTCCACGTTGGCGGTCTTCATTGAAGTACCGCCAGAGGCAGCCATGCCTACCATGGGAACACTCAGCAACAATATAATAAACAAGCGCTTAAGCATGGTAAGTCACCCTCTCAGGAACCGGCTTGGTCTTGTCCGCCTTGGACAACCAGGGCAGAAGCAGGAAGAACGCAAAGTAGATGAACGTGGCCAAACGAGCGAGGTTGGTGTAGACCGGCGTTGCAGGCTGCATCCCCAGGTAACCCAGGGCAATAAAGGACACGGTGAACAATGCCAGCGGAAGCTTGTACATCCAGCCGCGATAGCGGATTGATCGCACCGGAGAGCGATCCAGCCACGGCAACAGGAATAGCAGGAGAATCGCGCCACCCATCATCACTACACCGCCCAGCTTGTCAGGCACGGCGCGCAAGATGGCGTAGAACGGGGTGAAATACCACACCGGAGCAATATGCTCGGGTGTCTTCATCGCGTTAGCTGGCTCAAAGTTCGCGTGTTCAAGGAAATAGCCGCCCATTTCCGGGGCGAAAAACACCACTGCGCTGAATGCCATCAGGAAGACCGCCAAACCGGCAGTGTCCTTGACGCTGTAATACGGATGGAAAGCAATGCCGTCCAGGGGCTTGCCATCGGGTCCCTTCACATTCTTGATCTCGACGCCGTCAGGGTTGTTTGAACCCACTTCGTGCAAGGCCAGGATGTGAGCCACTACCAGGAATATCAGCACCAGCGGCAGGGCAATCACATGCAGGGCAAAGAACCGGTTAAGCGTGATATCGGAGATGTAGAAATCACCGCGGATAAATTCCACAAGACTGTCGCCAATCACCGGAATCGCACCGAACAGGGATACGATCACCTGGGCTCCCCAGTATGACATCTGTCCCCAGGGCAACAGGTAGCCCATGAACGCCTCACCCATCAACACCAGGTAGATGAGCATGCCGAAGATCCATAGCAGTTCCCTGGGCGGCTTGTACGAACCGTAAAGCAGCGCGCGGAACATGTGCAGATACACCACGACGAAAAATGCCGAGGCACCCGTTGAGTGCATGTAGCGAATCAACCAGCCCCACTGCACGTCACGCATGATGTACTCCACCGACGCGAAGGCGTCAGCGGCGGAAGGCTTGTAGTTCATGGTCAGGAAAATACCGGTGACCAACTGGATGACCAGCACCACCAGCGACAGTACGCCAAAGTAGTACCAGAAATTAAAGTTCTTCGGAGCATAGTACTCGGCAGCATGCTCGTTAAACATCTTGGTCAGGGGGAAGCGTGCGTCGACCCAGGCCAGCAGGCGCGCGCCGGCGCCCTGATTTTCAGTTGAACTCATTACGCAACCCCCGCGTCGTCGCCAATCAGGATGAGGCTGTCATTGAGGAAACGGTATGGCGGAACTTTCAGGTTCAAGGGAGCAGGAACGCCCTTGTAGACCCGGCCTGCCAGGTCAAACTTTGAGCCGTGGCAGGGGCAGTAGAAGCCGCCTTTCCATTCGGGACCCAGATCAGCCGGAGCCACCTCGAACCGCTCTCCCGGCGAACAACCCAGGTGCGTACAGTTACCGATTACGACAAAGATTTCGGGCTTCAGCGAACGGTACTGATTGGCCGCGTAACCAGGCTGCTGGGGCTGGACGGACTCGGGGTCTCTCAGCGAGACCTCCACTTCGGGCAGGGTCTGCATCATCGCGTCGGAACGGTAGAGCACCCAGACCGCCTGGCCACGCCAGGTAGCCCGGATCATTTCACCCGGCTGCAACTTGCTGATATCCACTTCAACCGGGGCCCCCAGGGCCTGGGCACGTGCGCTTGGCTTCCAGGAAGATAGAAATGGAACTGCCGCGAAACCCGCGCCAACAGCGCCGGTAACCGTAGTTGCGACGGTCAAAAAGTGACGCCTGCTTTTGTCAACGCCCTCACTCATCAATGAGTCTCCTGAATCTGGTACTTAACCCGATTGGGATAAATGAAACATTCGGATTATGCTTGCGGTGCCACAGGCTTCCAACTTGTGGCACCACGCAGCAAACGAAACATTATACATGGCGCTTGGATTTTGCGGTACGTTCTGACCATAAAATGAGCCTAAAAGGCAGGCAAATGCTGAGAGTAACGAATAAAAAAGGCGTTCTCCGTGAGGAGGAACAATGAAAAGCATGAGACCGGGGGCCTTCCTGGCCCAATCTGCCGCCACTGGACTGGCTGTAGCATTTGCCGTGCTGTATTTCTTCCCAAACCAGGCGCTAAACCTCAGCCGGTCCGCCGGCAGCACCCCCAACTCATACGCGCAAGCGGTCCAGGCTGCTGCCCCGGCCGTGGTAAATATTTATTCTTTCAGGAGACTGGAATCCAGTGACACTGAAGAGCCCGAGGCAGAGCCCACCCTGACCAGCAGCCTGGGATCGGGAGTGATCGTCGATGAGGCTGGTTACATTTTAACCAATCACCATGTGATCGATGGAGCCGAAAGGATCAGCGTGCAGCTGTCCGATGGCCGGGCATTGACTCCGGAGGTGATCGGCACAGACAGCCCCACAGACCTTGCGCTGCTCAAGATTCCCCTGGAAAACTTGCCGGCCATCACTCTGGGCAGGTCCGACACCCTGCAAATCGGCGATGTGGTACTGGCAATCGGCAATCCTTATGGCCTGGGTCAAACGGTTACCCAGGGAATTGTTAGCGCAACCGGCCGCTGGCAATTGGGCCTGACCCTGATCGGGGATTTCATCCAGACGGACGCGGCGATCAATGTCGGCAACTCCGGGGGAGCGTTAATTAATTCCCAGGGCGAACTGATTGGAATCAACATAGCCACCCTTGAGCCGGAACTGGCCCTGGAACGCCGGTTGCCCGAAGGCATCGGTTTCGCCATACCGGTCAACCTGGCACGGGGCGTCATGGAGGAGCTCAAGACGCGTGGCCGGGTGGTCCGGGGGTGGCTTGGTGTAGAGGCGATAGACCTTACCGCCACCCGTGCTCGCGAGCTCGGGCTCTCACAATCAACTGGAATCGAGGTGCGGCGTGTCTACCCGGACAGCCCGGCAATGACCATCGGCCTGCAGCCAGAGGACGTGATTACCGAAATCAACGGGCAGGCGATCCTGGTGCGACAAAGCGCGGTAAATATCGTTGCCGGGCTTCAGCCGGGCAACGCAGTTGAACTGGCGGGAGTTCGTGACGGCAAACCATTCCGTGCCAGCGCTACCTTGATTGAGCGAGCAGAATAAGGCGGTTATTCGCGAATGCGTTGAATCTTTGCCCCCAGCGCGGAAAACTTTTCCTCGATCCTCTCGTATCCCCGATCAATGTGGTAAATCCGGTCGACGATGGTTTCGCCCTCCGCCACCAGGCCAGCCAGGACAAGGCTTGCCGAGGCACGAAGGTCAGTGGCCATCACCGGGGCACCGGTCAAACGCGGCACACCCGTAACGATTGCCGTATTGCCCTCGATTCGAATGTCCGCACCCATACGCTGCAACTCCTGTGCATGCATGAAGCGGTTTTCAAATACGGTCTCGGTAATTGTGCCGACACCCAGGGCCACCGAATTCAGTGCCGTGAACTGGGCCTGCATATCCGTGGGAAACCCAGGGTGGGGCGCGGTACGCAGGTCAACAGCTTCGGGCCGGCGTCCCCGCATGTCCACTTCCACGGTATCGCCTTCCACTGTCACCGTGGCGCCGGAATGCCTGAGCTTGATCAGCACCGCATCCAGGTGCTCGGGACGAACCTTGCGGACTTTCACGCGGCCGCCGGTAATTGCAGCAGCCAGCAGGTAAGTGCCGGCCTCAATCCGGTCCGGCAACACCGTATAGTCGGTCCCCTGGAGGTTTTCCACCCCGTCAATCACGATGGTGTCAGTACCCGCGCCTGAAATCTTTGCGCCCATGCTGACCAGGAAATTCGCCAGGTCCACGACCTCGGGTTCCCTGGCCGCGTTCTCGATAGTGGTCCGACCGTCCGCCAGGGTGGCAGCCATCATGAGATTCTCGGTGCCGGTCACGGTGACGATATCCAGCACCAGCCTGGCGCCGTGCAGGCGCCTCGCCCGGGCGCGGATGTAGCCATTGTCAATCTGGATATCGGCGCCCATTTCTCGCAAACCAGCCACGTGAAGGTCCACCGGGCGGGCACCAATAGCGCATCCGCCGGGCAGGGACACATCCGCCCTGCCGAACCGGGTCAGCAATGGACCCAGCACCAGGATCGAGGCGCGCATGGTTTTCACCAACTCGTAGGGTGCTTCCAGGTTGTTAATGCCCGACGAATCAACCTCCACACCCATATGATCATCAAGTGTGACCTCCACGCCCATGCGACTAAGCAACTCTATGGTGGTGGTTACATCCCGCAAATGCGGAATATTTCTCAGCATCACCGGCTTTTCGGCCAGCAGACAGCCAGCCAGAATTGGCAGCGCTGCATTCTTGGCTCCAGAGATCACGACTTCGCCATCGAGCCTCTGGCCACCGCATATTTTCAGCTTATTCACGTTGTTATTATCCGGTTCAGGATCCTTGGGCAGCCCACTCTTCTGGAGTCAGCGCCTGGATCGACATGGCATGAATTTCACGGCCCATCAGGGCTCCAAGGGTCCCGTAGATCATTTGGTGCCGACGTATCCGGCTCTGACCGACAAATTCCTCGCTGACCACCAGGGCCTCATAATGGGTTTTGTCCTCACTGAGCACCTTCACCTGGGCGCAGCGCAGGCCACCGTTGATCAAGGCTTCGATATCTTCACATTCCATTCTGCTCTCCGTCGTACTCCGGTATCAACGTCCCGGGACTGTCAATCGGGAGCAGGATTGTATCTAAAATTTCACGCCCCCGTGGGCCCTTGTGGTTAAAAGACCTTCACAGCTTCCCTGCTCTAACGTGTATGATTCTCAGGAATAGCAAAAACCGGCCACATTTAAAGAGCCGATAAATAATGATGAAACGAAGGCCCACAAACAATTTCAACTGTTTCCTAGCCGAATATCGATGCCCTGAGCCAGGCAGATTTCAGGAGGGTGCGCAGAAGTGCTGATCTTTGCTACTGCCACGCTGGCCGGATTTCTGCTGCTCGTGTGGGGCGCAGACCGGTTCGTACATGGCGCCGGAGCGGCGGCCCGAAACCTGGGCGTGTCGCCGCTGATGATTGGCCTGACCATCGTCAGTTTCGCAACCTCGCTCCCCGAAGTACTGGTATCGATAACCGCGTCATTGCAGGCAGCGCCCGGTCTGGCTATCGGAAACGCAATTGGCTCGAACATCGCGAATATCGGATTGGTTCTCGGAGTCACGGCGGTAGTGAGCCCGATCCACCTTGAATCGGCAACCTTGCGCCGGGAAATTCCCGCGCTGCTGGCCGTCACCCTGCTGGCAGCCATGCTCTGCATGGACGGAGACCTGGGGCGCAACGATGGTTATGTATTGATCGGCGGCCTTGGGTTGCTGATGTACTGGATCACAAAACTCGGTTTCCGTTCGGCGGCCACTGACCCGATCCGCCAGGAGTTCGAGGAAGAAATCCCCACAAATGTAACCATGCGGTCCGCGGTTATCTCGTTGGTCCTGGGCCTGATAGTGCTGTTGGCAGGAGCCAACATGCTGGTCTGGGGCGCCGAGGAAATCGCCCGGGCAGTGGGCATCAGCGATGTGATCATCGGCCTGACCATCGTCGCCGTCGGAACCAGCCTCCCGGAATTGGCGGTAACCGTCGTCAGCGCGATGAAGAACGAGCATGGCCTGGCTATTGGCAACGTGATCGGCTCCAACATGTTCAATACCCTGGCAGTGCTGGGACCCGCCGCAGCCATCCACCCGATCGGGCTGCAACCCAAAATCATGAGCTTCCATCTCCCGGTGATGATTGCAATGACCCTGGTGGTATTCGCCCTGACCTATGACTTCAGCGGACGAGGCAAGATCAACCGGATTGAAGGACTTTGCCTGGTGATCGCGTTCGCCGCATATCACTACTACACTTTCAACTACACGCTGTAATTCCGGGCAACCGGAAAAACGAATTGATCAGGACCCCCGTGATTCCCGGTGCAAGCAATGCCTATAAAAGATCAAGACCGAATCAAATCACTTGCCCGCAATGTGCTGGAGACCGAAGCCCGTGCGGTGACTGTTTTAATGGACCGGATTGACGATAAGTTTGTCCGGGCCTGCGAAATCTGCCTGGAATGCCGTGGCAGGATCGTAGTAATCGGAATGGGAAAATCCGGCCATATCGGAAGCAAGATTGCCGCGACCCTGGCCAGTACCGGAAGCCCGGCGTTTTTCGTTCACCCGGGCGAAGCAAGCCACGGCGACCTGGGAATGATTACCGGGCCGGATGTAGTCCTGGCTATTTCCAATTCCGGGGAAACCACCGAACTCATAACCATCCTGCCCATGATAAAGCGCCTGGGTGTGAAACTGATCAGCATGACGGGCAAACCCACGTCGACCCTGTCCAAGGTGGCAGATGTGAACCTGGATGTCAGCGTGGCCGAGGAAGCCTGCCCCCTGAACCTGGCTCCCACTGCCAGCACGACGGCGACACTGGCCCTGGGCGATGCCCTGGCCGTCGCGCTGCTGGAAGCTCGCGGATTCACCGAAGAGGACTTCGCCCGCTCCCATCCCAGCGGAAGCCTCGGACGACGCTTGTTGCTGCACGTGGGAGACTTGATGCACTCAGGCGACCAGGTTCCCCGCATTCAGGCGAACAAGCCTCTGAGTGAGGGTCTGCTGGAAATGAGCAGGAAAGGCCTCGGCATGACTACGGTGTTCGGCGAAGACAACCATTTTGAAGGCGTCTTCACCGACGGTGACCTCCGCCGCGCCATTGATGACTCCCTGGATTTGCGCACAACACTGATGCGGGATGTAATGACCCCTCGCGGCCACACCATCGCGCCCGAATTACTGGCTGCCGAGGCGGTGCGGATGATGCAAACCCACAAGATCACCTCCTTGCTGGTAATTGACGAGTCGGATGAACTGGTTGGCGTGCTGCACATTCATGACCTGCTGCGTGCCGGGGTGATGTAACGCCGTCCTGGCGCAATGCCGGGACAAGCAAGCGAAACTGAGGCTACACTACCCGGAAGTATCCCGCAGCCGGGACCATGCCCGTCCAGACCAAGGAAATACAGCATGCCGCAAATCTCTGACCTCTCTTCTGTCGCCCTGGTGGTCTTCGACGTGGACGGGGTATTCACTGACGGGCGCATTCTCATCGGCCCCCAGGGAGAGGAATACAAAACCTTTCATACCCGGGACGGCCACGGCGTGAAACGCCTGATGGCCTCCGGACGCCAGGTGGCGATCATTTCCGGTCGAAATGCCACGGCCGTGGAACACCGCATGGCTGAACTGGGCGTGCAGCACGTATTCCAGGGCTGCAAGGACAAGCTCAAGGTGCTCCTGGCCCTGCTTGAGCAACTCGACATTTCCCTGGAAAACGTCGCCTACATGGGTGACGACCTGCCGGATCTGGAGGTAATGCAGAAGGTGGGACTGCCGGTGACGGTTTCCGACGGAGCCCCGGAAATTCGTTCCGCCGCCAGTATCGTTACCCGGGCCGCCGGTGGACACGGCGCGGTGCGAGAATTCTGCGACATGCTCCTCAACGAAACAGATCAATAAGCATGCGCAACCTGATTTACGTCATTGTTCTAAGTTTTGCGGTAGCCGCGAGTTGGTGGCTGGCCCAAAGCCTGTCTAAAGAAGAAGATGGCATATCGGGACGTGACCTCAAGGAACCAAAGCGGGGGTTTTATCTGCGCGACGCCGTAATCCATGGCACCAGCGAAGATGGCTCGCCGGAGTACATCCTGAAAGCCGAGCGTATCGATCAGAATCTCGCTCAACACAGCTTCGACGCCACGGTCATCGACCTGACCCTGAAAGACGGGGGTGGCCCACCCTGGCTGGTCAAGGCAGATACGGGAACCATTCCGGCGGACCAGAGCTATATTCAGCTTAACGGCGGAGTCAGGGCGGTTCGCGACCAGCCCGACCCGACATTCAGCCTGGAATCTCAAAGCATGCGCTTGCTGACCCAGGAAAAAATAGCCGAAACCAGTGACCTGGTCATTATTCGCTTTGGCCAACAGCAACTGACAGCGGTTGGAATGCGTGCGTATTTCAATGAAGACAGGGTAGAACTACAATCAAAGGTACATGGCAATTTCACTCCGTAATCTGACAATTACAGCAATCTTTTTGCTGGCGGCCGCGAGCTCAGGCCCGGCGTGGGGCGTGCTGACCGGTTCCCGGCTACCCATCGAACTGGATGCTGATTCCTCTGACATAGATCGCCGCAACGACCGACTGATTTTTCGCGGTGTGAATATTTCCCAGGGCGATCTGGGCATCGAAGCCGAGGAAGCGGTGGCCTCCACCCTGGATTTCGCTAACAGTGAGTGGGAGTTCACCGGCAAGGTCAAGATCCGCATGAGTAATTCCAGCATTCTGGCGGACAAGGCAGTCATGACTTTCTCCGGCTACCGCCTGGTGTCAGCAATCATCCAGGGCCAGCCTGCCGAATTCCGCCAGGTCGAGACTGACCAGAGCATCACCGAGGGACGGGGCCGCTTGCTGGAGTACGAGGCCGATAACGGAATCCTTCGCCTGTCCGATCAAGCTTCACTGAGTCAGTCGGGCAAGGAAATCCACGGAAGCATCCTCACTTACAGCATCAACGAAGAACGCGTTGTCGCCAGTTCCAGCGATGCGACAGGAGAAAGGGTACGCATAGTCATTACTCCTGACAGTCTTGAACAACTCTCTGAAAAGACCTCGCCTCCAGCTGAGCAGCCAGACATCCCCGAGGAAGAAGAGGAACCGGAGACACCTGAGCGGCAATGAGCACTCTGAAAGTTACTGACATCTCGAAACGCTTCGGCGCACGACAGGTAGTAAAAAGCGTGTCCCTTGAGCTACGCAGTGGCGAGGTTGTCGGTCTGCTGGGCCCGAACGGAGCAGGCAAGACCACCGCTTTTTACATGATTGTCGGCCTCATCCCCTGCGACCGGGGAAGCATTCACCTGGACGACGCCGACCTGACCAACCTGCCGATGCATCGACGCGCCCGCCTGGGCCTGGGCTATTTGCCCCAGGAAGCGTCGGTTTTTCGGAGCATGACGGTAGCCGACAACATCATGGCTATCCTTGAAACCCGACCGGGCCTGGACCAGGCCGAACGGGAGCGCAGGCAGGAAGAACTGATGGAAGAGTTACATATCGGCCATTTACGCAACAGTCAGGGCATTGCCCTGTCCGGCGGCGAACGCAGACGGGTGGAAATTGCCCGGGCACTGGCGGCGGACCCCCAATTCGTGCTGCTTGATGAGCCTTTTGCCGGCGTTGACCCGATTTCCGTAATAGACATTCAGCGCATTATCCACCACCTGACCGAACGCAAGATTGGCGTTCTCATTACCGATCATAACGTTCGAGAAACACTGGGCATTTGCGAACATGCCTACATTCTCAGTGATGGCAACGTAATCGCCAAAGGCAAACCCGAAGAAATTGTCGCTAATCGGAGTGTACGGGAAGTCTACCTGGGCGAGGATTTCCGGCTCTAGGCGCGGGTCTGCCGGGCAGGAAGTTGCACGAGTTATTAAACAGGGGTACACCAAGTAGTGATGACCCGCAAAACGCACATGACACAATGGAGTAGTTCTTGCTGAAGCCCAGCCTGCAACTCAAGCTTGGCCAGCAACTGACCATGACGCCGCAATTGCAACAGGCAATACGCCTGCTGCAGCTGCCTGTCATGGAATTGCAGACCCACATCCAGGAAGCGTTGGAAACCAACGTCATGCTGGACGTTGAGGAGCCTGCCGGTGAAACCACGGTCGACGAAAACCCTGCCAGTGAACAGGTAGAGCAAGCACCGACCCCGGAGCAGGACTTCAGTGAAGTTGAAGCCAACTGGAACGATCGCGGGGTAACCGCTTCGACAGACTCAGGCTACAACCCGGGCGAACCCCGACCCAACCGGGAGCTTGCAGACCAGACTGCAGACACCTTGAAAGACCACTTGCTGTGGCAGCTTGAAATGGAACGGTTGGATCCGAACAAGGAACTGATGGGTCAGGCCATCATCGATGCCATTAACGACGATGGTTACCTGGTGGACAACTTGGAGGATATCCGCGAAACGCTGCTCCCCGACCTGGACGCCAGGATGGATGAGCTCGAAGCCGTGTTGATGCTGATTCAGAAATTTGATCCCAGCGGCATCGCGGCCCGGGACTTGAGCGAATCGATCTGTCTGCAATTAGACCAACTCGATAAAGACACCCCCGGGCTTGCGCTGGCCAGGCTCATCGCGAGCGAGAACCTGGAGCTTGTTGCAGAGCAGCAATTTACTGCCTTGAGGCGCAAGCTGCATTGCGATGATGAAGAGCTGGATCATGCAATTGCGCTGGTTCGAGCCTGTCACCCCCGTCCCGGATCAACCATCGGCGGCGGCGGAACCCAGTACGTCATTCCTGATGTCTATGTAAGGAAAATTGACAACCGGTGGGTAGTAGAGGTCAACTCTTCAATAGCCCCACGACTATGCGTCAATTCGACCTACGCTGGCGCCATAGGACGCGGTACTGATCACACAGTGCTGAGGACGCAATTGCAAGAAGCACGCTGGCTGGTACGCAGTCTGGAAATCAGGGATGAGACCCTGGTCAAGGTGGCGCGCTGTATTGTGCAAAAACAGCAAGAGTTCCTGGATCATGGCGATGTCGCCATGCGCCCGCTTGTACTACGCGATGTCGCCGAGGAAGTGGGGATGCATGAATCCACCATTTCCCGCGTTAGCGCTAACAAGTACATGCATACCCCCAGGGGCATTTTCGAATTTAGACATTTCTTTTCCAGTCACGTCTCGGGAGATGACGGCAGCGAGCACTCTGCAGTGGAGGTTCGCGCCCGAATCAAGCAGTTGATTGGGCAGGAAACTCCCAAGAAGCCACTGAGCGACAACAAGATCGCAAAGGCTCTATCCGAGGACGGCATCCAGGTAGCGAGGCGCACCGTCGCCAAGTACCGGGAAGCCATGTCCATCCCGCCATCCAGCGAACGCAAGCGGCTCGCAAGCTGCTCGTAATAACCGCTAAGGAGAAAATGATGCAAGTAAACGTATCTGGACACCACATTAATGTCACGCCACCGCTGCGCCGATATATCTCCGAGAAACTGGAAAGAATTCAACGACACAGCGATCATATGGTAAACGCCAACTGCATCCTTACCGTGGAAAAACTCCAACACAAGGCAGAGGCGATGATCAGTATGCGGGGCATCCAGATTTACGCGGACGCGATTGAACAAGACATGTATGCAGCAATTGATGGTCTGGCTGACAAACTGGATCGACAGGTGCGAAAACACAAGGAAAAGAACTCCGATCACCACGCCCGGGATGTGGATAAATCGGTTTACGAGTAACATTGGCGTAAGGCGCCACCACCGAGGAATACATTTTAAGCAGGGGGGCCATGCCCCCTTGTTTTTATATGACTGCTTATGGACATGATCGAGAGCAAGCTTTCTGAATTGATCACGCCAGGCCGAGCCATGGCCAAGATCAATGCACGCAGCAAAAAACACGCCCTGGAAATTCTGAGCGAAATGCTGGCCGAAACCCTGCCACCAGATCCCGATGCACCTGACCGGCTTAGTCTGACCAACTCCGTTATGGAAGCCCTGGTGCAGCGAGAAAAACTTGGCAGCACGGGACTGGGAGAGGGTATTGCCCTGCCCCACGCTTCACTTCCTCAGCTGGAAAGAGTCACCGCGGCGGTAGTGACCCTTATGCATCCCGTGGATTTCGACGCCCCCGATGGCCAGGCTGTGGATGTGATGCTGGCGTTGATCGCCCCGTCACCCCCCTCCCCGGCACACCGGGAAATCCTCGAACGTGCCAGTCTCGTGCTCTCCGACCACGCCGGTGAATGCCCATTGCGCGAAGCCCAGAGCAGTACCGAATTGCATGCGGCGCTGAGGTGCATCGACGAGGCTATCCTGGCAAGCTACGCGTCCCAGGCCGCTGAGGAGGCTTGATGCCACACTCCGATATCAGGTTGGTTGTAGTAACCGGCATTTCAGGTTCGGGCAAGAGTATTGCCCTGGACATGCTGGAGGACCTGGATTTTTACTGCATAGACAATCTGCCATCGGGGCTGGTACAACCATTCCTTGAACAGGCGGCAAGCGGCACCCTGGCAACCTACACAAAATCCGCAATAGCACTGGACGCAAGAAACCTTCCGGACGAGTTGATCAAGGTTCCGGAAATGATCGGCAGCCTCAAGGCGGCTGGAACCCAGGTGGATGTTATTTTCCTCGACGCCGAAGATGACGTTGTCATCAAACGCTATGCAGAGAGTCGGCGCCGACACCCGCTGAGCCGCAAGGGATTAAGCCTGGCCGAGGCCATCAAGGCGGAGAGGCAAGTGCTGGGCCCACTCTATGATCTCGCCGACCTGGTTATCGACAGCACACGCACCAATGTGCACCAATTACGCCGCATCATCAGTGAGCGCGTTTCTGAAAAGCTGTCCGGCAGCATGGCACTGAACTTCACATCTTTCGGGTTCAAGCACGGTCTCCCACACGATGCCGACTATGTGTTCGACATCAGGTTCTTGCCAAATCCCTATTGGGAAAACGAACTGCGGGATTTCAATGGCCTGGATCAGCCAATCATTGACTTCCTGAACTCGTCACCCGAAGTAGAGGAATTTTTCACCTCACTGACGACCTTCCTGGAACCGTGTCTCGCGCGGCAGAAAGAACAAAACCGCAGTTTCGTCACTGTCGCCCTGGGCTGTACCGGTGGGCGTCATCGCTCGGTTTTCCTGTGTGAGAAACTCGCCGCACACTTCCGTGATCACTACCCCCAGGTCAGCGTGCGACACACAGAACTGCTGGATTAGTCGGGAAATCCTGCTCGACGGCATGGACTGCCCAAGGCAGCAAGGCTACACTGCGACCCGACGGTTCATACCTCATCCAGAAATGGAACAACGAGTGAAAGCATGGCGGAAGTCGAGCAAATCGTAAATCCCTCAACACGGCTGGAAGCGCTACGCAGCGCTCTGGACGCGGGATCGATGCGCCCGGCAAAACGGATGATCAATGCACTGCATCCGGCGGAAGTTGCCTCGCTGATCGAATCCCTGAGACCCGCTGAACGCCAGATTCTTTGGGAACTTGTTCCCGCGGATAACGAAGGCGACATCCTGCTGGGCCTCAATGACGAGGTGCGCGCCAGCATCATCGCAACCATGGACGATGAGGAAATCGTCGCCGCCGCCGACGGCATGGAACTGGATGACCTGGCCGACTTCCTGATTGATTTGCCGGAAGCGATTATCCAGCAGGTCATGCACTCAATGGACCAGCAGCACAAGGACCGTCTGCAAGCGGTTCTTGCCTACCCGGAAGACTCTGCCGGTGGCCTGATGAATCCGGATACGGTAACCGTACGCCCGGACGTGAGCATCGAGGTCGTGCTGCGTTATCTGCGATTAAGCGGGGGCGTTCCGGATAAAACTGATGCCCTGTTTGTAGTTAACCGAAATGACCTCTACCTGGGGACCCTGCCTCTGACTACCCTGCTGACCGCAGACCCCGCCCTGGCGGTCTCGGAAGTAATGGATTCAGATCCAGTGCACTTGCTTGCAGATACGTCGGCAGCAAAGGTCGCAATGCAGTTCTCGGACCGGGATTTGCTGTCCGCCGCCGTGGTGGATGAGAAGGGCCAACTCCTGGGCCGGATCACTATTGATGACGTGGTCGACGTTATCCGCGAGCAGGGCGAGCATTCCCTGATGAGCATGGCCGGTCTGGATGAAGACGAGGATATGTTCGCCCCGGTTTTCAGCAGCGCCCGGCGCCGGGCCGTATGGCTGGGGGTAAACCTGGCCACGGCCTTCCTCGCCTCCTGGGTGGTGGGATTATTCCAGGCAACCCTGGACCAGGTGGTGGTACTGGCCATCCTCATGCCTATCGTGGCCAGTATGGGAGGCATCGCGGGAAGCCAGACCCTGACCCTGATGATTCGCGGTATCGCACTGGGCCAGGTTGAGAAGTCCAACTCCCATTGGTTACTCAACAAGGAAATCATGGTTGGCCTGCTGAATGGAGTTGCCTGGGCAAGCATCGTCGCCCTGGCGGTGGTCTTGTGGTTTGGCGACTGGCGCATCGGTGCGGTCATCGCCGCCGCCCTGATCATCAATCTGGTGGTGGCAGCGATTTCAGGTGTCGGGATTCCCCTCTTGTTGCGCAGACTCGGTGTCGATCCGGCACTGGCCGGCAGCGTTGTCCTGACCACCTTCACCGATGTGATTGGTTTCGCCGCCTTCCTCGGCCTGGGATCCCTAGTCCTGCTTTGAGAGCCCGATGATTCGCCGCCGGACAACCCCGGCAGGGTACTCGGCTGCCTTGTGCCCTGAGCTGACACGCCAAGGCTACTCGACACATCCACTCCCGGACTTTCGTCGAATTCAATAGCCGCAAAACACATAACTGGTTTATTCTTAACTCCATCAACCTGTTTATTAGCCGTGGATGAGATCACCAAACGCTTGAGGAACCCTTAAGATGAGAATTTTCGGAATTACTGCCGCCACACTGACAGTCTGCCTGACCCTGGCTTTCCAAAATTCCTGGTCTGCTGAACTCCTCCCGGAGGGCAGCGCTGCGCCCTCCTTCCGCCTGCAAGATCAAAATAACAAGTGGCACTCAATAGAGGACTACAAAGGTAAATGGGTGGTGCTGTATTTCTATCCCAAGGACGACACTCCGGGATGCACGACCGAGGCATGCAATTTTCGCGATGACATCCTGAGCTTCCGCAAGATGGGCGTCCACATCCTGGGTGTCAGTACCGACGATGTGGAGTCACACCAGGCATTTTCCGAAAAGCACAACCTGCCCTTCCCTTTGCTGGCTGACACCACTGGCGAGGTAAGCGCCACCTATGCCGGCTTCAAGTTGCTGGGCCTGCTGAAACTGGCCAATCGCAAGACGTACCTGATCGGGCCAGACGGTACTATTGCCAAGCGCTACGACACTGTTGATCCTGACAAGCACTCGACACAGATCATGGACGACCTTAAAGGACTGATGTAAGTCACCCCGGAAAGGCGGTTAGAGCAACTTTCGCATACCCTCTTCCAGGCCGCTCACGGTCAGGGGAAACATTCGCTGGTCCATCAATTCTCGCAGCATCTGGATTGACGGCGTGTAATCCCAGCGCTGCACCGGTTCAGGATTAAGCCAGACACTCTTGGGATAGGTATTCAGCAGACGTTTCATCCAGACTGCACCGGGCTCTTCATTGAGATGTTCAACGCTACCGCCGGGGTAACTGATCTCGTAGGGACTCATGGTGGCATCGCCCACGAATATCAGCTTGTAGTCCGCGCTGTAGCGGTGAATCACATCCAGGGTGGGCATTCGCTGGTTGTATCGACGACGATTATCCTTCCAGAGCCCCTCGTAGACACAATTGTGAAAATAAAAATATTCCAGCTGCTTAAATTCACTGCGGGCTGCTGAGAAAAGCTCCTCGCAGACCCTGACGTGATCCTCCATGGAACCGCCCACGTCCAGGAACAACAGAACCTTCACGGAATTATGCCGCTCGGGGACCATCTTGATATCCAGCATGCCTGCATTTCGAGCGGTTGAACGAATGGTGTCATCCAGATCCAGTTCATAGTCGGCACCCTGTCGGGCAAATTTTCGCAATCGTCGCAGGGCCACCTTCATGTTCCGCGTACCCAACTCAAGAGAATCATCAAGGTTGCGAAATTCCCGCTTGTCCCAGACCTTGACTGCCCGCCTGTGGCGGCTGCCCTGCTGCCCGATTCGAACACCTTCCGGGTTATAGCCGTACGCCCCGAATGGCGAGGTGCCGCCCGTGCCTATCCATTTGTTGCCACCTTCGTGACGTTCTTTCTGCTCTTTCAGACGCTGGCGCAAGGTTTCCATGAGTTTGTCCCAGCCACCCAGTGCCTCGATCCTGGCTTTCTCTTCTTCGCTCAGACCAAGCTCTACCTGGCGACGCAACCACTCCTCGGGAATCTCATCCAGGTGCTCCCCGAACAGGGTTTCGGCGCCCTGGAAGTGGGCCCCGAACACCTGGTCAAAACGATCAAACTTGGTCTCGTCCTTCACCAGTGCACTGCGAGAAAGATAGTAAAACTCCTCCACACTGTAGCCCGCCAGACCCGCATCCAGCGCATCCAGCAAGGTCAGGAATTCCGGCAGAGTCACCTTCAACCCGGCCTCACGCAGCATGAAAAAGAATTTAACGAGCATCCCGTCGATTCAAGAAGATAAGCTGTTCAAACAAGTGAACGTCCTGTTCGTTTTTTAACAATGCCCCATAGAACGGTGGCAGTGCCTTCCGGGAATCGCCACCACGCAAGGCTTCAACCGGCACGTCTTCTGCGAGCAACAACTTTATCCAGTCCAGCAATTCCGAGGTGGACGGCTTTTTCTTCAGCCCGGGAGTGTCACGCAACTGGTAGAAAGCATTTAGCGCCTCGGACAACAGCTGCTTTTTCAGACCGGGATGATGCACCTCGACGATGCTCGACATCGTCGCCGCGTCGGGAAACTGGATGTAGTGGAAAAAGCATCGGCGCAGGAATGCATCCGGAAGTTCCTTCTCATTATTGCTGGTGATAATAATGATGGGTCGGTGGGTGGCTTTTACCAGTTCACGGGTTTCGTAAACAAAGAACTCCATCCTGTCCAGCTCACGTAGCAGGTCATTGGGAAATTCGATGTCAGCCTTGTCGATCTCGTCAATCAACAGTACCGGCTTGACCTCCGAATCGAACGCCTCCCATAGCGCCCCTTTGACAATATAGTTGGCAATGTCGTGAACGCGCTCCTTTCCCAGCTGTGAGTCACGCAGCCTCGCCACCGCATCATACTCATACAGTCCCTGCTGAGCCTTCGTGGTGGACTTGATGTGCCACTGGTGCAGGGGCAGTCCCAGGCTAAGGGCCACTTCTTCGGCCAACTGGGTCTTACCGGTACCCGGTTCGCCCTTAATCAATATAGGCCGACCCAGGGTAACCCCCGCATTTACCGCAGCCATCAGGTCCTTGGTCGCGATATACCGCTCGGTGCCCTCAAATCGTCCTTTTTGCATATCCTTCTCCTGTCTCTTACGCCTGCCATGACCTTTGCAGCGAAAGATGTATGACTAATTCTGTTCTGGTTGTAGCTCAAGCAGGTAGCGAGTGCTTCCAGCCTGGAATGCAGCAGCCTGGCCATTCACCCAGAGCTCATGCCCACGGCTGTAGAAATCCGAAAGAGGATGGCCGCTTTGCCCGCCGGGCATCTGGAAGTAGCCGTCCAGGTCCGGATTGGGTGATACGGCAAATCTCTCCGAGGCCCCGAAGCTGCGGGCCTGGACCCTGGGCATGTTTGAATCCCCGGCCAGTGGCTCTACCGGCATATTCAGCCAGCTGCCAACCAGAGGAATGGCGCTACTCAAGGGATGGCGAATCGCTGCCGTATTTCGCTCGCCCCAGGTCCGGGCGGCAAACTCATCCCCATAGGTGGTCCGATATTCTTCAATCAAATCGTCGGCGGCGTGTAACAGGAATTCGTCCCAACTCTGGTATGGGAGCACCAGCAGGTGCTGGGGCCGCTCGGTGACCAGTCGCCACAAAGATGCCTCAAACTGCCATGGCACCGGTTCATTCATTTCCGGGTAAGCCTCGCGCATTTCATAGACAAGACTGTCGAAAACCTGTTTCTGGACTATCAAACGATAAGCACGAACAAACCGGTACCCAACTGAATCGATGCTTGCCCGGGGAATCCAGTCTCGAACCAGGTCACGAAAAGCCGCGCGATCCTGATGTCCTTCCACGGCGTCATCGTCGAGCACCCCCAGCAACAATTCCTGCCAGGGCGCCAGGAACACTGCCCGGTCATCCAACTGCACGCCAAGCATGTCATCCAACACCGGCTTGTCCAGGGCCATCAGGTCATCGCGAATCTGCTTGCCCCGGGCGCCCAGGGCATAGCCCCCGTCACCAACTATTGCCAGGGCCTCGTCGCTGACCACCCGACTGTTTGCGGTCCAGATAATCCCGGATTCCGGATTGACGATTCGCGGGTACTCCTCGGGCTCCAGCCAACCCTGCCAGCCGCTTTCGCCACGCGCAGCCTGGATGGGATCCCAATCGGCCTTGTCGCCACGCCGGGGAATTTTGCCCATGATGGTCCAGCCGATATTGCCCTGGTCATCAGCAACCACAAAATTCTGAGCAGGTGTGCCGGCACGGTTAACAATCGCCATGGCCTGCTCAACCGAACCGGCCTGCTCGATCTTCAACAACTCTAGGTTGGAGGCCTCCTCATGATGAGCGGTCCATTCCAGCGCATAGTCGCGTCCATAATATTCGACTACCGGGCCCCATCGCGTCAGGCGCAGATCCAGCACTTGATCTTCGCCTCCCTTGACCACGATGGTCTCCGCTACCAGCCTGAATGTTTCCCAACCCCCGGGTACCCGGTAACGGCTCGAATCCTGCGGGTCAATTTCCAGCTCCACCAGGTCCACCCAATCGCCATAGCTGTTGGTGAAGCCCCAGGCAACGCGCCCATTGCTCCCGGCAACGACTGCCGGCACACCCGGCAAGGTGACGCCGGTGACATCAGTGTCATCGTTAACCCGCAGCCGGGCACGATACCAGGTGTTCGGAACGCGAATTCCCAGGTGCATATCGTTTGCCAACATTGCCTGGCCGGTGCCGCTGCGCCAACCGGCTACCGCCCAGTTGTTGCTCCCGACCACTTCATCGACCTGGCTTTCAAGCATCGCCAGATTAGGCCGCATCGGTCTGTCCACAGCGGACACGACGACCTTGCGAAGATCCAGATGGGCGGCGTCGGGAATCTCCGGAGCCGCTGCCGGGTCACCCTGTATGGGGGCATCCCATGGACCGCCCGCGGGAAGCAGGAATGCAGCGACCTCAGGTGAGTACATCCTGCGAAGAGTGACCCTGAAGGCCTCGCTTTCGCCCGATCCATCATTTAAATCCAGGAACATGGCGTACTGCACGAGCATGGAGTCTTCGGCTAGCCAGGGTTGGGGCTCGACACCCAACAACCAGTATTCAAAGGGCTTGCCATCCATAGCTGCCAGCCCCTGGTTGACGCCTTCAGCATATGCTTCCAGCAGGCGACGGTCCTCGGCAGAGGCTTTCTTCAATATTCTTGCGGAAAGGTCCCGGAATCGGTGTATCCGCTTGCCCTTGTCCGCATCCAGCGCCACGGCGCCGAACAGGGCGGACAACTCGCCCGCCGACATACGGCGCGACAGGTCCATCTGGAAGAAGCGATCCTGGGCGTGGGCAAAACCAAGGGCCTGGGCAACGTCGACACGGTTCGCACCGTGAATAGTCACCACACCGGAATCATCCCGCTGAACTGCCACGGTAGCGGAAAGGCCGGCTATCTGGTGCTGCCCTTCGAGCAAAGGAAGACTCGATCGCAGGACCAGAAAAACCGCACCCAGCCCGACTGCAACCAGGGTCAGCACACCCAACCCAATTCGCTTGAGATATTTCATTGTCACCCTTTCACCGCGGACATATGTCTCGACCCGAACAGCATACCAGCGACCGCCAGTGAACTCAGGTCGCGGCATGCGACAACAAAACCCAGGCTAGCTGACCTCGAGAATCTTCATGGCGTTGGTGCCGCCGGTCACGCCCTTCATGTCACCCTTCGTGAAAATCACCAGGTCACCGGAAGCCACTGCAGAACGGCCAATGAGTTCCTTGAATGCTTCCTGGTAAAGTTCCTGTGAGTTTTCATTCACCACGTCAAACTGCACCGGATACACGCCCCGGTACATCTGCACCCGGCGACGGGTTTCATCCCGTCGGGTAAAGGCAAAAATCGGAATATCCGTGCGGATACGAGACATCCACCGGGCAGTTGCCCCGGATTCGGTCAAGGCCACAATCGCCTTCACACTCAAGTGATTGGCGGTATACATGGCTGCCATGGCAATGGCCTCATCGATCACCAGGAAATCATCTTCCCGGGCAACCCGTTTCAAGCCCCGATTGGCCTGGTGACGCTCGGCCTCCTCGCAAACCTTGGCCATCGCGCTTACCACCGCAACCGGGCGTTTACCTACCGCCGTTTCCGCAGAAAGCATGACCGCATCAGTGCCGTCCAGGACCGCGTTAGCCACGTCCGAGACTTCTGCTCGAGTAGGCAGGGGCTGGGTGATCATGGACTCCATCATCTGGGTAGCAGTTATGGACAGCTTGTTGCGCTTGCGGGTCATCGCCAGGATGCGTTTCTGAATACCCGGAACGCTTGAAAAACCCATCTCCACGCCCAGGTCACCACGGGCAATCATGATTACATCACTGGCTTCAACGATATTTTCAAGGTCTTCCACCGCTTCGGCGCGTTCAATCTTGGCCACGATGAGTCCCGAACCTCCTGCGTCATGAAGCAGGCGACGGGCATTCTCTATATCGGCGGCACTGCGTGGGAAAGATACGGCCAGGAAATCCAGCTGCATCGCAGCGGCCGCCTGGATATCTTCCAGGTCTTTCTCGGTCAGCGCAGGAGCAGACAGTCCTCCCCCCTGGCGATTCATCCCCTTGTTATCGGAAAGCTTTCCGCCCACCACCACACGGCAAACCACCCTCTTGCCTTTGACCTCAGTCACCAGCAATTCTATCTGGCCATCATCAAGCAGAAGCACATCTCCCTCGGACACGTCTTCGGCAAGGGGGGCGTAGGTGATGCCGACCTGGTTTTGGTCACCGTCAAATTCCCCCAACTCGGGATCCAGGGAAAATTGCTCCCCTTCAATCAGCTCAATCGGCCCATCGGCAAATTTCTCAACCCGAATCTTCGGTCCTTGCAGGTCGCCAAGAATAGCCACATCCAGGCCAAGCTCGGCGCTGACACGGCGCACTTCCGCCACCCGCTTTTCCCGGTCCTCGGCGGAACCATGAGAGAAATTAATTCTCACGACGTTAACTCCCGCAGTGAAAATGCGGGCCAAAACCTGGGGAGCATCCGTCGCCGGCCCCAGGGTCGCAATTATTTTTGTGCTGCGCATAGCGTACTTACCTTTTATATGGCGCTCGTCCTGAACGCATTTATATTTTTCGATATCGATATTCGTTTTTGCCTGCCGCCTATTTCGCCCTGTTCTGCAGCATTACTACTGCCGGCAGGGTTTTCCCCTCCAGGAACTCAAGAAATGCTCCACCACCGGTTGAGATATATGAAATGCTATCAGTCAGGTCGTATTTTTCCAGCGCGGCCAGGGTGTCTCCACCACCGGCTATCGAAAATGCCTTGCTCTGGGCAACTGCTTCGGCAACCACTCGGGTACCTTCACCGAACTGGTCAAACTCAAACACGCCAAGCGGGCCGTTCCAGACAATAGTACCGGCATCAGCCATCAAAGCAGCGAGTCTCTCTGCAGTATCCGGACCGACGTCCATGATCATTTCGTCTTTGCCAACCTGGTTTACGGGGCGAATATCTGCTTCAGCGGATTCGGAAAACTCTGTCGCGACAACCACGTCGGTAGGGATCGGAATCTCCGCCCCGTCTTTTTCGCCCCTTTGCATCAAGCCTTTGGCCACAGGGACCAAATCGGCTTCATACAAGGATTTACCCACTTTGTTCCCGGAGGCAGCAATAAAGGTGTTGGCGATGCCACCACCTACTACCAAATAGTCAACGATTCCGGACAGGGTCTCAAGAACCGCAAGTTTGGTGGAAACCTTGGATCCCCCGACAATCGCAACTACCGGGCGTGCGGGCGTATTCAGGGCGCGCTGTAAGGCCTCCAACTCACCAACCAGCAGAGGCCCGGCGCAGGCCACCTTTGCCAACACGCCCACACCGTGGGTACTGGCGTGGGCGCGGTGGGCCGTGCCAAAGGCGTCCATCACATAGATGTCACACAGGGCTGCCATTTTTCGGGCCAGGGATTGGTCATCCGCCTTCTCACCCTTGAGAAAACGTACGTTCTCGCACAGTACCAGTTCGCCAGGCTGAACCTCGACGCCATCTATCCAGTCACCGGCCAATCGCACGGGCCTACCCAGCAATTCGGACAGTCGCCTGGCCACCGGGGCAAGTGAAAACTTCTCGTCAAACTCCCCTTCAACCGGGCGGCCCAGGTGACTCATCACCATGACCGCAGCACCCGCATCCAACGCCATCTTGATGGTGGGCAGGGAGGCCCTGATTCGAGCATCACTGGTCACTGCCCCATCCTTGATGGGAACGTTCAGGTCTTCCCTTATCAACACTTTCTTGCCAGCGAGATCCAGTTCACTCATTCGGATGACGTTCACAATCTTACTCCTTAAGCCGGAACACAAATGAATGGCG
>JAOTSW010000205.1 GCA_029864735.1 Chromatiales bacterium | reverse complement strand
AAAACGCGTGAGCGTTTTGGACGTCGGAGCGCAGCGACGACGGGTCGCAGACCCGAGAATCGCCGCCAGGCGATTGGAGTCCATCTCTCCGGCGAGACCGCGGCAGCGGTCGAGTAATCTCTCCGGGCGCGCCAAGTCCTAATCAACAACCCCGAGACGGCTCTTGCCCTGTTGTATTACCCCAGGTCAAAAAGCAGAAACTCGGCATTTTCGCCTGCAGCAATTTCCAGCGATTCTTCTCCCTCTACCGCCGCGGCGTCCCCCGAGGACAATGACATTCCATTGATCTGAACGCTTCCCCTTACTATCTGGATCCAGCCCCTGCGTCCTGGGGTAAGAGCATATGAAACAGACTTTCCTTGTTCTAACAGGCACGCAAAAATGTCCGCCTCCTGTTGTATGCCCAGAGATCCATCCCTGCCATCGCGTGATGCCACCAGGCACAAACGGTTTGTCTTTTCTTGCCCTGAAAAATGCAGCTGCTGATAACCGGAATCAGCGCCGGTTCTTTCGGGCAGTATCCATATCTGCAGGAAATGGACCGGCTCGCTGCTCGATGGGTTGAACTCGCTGTGCTGCACACCTGACCCCGCACTCATCCGCTGAACGTCTCCGGCCTGGATAATGGAGCCGTTGCCCATGCTGTCCCTGTGTTCCAGGGCGCCTGAGATGACATAGGAAATAATCTCCATATCCTTGTGCCCGTGGGTTCCGAATCCCTTGCCGGGCAGCACCGTGTCCTCATTGATTACCCGCAGATTGCCGAACCCCATTTGTTGTGGGTTGTAATAATGCCCAAACGAAAAGCTGTGCCTGCTTTGCAGCCAGCCGAAGTCGGCGCTGCCGCGGTCCTCCGAGCGAAGTATTGTAATCACTGAGATTTACCTCCCTGAAAGACCGCGGGCACCGCTGCCGTTCAGCCTTTACCCAGTTTCCTTTCCAGGCTCAGTTCGCCGGGCCCGTTTGCGAACAGCACCAGGAAACCGCCGGCCATGGCCAGGTTCTTCATGAACATGATCATATCGACCTGGTTGGCGAAGTCATTGTGGAACAGGGCTCCGCTGAGGATACAAAAACCAGCCAAAAGCAGCGCAAACAAGCGGGTGCGATAGCCAACAATCATGGCCACACCACCAGCAAGTTCAAGTGCAATGACCAGCGGAAGCAGTATCCCGGGAACTCCCATGGAATCCATGTACCCCTGGGTTCCGGCGTACCCGACAATTTTGTTGGCCCCGGCTGAAATAAATATCAGCGACATCAGTATTCTTCCAGTCAGCTCTGCATAACGGTTCATTTTTGTATCTCTCTCTGGTTTGTTACGCGGTGTCTGCCAGGCCAGATTGGCCAGCCCGCACCCGCGAGGAAAATGGAAATCTATGTGCCACCCGAAGGTGCCATCGATCAGCTTACCCCGGCTGCAAGAGCAGGTGTGGTCTCAGAGCTCAGCAGGTTGGAAATCTGGCTCCTGGCGGCCTCCATTGCGGCGCTGCCCCGGCTGTTGATTTGCTCTGCGGCGATTACCTCTACATCGGTGATCCCAATGAACCGTAGTGCGTGTCGCAAATAGGGCGTGGCGAAATCAACCGGGCTATCCACTGGTACGCCGCCGGAGGCCACGACCAAGTAGGCCTTCTTGCCAGTGAGTAAGCCTTCGGGTCCGTTGCTGGTGTAGCGGAAGGTCTTTCGTGCCCGGGCAACCATGTCTATCCAGGCTTTCAGTGCGGCGGGAATTCCGAAGTTATATACCGGCACACCCACTATCAGGATCTGCGCGTCCATCAATTCCTGTACCAGCAAATCAGAATTTGCCAGCTCTTTGTGCTGATTCTCGTCGCGGTCCGCGTCGTCGGTGAAGTTTGCGGCAATCCAGGCCTGGCTGACGAAGTCGATACCCTTGGCCAGGTCCCGGTGAGTGACGCTCAACGGACCCCGTGAGGCTTCCAGGTTGGCTAGCAGTTCCCGAACCAACTCGCGACTGACCGAGCCTTCGTTACGGGCGCTGGCGTTGACTATCAGGACGTGGGGCTTCCCGGTGGCGGCGCTGTACATGTGTTCACTCTCCAAGTCGTTGTCTGGGTGCCTGGGAAACAAGCCCCGGCTTGATTGACAGTTTGTATGTTGCAGTTTGGTAAAAAAAGACTAAATTAGAGATAAGATTGTTCAGAAAAACGCAACAAAGTAGGTCAACCATGGACAAATTTGAGGACTTACAAGCATTCGTCGCGGTTGTGGAAACCGGCAGCTTTACCGCCGCAGCGGACAGACTGGATGGAGCCAAGTCGGCCGTGAGTCGGCGCGTGTCGAGCCTGGAGCAAAGGCTGGGCGTGCAATTGCTGCGTCGGACCACCAGGCGCCTGGACCTCACCGACAGTGGGCGCAGTTTTTACGAACGCAGTGCTCGCATCCTGGCGGACCTGGACGAGGCTGAGTCCGCGGTGGCCCAGTCCCACGGTGAATTGCGTGGACGACTCCGGGTGGCCTTGCCACAGTCATTTGGCTTGCGCCACATGAGTGATCCAATAGCGCGCTTTCAGCGTCAGCATCCCAATGTAAGTTTTGACCTGGACCTGAATGACAGGCGAATAGACCTGTTGGAAGAGGGTAGAGACGTTGCGGTTCGCATCGGCGCGATGCCGGACTCAAGCCTGATTGCCCGGAAATTGTTTCAGGTCAATAGTGTGGTGTGCGCCAGTCCCGCTTACCTGGACAGGAACGGAACTCCACAGAACACCGCTGAGCTTGAGGATCACCAGTGCCTGGTCTACGGCAACCTGGTAAATCCCGGTCGCTGGCAGTTCCGGCAGCAGGATGGACAGGATGAGGTTGTGCAGGTCAATGTCGCGCTGACCGCCAACAGTGGAGAGCTTTTGTGCTCCCTGGCCTCGGCCGGCCAGGGCCTGGTCATGTTGCCCACGTTCATCGTCCACGAGGCGATAAGGCATGGGGATCTTGTGCCAGTGTTACACCATGTTCAATGGCCGGTATTGCCGGCCTACGCCGTGTATCCTGCGGTTCGGCACTTGTCTTACCGGGTAAGGGAGTTTATTGATTTCCTGGTCGGCACTTTTTCGGGGACGCCTTACTGGGATCGCGAATGCATCCAGGTCCAGGGTGGCAAAATGCCCTGAGCCCCGGCAGTGAGCAAAGCCGCCTGGTTAGATCGCTGTGTTGTGACGCAGCCTGCAATGACAGAGAATGACGGCTTACTACTCGACCCGAGTCCATTCGGTATGATCAAGCCCCCGGCGGTTCAATTTCCATGTGGAATCAGGCTCTTCCTGCTTGTGCTGCTGGCAACTATGTGCGGAGCTTGTGATGCGCCGGCCCGCAGCGGACCGGGCGGGTACCTCTATTTCGGTTCCGGCAACTACCTGGGCAAGTTCAGTTTGCAGGATGGCAGCAGCCAGATCGTCGCCTACCTTGGCGATCTTAGTGCCATTGCCGTGGGTCCATACAGTGACGGGGACTTGTTGCTGACCGTGAGGCGAGTGGTCAACCGGCAAGATACCCGCATGATCGGTCGCTTCGACGTGGCCCAAAATCATTACAAGACATTGTTTGTCGGAGACAGCGCGGTCTATCTTCCGGACCGGGAGATCACCGTCTACGATGATGGCTTTGCCATTCAGACCTCTCGAATTGAAGACAGGGAGCGGAAGATTACGACCGTCTATTCCCACGGTCACCATGAACGGGTCACCCTGGTAACGATCTCGGACAGGGAAATTCTTTTTCAGGTTGGCGGCGAGGGCGGCAATCGCGTCTTTCACTATGATGCGGCCACAGAAATTCTCACCCAGTTGGACGGGTTTTCAGCAGAGTGTGACCTGGAGGGTGCGCTGTGGATAGCCGAGCAGGAGCAAGTGCTTTGCCATCGCCCGGGTGATCCCCGCGCCAACCGTGAGTACCGGTTTGTTTCTTCGGATGGAGTGGTCGGAGACGGCCTTGATTGGCCCACCGAAAATGTTTTCCTTCCGGTGGCGTACCTGCCGGAAAAACGCCTGCTTGTGCTGACGGAACTCTGGCAGGGACGTTGGTCAACAAAAGCACGGTATGGGGTATGGATTTACCAGCTGGATTCGGGTGAGAGCTATCGCCTTGCAAAAGACCAGTACCTGGGAAAACACGTGGTGTTCAAGACCCTTTGACCGGCGAGGGGTGAACGCCAAAAAAAGGGGTCCCATTTGGGACCCCTTTTTTAGA
>JAOTSW010000204.1 GCA_029864735.1 Chromatiales bacterium | reverse complement strand
GCGGGCACTGGGACTACTCGCCCTGTGTGCCGGGCTGGTCTGGGCCCTGGTGAGCGCGGCGCCCCCGCCCCCACTAGACGGTATGGATTTCTTCTAGATACAAAGAAGGGAGGCGCTGCCTCCCTTCTTTTTACTATTCACCAGAGAACACGCTCCCTAATGGTCGTCTTCCTTGTACTTGTCATGGCAGGCCTTGCAGTCATCCGCCACGGCAGTAAAAGCCTTGCGGGCGACGTCCAGGTCACCGGCTTCCGATGCCACCACCAGGGATTTGCTGCTTGCGACCAGCTCCTGGGCCAGGCTGGCGAAATCCTCATAGTCATCCCATAGCTCCGGCTTGGCCTGGGTATGCAGGTCAAAGTTCCGCACATCCGCCTTAAACAGGTCGGCCACCATCTCCGACAGGGCTGCCATGCGCCGGGCTTGTCTCGTGAAGGCCTCGGCGTCGTAGGGAGTCTGTTCCTTAATCATCCCGACCATCGGACCAGCGCTCCAGCCCATAAGGCCCATGACCGCTTCCCGGCGCTCTACAGCCTTATTTGCACGCTTAAGCGCCTCGTCACCGTCAGCCTCGTCCGCTACGACGCTGCCAGTCAGCACCATCACCCCAAGGGCCGCAAAAACTGCCAATTTCATTCGTTTCATTTATCTATTTCCTTCCTTGCTATGCTTATCCGGCCTTGAGGCTGATGCGGGCAAATTTCCGTTTTCCTACCTGGCAAACATGGGTGCTACCCGGTTCCAGCACCAGGTCCCGGTCGCTGACCTTGTCCCCGTCCACGCGCACTGCACCTTGTTTAATCATGCGAATCGCCTCGGAGGTACTGGAGGTCAAGTCCGCTGCCTTAAGCGCCAGCACTATCGGCATGGCCCCGTCGGGACAGTCCAGCTCCACCTCGGGCATCTCATCCGGCGTCGCGCCTTTTTGGAAGCGCGCCACGAACTCATCCCGAGCCGCCGTCGCCGCCGACGCGCCATGGAAGCGCCCTACCAGCTCCTCCCCAAGCAGGAATTTGATGTCCCGGGGATTCGCGCCCTCCGAGACCTGCCGCTTGAAGCCCTCAATCTCGGCCAAGGGGCGGAAGCTCAGCAATTCAAAATAGCGCCACATCAAGTCATCTGAGATGGACATCACTTTGCCAAAAATCTCGCCCGGCGCCTCGTCAATTCCAATGTAGTTGCCCAGGGACTTGGACATCTTCTGCCCACCGTCCAGGCCCTCAAGCAAGGGCATGGTCAGTACCACCTGGGCTTCCTGCCCATAGGCCTGCTGCATTTGCCGGCCAACCAGCAGGTTGAATTTCTGATCGGTTCCGCCCAGCTCCACGTCCGCTTCCATGGCCACAGAGTCATAGCCCTGAACCAGTGGATAGAGGAATTCATGAATGGCAATGGGCTGACCACCTTTGTAGCGCTTGCTGAAGTCGTCCCGCTCCAGCATCCGGGCCACGGTGTGCCTTGCCGCCAACTGAATCAGGTCAGCGGCCGACATCTTGCCCATCCAGCTGGAATTGAACATCACCTGGGTTCGCTCCGGGTCCAGGATTTTAAATATCTGCTCTTTGTAGGTCTTGGCGTTGCGCGCAACATCTTCCGGCGTCAAGGCGGGACGGGTGACACTCTTTCCCGTGGGATCGCCGATCATCCCCGTGAAATCACCGATCAGGAACATCACCTCATGACCCAGTTCCTGGAACTGGCGCATCTTGTTGATCAGGACCGTGTGGCCAAGATGCAAATCCGGCGCGGTCGGATCAAAGCCCGCCTTGATGCGCAGGGGCCTGCCCCGCTTCAGCTTTTCGACCAGCTCTTCCTCACGCAGCACCTCGTCAGCACCACGGACAATCTCTTTTAATTGTTCTTCCACGGATAACATCCGGCTCTATTCCTTATAAGATACTTAAATTGACCGCGAACAGCGCAAAGTTTAACGTAACGCGCAAACCTTACGGGACTATTGCTTTGACCCGCCACAAGACACAAGTCTGGCACGATTATAAACCGCAAGGGAAACCCCAGATCGGGAAACGGCACTTGCCGTGGTTTGCCGTGGGCGCGGGAATTCCCTTTATCACGATGGCGCTTTACGCATTGTTCAGCGGCAGCCCCCAGCCTGTCGAGCCGGAAACCCTCCCCACGACAACCGCCGCCACAACCGCCTACCAACTCACCGGCGTCCCCCTGGAGTTACCCGGAGCAAGCCCGGGCGGAATCCCGACCGCCCAAGCCCTGTCAAAGGCCATTGAAGAATCCCCTGCCCTGACAGGCGAGTCCATAACCCTGACAGTGCGCTCGGGCGATTCCATGGACATCCTTTTTGGACGAAACAAACTGGACCGGGGAAACCTGGCCGAGATTCTTGCGCTGGATGAAGCGCGAGAGGCCATGCGCCTGGTTCACCCGGGTGACGCAATCGAAATCCGACACCAGGACGGCAAGGTTCTCAGCCTGAACCGCAAGATAGACGAAACCCGCGAGCTGGAAGTCACCCTGGCCGATTCGGGCCAGTACCAGTCACGTGTGATTGAGCGTCCACTGGAAGCGCGGGTGGTCTATGCCCAGGGCATTATCAAGAACTCGCTGTTTATAGCAGGTCGCGAGGCCGGCATGTCCGACAAGGTCACCATGAACCTGGCGGGCATTTTCGCCTGGGACGTGGATTTTGTATTGGATATCCGCGAGAACGACGAATTCGTGGTGCTCTACGAGGAGCTTTGGCAGGACGGTCAGCGAGTTGGGGACGGCGAGATCCTGGGTGCTGAATTTATCAACGATGGCCGAACAGTCAGGGCAATTCGCTACACTGACGAAACAGGTAAATCCGATTATTTCAGCCCGGACGGCGGCAGCATGCGCAAGGCATTCATCCGGGCGCCCGTGGACTTCACCCGCATCAGCTCCAATTTCAACCTGAAACGCAAGCACCCCATCCTGAACAAGATTCGCGCCCACAAGGGCGTCGACTATGCCGCACCCAATGGCACACCCATCAAGGCAGCTGGCGACGGGAAGGTAATTTTTGCAGGCCGAAAAGGCGGTTACGGCAACTGCATAATCCTGCAGCACGGGGGCAACATCACCACCTTGTATGCCCACATGTCCAAGTTCTCCAAGTACGGTCGCGTGGGCAAACGGGTCAACCAGGGACAGGTGGTAGGCTACGTGGGCGCCACCGGACTGGCGACTGCCCCGCACCTGCACTACGAATACCGGGTTAACGGGGTGCACCGAAACCCGCGTACTGTGAAGCTGCCCCAGGCAAACCCGATAAACGCAAAGTATCGCGACGACTTCAATGCCAAGGCCGACGCCATGATGAGCCAGCTCGACATGGTCAGGCAGACACGCATGGCAGCAGTAGCCTCCGAATAGGAATCTGCCGATGGCTGACCTTTTTATTGGACTGATGAGCGGCACCAGCGCAGATGGTGTCGACGCCGTGCTGTGCGAAATCAGCGATACCCACAGCAGCGTCGTAGACGCGCTGTGCATGCCGTTTCCTGAAAGCCTCCAGACAGCACTAGCCCGGATCATGTCCCGCAACGAGGCAATACTTCTCCGGGATATGGGCGAACTTGACAGGGAGCTGGGGCTAGCCTTCGCAAACGCCGCCATGGCGCTGATGAACAAGGCAAAGGTGTCAGCCTCCGGGGTCAGGGCGATAGGCAGTCACGGCCAGACGATCTTCCATAGCCCGGAAGGAGACCGTCCATTCACCTGGCAGGCAGGTGATCCCAATATTGTCGCCGCCCGGACCGGCGTCCTGACCGTGGCTGATTTTCGCCGCAAGGACATGGCTCTGGGTGGACAGGGCGCACCGCTGGTGCCAGCCTTTCACCAGGCAGTTTTCGGCAAGCACGGTACACGCCGCGGAATACTGAATGTCGGCGGCATCGCCAACCTGACCATACTCGGTGATGGTGGCCCGGTTCGCGGATTTGACGTGGGCCCCGGCAATTGCCTGATGGATATATGGTGTCAAAGGCACCTGGGTCAGGAGTTCGATCGAAATGGGGAGTGGGCCGCAGGCGGTCAGCCCGATAGCGAATTGCTGGCCAGCTTCCTGGGACATCCGTTTATTCGACGCGAACCGCCAAAGAGTACCGGCAGGGAAATATTCAACGAAGCCTGGCTTGAAGGCCGGCTTCAAAGCCTGGTGCACCGGGTCAATGCCCGGGACGTTCAGGCAACGCTGCTGGAATTCACCGCCCGGTGCGTACTGGAATCAATCGAGCAATATCTCCCGCAAGCCGAGTTGCTGGCGGTATGCGGTGGTGGAACCCAC
>JAOTSW010000203.1 GCA_029864735.1 Chromatiales bacterium | reverse complement strand
CGACAAACCCAAGACTTCTCGCGGGGGGGGGTAAGCGTTTTGATCAATGCCCGGGGTGGGCACATTCAGACGCCGTCTACCGGGCGCGCAGACCAGGAACCCGGCCAAAGGAAGCGATGTGCTAGTAAATAAATCCGACCTGACCTCGTTCGAAAAATTTATAAATCTGTTCACCACAATCCGTCCCGGTGAGGGCCGAAGCGTAGGCTGGCTTCTGCTACACGCATTCCTGCTTATGTGCGCGTATTACCTGGTTCGCACGACCAGGGAAACATTTATTCTCACGGAAGGTTCCGCCGCGCTGCGAAGCTATGCGTCCGGGATCCAGGCAGCCTTGCTCATTTTTATCCTGCCCCTGTACGGCGCGCTGTTCCGCTTGCAAGACAAGTCCCTGTTGATTCAACGGATTAACCTTATCCTGGCAGTCAGCCTCATTCCGTTTTTCATTGCTCATCAAATGGACTTCCATATCGGCTTCGTTCTGTTTATCTGGAGCGGAATCATGGCTGTTATGGTGACGTCCCAGTTCTGGGCATTTGCCACTGACCTGCTTAATCCAAAGACCGGTCAACGATTGTTCGCCGTGATTGGGATGGGAATCAGCCTGGGCGCACTATCCGGGACGATATTGGCCAAACAATTACTCGATCTTATTGGCGCCGACGGACTTTTGATTGCCGCAGCCCTTATGTTTGCATCGACACTACCTCTGTCAAAGCTCTCCAATGATTCGGTACCGATCGAGAGCCGCCCGCCCCCACTGGATGCCCAGGCGGACTCTGTCCAGAAATTGTTCGGCGGCCTCGCCCTGGTAGTGAAAGACCGCTACCTGATGTCCATCGCAGTCCTGGTGGTGTTATTAAACTGGTCGGGTGCAACCGGTGAATTTGTATTGAACGATTTCATCAAGGATGCATCCATGGCGATGCCAGAGGTCGACCGGGAGATCTGGATTGGCAAATTCCAGGCGGGAATTATGTTCTGGGTGACCCTGCTCAGCGCGTTATTCCAGCTGCTTTTTGTGTCCAGGATTATCATCAAATTCGGGATCAGGGTAGCGCTGGCGGTCTCCCCGGCGATTTTCGTTGTCAGCTACATGTTTATGGGGGCACTGCCGCTTCTGGCCGTAACACGGTGGGCGGTCATTACGATAAAGAGCCTGGATTATTCGCTGCTTAACACGTGTAGGAACGCGCTACTTCTTCCCACGTCAAGGTCAGTTAAATATGAGGGGAAAACGGCAATAGACACGCTGTTTTTTCGCTTCGGCGACCTGCTTTCGGCCCTCACCGTGCTGATCGGCGTTGAATTTCTCCGCTGGAATCATGGCGAGTTCATTATTGTAAATATCATACTGGCCGCATGTATGCTGCTGGTGTCATTGCGTATCGGCAAGTCCTATGCCCAGCGTATTGCCCTGCCAGCATTCAATTCCGCTCCGTTCGTCGGGGAACAAATACCCGACGCCACAATTTGCTCGGGAAAATGCACTCACCATGTCATTCCACCCAATGCCTTCCTGGATGATGACGCCGGAGAGGTGCTGACCATACGCGCCGAGCTGCACTGTGGATCGGCCCTGCCAGGCTGGGTACGCCTGGACAAGCGCAAGCACATTATCGAGGCAACTCCCCCGGCGGGACACCGGGAAGAACTGGTAATACGCGTCATCGCAACGGATTACGATGGCCTGTTCACCAGCCAGACTTTCAGGCTGACTATTGAAGACTAATCCAGCCGCTTAACAGAAGCTCCTGGATGAAAATCGCCAGCTGTCTTATTGATCTTTGGCCAGGTGAGATTTCAGTAACTTGTCCCGTCTGACTAGAATCTTCCTGACCTGAATTGGCTTCAGGTAACCGCGGGTTGCGACTTTCACGCTATCTTCGGTCAAGGTGGCCAGTCTTTTCGCCACCGCGGGACGCACCACCAGGTACGGACTCTTCTTTACATTCATCGGGAATGTGTTGGCAGATTCAAAAGATCGGGAGTGGTCAATCAGGACCATCCTCCAGTCACGCGAATCGAAAGTCAGGTTCTGCTGGGTCCGATCCTGATTGAAAATCAGAGCATCAAAGACCTTTAGCAGTTCCATCTGGGGAACCACCCGACACCAACCGGTACGATAATCCAGCCCCTGCTCTTGTATATCAATCTGGTTGACCAAGCCGTCCACCCAGTACTGCAGCGAGCCTTCCTTTCCATCAATGACCCGCGGGACCGTTACCGGAACCAATCTAAGATCAAGCAAGCGGTCCAGGCCGTAGGCGGCAACCTCGTGCTGCCAACGATCACCCATGGCCTCGATTCTCCGGCCCTTGCGCACTTCCTTGAAGTTCACGTCTTTAAATACCGCGCTTAGAGCAATGCCGTCCTTCTCCAGGTCAACCCGAAACGGGTGGGTGACGCCTACACCCAGTTCCTGCAATTTCACAATTCTCGCTGTCATCAGGAACTGCTCAAGCTCGTCGTCTGTCAAGCCGCCGGGACGAGCTCCCACGCGACGAGGCATTTCCAGCACATCCTCGGGGACGTCATGATCTTCGTAGATGGCACTGAGATTTCTGCCCTTAACGACCAGGGCAGAGCCTCTGCCTCCTTCATAAACACTGGAGAGCATTCCGGTATCCACCATGACTACCCTGCCTTCGAAACGGGTCCTGATGAGGTTATCCGGGGTCACCGTATGGCCTATCACCACCCGATTTACACCCAACCTGGTCAGCGCCGCCTGGAGGGTGTCCTCCACGGTCAACGGCACACACAAGGAATTTTCCCTCGACCATAGTGGGCCATCTGGAGAGAACAATTCCGCATGAGCGGCGGCAAGAAATTCTCCACCCACTTCTTCGGGAAGCGCCGTGGCGATATCAAACTTCTCATCGTAGTTAACGTAACCGTCTTTCCCCAGAGTCTGCGCCAACGCATTCCAGCTTGTCTCGTATGCGCGGAACATGTCACCCAGCTTCTGATTGGTCCCTTCCAGGCCCAAATCCGCGACCATCTGGGGAACGCCACCATGCACCAGGGCCATGTCGTTGATCACGATCATATAGGGCAGGCTGCGTAACCAGGCGCCGTAGCTTCCGGTTTCCGACATTGCCGCCTGGTGACCAAAAAAACCAGGGGGATATTTTTCATCAAAACTTGCCGTTCTCTGTTCCGGCAACAGGGTTTCGTAACGTAACTTTTCCGCCGCCCTTATCTCGGGCGTCTCCAGGTCCTGGTAGGAATTGAATTCGGCGGCACTCACATCACGGGTATCGGCGGTCATGTTCATGAGTTCATGATTCCCCATCAGGACATGAACCCGGCCACCCGCAGCCATTGCCTGTTCCTGCAATGACATCAACAGGTCCATGATCTTCCTGGACTCAGGCCCCCTGTCCAGGAAGTCGCCAAGACTGACCAAGTGTGTCTTGCCTCCGGCCCACATAGCCTCTTCATTAATTAGGCCAGACTTATTCAGTACTTTCACAAAGGACTGGTGGGCGCCGTGGATATCTCCCACTACAACGACTCTTTCCACATCGCTGTATCTATACGTGATCTTCTTTGCAGTCTGCTCAGCGCACGGCTCTACCGACTCAGCGCACGGCTCAGTGGACCAACTCACCCCGGGCAACATAGCCGGCAAGGCGAAAATCACTAGCAAATAAAATCTGGTTAAGAGTTTAATGGCTGCCCCCTTCGTGGCCGATCAACTGAAGCCTTGCTCGCAACATTCCTCGAATGCTTTAGAGTCTAGGTTGATTTCAATAATTTTTCTAACCAAATATTGTCCGACTTTTCTGATTCGTGCCGGCGCATTTATTTATCGAAACTGCTAGGATTTACCTCGCCACTCCGAAAGCGCTCACTAAAAAATGTAGCATATGACCCAAGAACCCCTTCGATTGTCGCCATTCGAACGACTGCTGTCCTTGTTCACCACGGTTCGCCCGGGCGAGGGTCGGGTGATCGCGTGGCTGCTTCTTAACGCTACCGTAATCATGTTGGCGTACTACCTTCTCAAGCCGGTTCGCGAGGCCCTTATTCTCACCGAAGGCGACGCGGCCCTCCGCACATACGCCACAGGGGCACAGGCCCTGGCGCTGATTATCCTGCTTCCCTTTTACGGCATGCTGTTCCGTATGCAGAGAAAGTCTCTGTTGATACAGCGCGTGTATTTCCTGCTGGCAATGGGCTTACTGATTTTCTATGCCCTGGAAAAGATCGGCTTGAATGTGGGCTTCGCCTTTTATGTATACGCCGGCGCTGTAGGCGTGATGGTCACCTCGCAATTCTGG
>JAOTSW010000202.1 GCA_029864735.1 Chromatiales bacterium | reverse complement strand
GCTTGTCACTCTCAACGTGATGTCATAACCGAGAGTCTACCGGGATAGTCCCGGTCATGGCCCCGTCGGGCAACCCTCCGGCTCCACGGTCCACATCCAGTTTGCAATTTTCCATTCACCGTCGACCTTGACCAGGTCCGCCGAATCGACGCCGCAATGGGCGCGCACGCCATCAATAAAATATTCGTACTCACCCCAGACCACGGCAATGGGACCGCGAATCAGGACCGTTGGCTCGCCGATCCAGCGCTCAAGGGTTGTGTGAGCATCATCGGTGCCGGCCGCTGCCAGCGCCTCGTTAGTCGAGATTCGCATCTCCAGCTCACCCGGGGCGCCGCCCTTGAGCGGACGAAACGACAGGCTGGTGCCTTCTGCCAACTGGATGGCCCGCATGTCATCCGGATCCCCGGAGGCCACGGCATCAAAGCCCAGTTGCATCAGGGCAAGCACGGCCTGGCGCTCCTCGTCCTGGGAATAGGCATTAGCGGACACGAGCATAGACAACAGACCCAGGTACAACATTTTTCGAATCAACATGGCGAATTCCTCTCCAGGCCCAGGGCATCATAAATATAGGCAGGCCGGGCTATTCCCGTCCGGAGTGTGTTGCGGCTGCCCCCGACTAATTCTTTTTCTCTAAGCGTGACGACGTTATCTTGTCGCCGCCAACCGAACAAGTATCCGCACAAATCATCGCGTTCACTGGCGGCAGAATATTTGAGACTCAATGCTGACTGAGTGACTTATCTCGATACGACCACGATTATTCCTCGACGGTGACGAACTCTGCCGTGAGGTGCAGGCCCTGGAGCGCGATATGGGTGTCTATATCAATCCGCTTCTCAACGCCGTCTTCCAGGTAAATAAGCTCCACCTTCTCCGGCGAGGGCGCAATCGGGAATATGGCAATCAGGACACTTTCCTCGCCGGGGGATATCTCCATGGGCAATTTTTGCTGGCGCTGCTCGATAATGCGGCCAACCTCCTTCGCGTCAACGATATCGGCGATTTCCACGACCAGAGCCACCGGAGCAATCAGGTAAAACAGCGCCAAACCACCCAGGGCACCTGCGGCGGTCCCAGCGGCAACCATGGCGCCTGCCACGCCATAGCCGGCCAGAACCAGTTTATCGCTGTCCTTCAGGAAAACTCCCTTCCCGTAGCTAACTCCTATACCGGCCTTCTTGTACCGCTTAACGACCCTCTTGCTTGCCCAGACCAGTTCCTGCCGATCGGAGTCTGGAGTCAGGCGGGCGCCCAGGGAATCAATAACCACCAGGCCGGTAACCTGGATCGGCAGGGCTCCCTGGTTCTGCACACGGAACAGGTACTCGTCCCATTCCGCCTCCCTGGCCCAGGTGCCCGGACCATCGCGCACGATGACCCAGTCCAGGGCGGCATTAACGCCAGGGTTCGAACCTTCCGCCAGGGGACTGGCAGCCTGGTAAGGCGTGGCCTCGTCCAGGACCTTGGTGCCGCCGCAGCCTGTCACCACGGTACACAGCAACACCGCGCTCAGCACCAATCCAGTTTTGATCACCGAGCTATCCATGCCACGCCCTCCGCGGGAAGTTGGATGGTTAGAAATTGTGCATATTGAACCGTCAGCCTGGATACGTTTTTGTGTTCTTCTTTTGGCTATGCAGAAAAAGTGTAGGCCAAGTATCAAATAATAGCTTTAAATAGATTCGACCCTGAGCACCCGAGCAAGACTACTCTTCGGAGCACACCGGACTGCCTTTATCGAACACGACCCGCCAGACGTCCGGGGCCTCAAGACGCCAGATCGAATTGAATCGTCCAACGACCTTGCCGGCGGGATTGCGTACTGGCCCGGTACTCAGGGCCAACACTCCCGAATCCAGCACTTCCACCTGGTCCGGTTCCCAGGAAAAAGGCGCCGCCTCGTCCACAAAATACGGCGCCCAGCCTTCAGCGACCTGCTCCGCGCCTCGCAGCGGTGCCGCACCGCCAAAGAATATTGCTTCTTCCGAGAGGAATTCTTTGAATGCCTGCAGATCACGATCCGCCATGGTCTTGGCGAAGGCACGCTCTGCATCGGCCACCTGGTCCTGCACTGAACCTTGCTCGGCAAAAGCCGAGGCAAAAAACAGGAACACCAGGACAGAGAATATTTTACGCATGGCGTACTACCCCTTGGGTTTGCATTCGTTATCATTTCTCAAATCGCTTTATTCGACGTCATTAGAGGTGGGTAGCGATTGGCAATCATTCCAACTGAATTTTTCTTATTGTGCAAACCCCTCTGAAGAGGCCGGATTGAATTCGCGTTTTCAGGCGTTTCGCAGTCTAAAGCGCAGGGGCCAGTGCTTCGCTTCACCCGCGTAGTCTATGCCCACCCGGGCTGAACGAAGAACCCGGGACTCGTCGCTCACCGGCATGCCCTCGGCCAGGTAAAGCAGCTTGTGGTTGCAGGCCAGGCCGTCAAAGGCCTTGTCCACCTTCAGCGCCTGGCACAGCTTCCCCGGTCCGCCCGCAAGGTCGATAGGTCTCGGGGTTGTTCTTTTGTCGGCGTCTGCTGTCTTGCGAGTCCGGGCCGCGGCCCGGCGATTGGCTTCCATGCGCGGGGCGTTCTCAACCGCCACCCCCGCACGAATCAGCACCGCCTCGCCATTGCTCTGGTCACCGGCCACCAGGTTCAGGCAGTAGTACATACCGTAGATGAAGTACACGTACCAGTGTCCGCCGGGAAGGTAGAGGGATTCATTTCGGGGGCTGCGATGGCCGGCATAGGCGTGGCTGGCGCGATCCGGATGACCCAGGTAGGCCTCGGTCTCGGTGATCATGAGCACCGACCGACCGCTCCCTGCGTTCTCGCCGTCTTCCCACACACGCACCAGGTACCTGCCCAGCAAATCCCGGGCGAGTTCTTCGGCGCCCATGTCACGGCCGTAGCCTGGGGGCAGTTTTCGCAGGGAGGTGTCTTTGACGGTTTGCTGGCTTATCTCGGTTCGACCCCAATTTTTTACCTATAACGATGCCGACCTGGTTTGCCCATATATCAGCACCGGCAAGTCAGTGACACCGGGTAATCCTGCCTGCTCTCCAATCAAGGTGGATCCCACGGCTTTGGCCACAGCGATACTCGGTTCGTTGCCCACGAGTATGACATGCACCACTTGAGACCAGCCCAGGGTGTTGTAGGCGTAATCGATTGACGCCCTGGCCGCCTCGGTGGCGTAGCCCTTGCGTAGATGATCCGGTGAGATGGTCCAGCCCACCTCCGGTGATGGCCAGCCCTCCGGGTTCCACGGGCCGACCCGCCCCACCCACTCACCGGTCTTCTTGTCTTCCAGGGAGAAGAAGCCGTAGCCGCGGATAGACCAGTGACCGATCACCACCGCCATGTTTCGCCAGGCCTCGGCGCGACTCATCGGCTTTGTTCCCAAGTAACGGACCGTGTCCTCATCCGCCATGGCCCTGGCCCAGGGCTCGAAATCACGCTCAGGGTCGACAGGACGAAGAATCAGCCGTTCGGTTTCAATAATCATTTGCCAGTTCCATTTCAAACAGTATGAGCGAGCTGCAATTGCTGCGGTTCGACCCCATTTTCTAATCGGCATCCAGTGCCGGGAGTCCATCCAGGCTGCGTGCGTTTTTCTCTCGCTGGTATTTCTTCAGGCCCTCCACCCCTTTTGCCTCGGTGGAGCGAATCAGCACATCCCTTTCTTCCAGGTATTCCATCCTGGGCACGGCATAACCACATGAGTCGCTGATACGCGAGACCTGGACCCTGATCACTGCCCTGGCCCCAGGGTACTCCGGGAACCCCTGGCGAAGGCTTTCCCACTCTGGTGATTCGGGTGTGATCACATCACCTGTTCCATGCAGGCGTACGATCTTGGGCGGTCCCGAAAAGGCACAGAACATGATCACGATGCGTCCGTTCTCACGAAGGTGGGCTATGGTCTCGACACCACTGCCGGTCAAGTCCAGGTAAGCCACCTGCCGGGGCCCGAGAATGTTAAAGGTATCCATTCCCTTGGGGGAACAGTTCACCAGTCCGTTGGCTGACAAGGGCGCCGTACCCACAAAAAACACCTGCTGGGCTTTCAACCAGGCCGCAAGTTCGGCTGTAATTTCCTCGTATAACTTCCCCATGGAGCCTCCCTACAGAAATATTTCACTACGGAGCCATCTGGTAACTAACCCCCGTGCCATCCTCCTCACTTCGCTCCCCGCTCCAGAGCCTGCTCCAGGTCGTCCCACAAGTCGTCCACGTTCTCGATGCCGACACTGAGCCTGAGCATGGACGGCGGCAGGTGCTCCTGCCCGTGAACT
>JAOTSW010000065.1 GCA_029864735.1 Chromatiales bacterium | reverse complement strand
TGGCGTACAGGTTGCGCTCGATGATCTCTTGCTGGATCACAGGATCCAGGGCGCCGCTCATGCCGTTGCAGGTGGTGCAGGCGAAGCCGACGATGCCAAAGCCCAGTTTCTCCATCTCGGGCAGCAAGCCCGATTCCTCCAGGTACAGCTTGGCGACCTTGGAGCCCGGCGCGAAGGAACTCTTCACCCAGGGCTTGCGGGTCAGCCCCAACTCGTTGGCCTTCTTCGCGATCAGGCCTGCGGCAACCACGTTGCGCGGGTTCGAGGTATTGGTGCAACTGGTGATGGCGGCGATGATCACTGCGCCGTCAGGCAGCTTGCCCTCGGCCTCTTCCGCTCGCGCCTTGTCCAGGCCCACGGCGATACCCCGCTCGGCCAGCGCACTGGTGGGCAGGCGCCGATGGGGGTTGGAGGGTCCGGCCATGTTGCGCACCACGCTGGACAGGTCAAACTCAAGCACGCGTTCGTACTGGGCGCCGGCCATCCCCTCGGCCCACAGCCCCGTGGTCCTGGCGTAGGTCTCCACCAGGGCGACCTGCTCCGGAGTGCGGCCGGTGAGCTTCAGGTAATCAATGGTCTGCTGGTCGATGTAGAACATGCCCGCCGAGGCGCCATACTCCGGCGTCATGTTTGAGATGGTGGCCCGGTCGCCGATGGTCAGATCCGCAGCCCCCTCGCCGAAGAACTCCAGCCAGGCCGAGACAACCCGCTGGGCGCGCAGGAACTCGGCCATCGCCAGGGCGATGTCGGTGGCGGTGATACCGGGCTGACGCCGACCGGACAGCCGGACGCCGACGATCTCGGGCAGGCGCATCATTGAGGGTCGACCCAGCATTACCGTCTCGGCCTCCAGTCCACCCACACCCAGGGCGATTACACCCAGGGAGTCAACGTGGGGTGTGTGGCTGTCGGTGCCCACGCAGGTATCCGGGAACGCCGTGCCGTCTCGTGCCTGGATTACCGGCGACATCTTCTCCAGGTTGATCTGGTGCATGATGCCGTTGCCGGCGGGGATCACGTCCACATTGTCGAAGGCTGTCTTGCACCACTCGATGAAGTGGAACCGGTCCTCGTTACGGCGATCTTCGATGGCGCGATTCTTCTCGAATGCCTCCGGGTCGAAACCGGGGGCCTCAACCGCCAGGGAGTGATCGACGATCAACTGGGTGGGCACCACCGGGTTGACCAGTGCCGGATCACCGCCCTTCTCCGCAATGGCATCGCGCAGGCCGGCCAGGTCAACCAGGGCGGTCTGGCCCAGGATGTCGTGGCAGACCACCCGGGCCGGGTACCAGGGGAAGTCCAGGTCGCTTTTGGACTCGACGATCTGTCCCAGGGACTCGGTCAGCATGCCCGGATCACAGCGGCGGACCAACTGCTCGGCCAGCACCTTGGAGACATAGGGGAGTCGGTCATAGGCACCGGGCTGGATGGCTTCCACCGCGGCGCGGGTATCGAAGTAATTCAGTGTCGTGCCGGGAAGCGGTTTGCGGTAGGCCGTATTCATAAGTAATAAACCATACAGTTCGAATCCTTGGAGACCGCCGGGGGCTGGATAGAGCTGACCCGTTCGGGCGAAAACTGGCGCTTGCAGCAGATCGGCGCTACCCGGTCGATGGCTTCACCATCGACGGGTCACTTTATCCTGCCTGCAGCCCGACCGGCGGAGTGCGCGTTCACCAACAGCAGCGCGAATATTACGGCCGGGACAAGCTAGCGATGATAACGGACCGGGCCCGAACGGTCGAGAAAGGCTGTGTGGTGCGGGCCAAATGCCAATGCATCTCCGGGCCCGGGAAGATAGCTTCTATACCCTGTATCCTGGGGCTCGAAAACTCCAGGCAGACAGGAGGAGCGCCACGCAACGCTGAGATCGGTCACTCATCTTCCCAGGATCCAGAACCCGAACTTCCAATATCTTGCAGGAGTTGAGCATCCTGATTCAGCGCGAGCCGTTCTTACTGTGCGTCATCCCCATTGCAGAAAATATGGCCTTCACACCGACTCTTTTTTTCTTCCGCGAATTCTTGACTAATTCGCGTCAGGGAAAATAGCGCCTCCCTGAGTTCAGGATTTTCGTTGGCAAGCTTTTCCATCTTGTCCAGGACCATTAATTTCTTGCGAAGAACGGATGCCTGGTTTGCCTGGGGAAAGAAGCCAGCTTGCAACCTGTCCCGATCATTGTCTGATATAGCCTCCCACTCGAACCTTGCTTTGCAGATTCGTCTTGCAAACCGGCTTTTCGCGCCATTAGGACTTGCCTTTTTGCAAATGACATCGAAGGCATCGTCGTCATTTAACCGGTTATACAAGTCATAATACGTTTCCTCGGCAGCCACCATCTCAACCTTGAAAGAAAGCAGTGACTTGCGTCCATAGGAGGTAATTTCTTCGATGTACTCATCCGGGTTCTCAGCGGTTTCCTGTGCGGCAGCAATCTGCACAGGTACGAACAGCAGATTTAGGAGAAACAGCGTGATCAGGCATGACTCGATCCTGCTGGGAGTTAATCCGTTAACTAGTGCCATCATGTTTTCGTGTGATCTTTATCGTTATATTTTTAGGGTGCCAGAAAATCACACTATCAGAACCCCTATGCTTAAAACAATGAAGACTCCGCTCGCTTTGTAACCGGAATTATGCGGCATGCTAAAAAAACGATGATTCGACTCAAGCAGTTTTCTCCGTGCCTGAACCGCCCTCGACTAGCCATTGCCTTAACTCGGGATCGTAGACCTGCTTTGCCAATCGCGCCGCCGGCGCACGGTCAGGCTCCAGCAGAGTGAAGTCCGGGTTCGCGTGACGACACCGGACGATGGTCTTGAGCGCCTCCTGGTCCTGCTGCTCCGCCAGCAAGCGTGAAACAAGATGTTGCCCTAACTGCAAGGCGGCCTGGGGGGACTCCCAGTTCAGCATTTGCGCAAATAACCAGCGAGAGCAATCCAGCGGGTCAGGACTGTCCTGGATGTATTCCAGCAGGTGGCGGACACCGCCGGCGCAGTTACCGCGGCTGACCATCCCGTAGGCATGGTTCAGGGCATGGGTGCGCACCTGGTTTTCCTTCTTCTCCACTTCCAGTGGCCCCGGCAACACCGGGTCCGGTATCGAGATTTCAATCTCCGCCTCCTGGATTGCCAGGGCATGGCCACCGACACTGGCAATGAGCAGAAAAGCATAGAGGGTAAACAGGATCGTAAAAAACACGAACAAGTCGTAGTGAAGAGCCAGGTAAACCAGCAAGGCACCCGCCAGCGATACGCCCAGGACCAGCAGGTAATGTCGCCCCCAATTCCTGGCGACCAGCCACAGGCGGGACGGACGCAAACACTCGATGGCGCTGTGGGTGATCGTCAGCACCGCCAGTGATAAGGGCAGCAACATAAATGCCAGGCCAAGCGCGACGACGGCCAAGGTTTCACGCCCGGAGCTGGCCAGGTAATAAACGGACAAGCCGGCCACCGTCAACAGGACCATCGGGAACAGGCTCCAAAGCCTTTGTGCAAAGCTGAACAAATTCACGTCAACCGCGGGGACTTCCTTGTTGTCGGCACGGGCTTGCATGACCACCAGCAAGTACTGAAAGAATCCGGGGACTATCGCTGCCATCAACCACAGGCCAAACAAGCCTGAAAAAATTGCCAGGCTAAACAGCACTGAAAAGAACAGCAATGCCAACAACATTGCAGGGTCTTTCACCGGATAAAGCAGTTCATCAAGGGCGTCGCGCAGGCTCAGCATGTCTTTCGGTTCAACTCCGGGTTGGGATAGCTGGGATAGTACCCGTTTGCATGTATTGCGGTTGGACGCGAATTTCCGTACCGCCGAGGCAAGCACGCAAATCCGGCAATAAATGTATCCGGCCCCATTTATGGGTTAGCGGCTGTTCTTCAGCACATTGATGCCCAGTACGCCCATGTCCATGCCATCGAAGACGGGGAATCCCTGGCGCTCGAACACCGCCTTGTATTTCTGATACGGCACGCCTGCGTCGACAACAATGCCGATGAGTCGGTCATGGGACTGGGCCAACGCCTTGAGCCTGGCGGCGAAAGCCTCGGCCTGGGTCAATGTCTGTGTATCAAGTTGTTCCGACAAGGGGACCAACCCCAGCATAACGACCCCGGCACCAAATTCGAGCATGGCCTTGACGCAATCGAGGTAAACATCCTCGTCGGCCATGGGAGTTAAATCTAACGGGTTCGCCGGCGCCACCAGGCCCTGCATGCCGTGACGCTGGAGCACCTGACCAAGGGCCTCACGGTCATCCTGGCTCAATTCGTACAGACGACCCGGGTCGTTGTCCCCCAGGGTATCCACACTGCCGACAGTTTCGTAACCGGCGTTGGTGACGATGGCCAGCTTGCCAAGTTTCTTCAGGTCCGGGTAAGCGGCCATCCATTTAAGCACCGCATTAAACTGGTTGAACGACTCGGTAAGGATCGCCCCGGCCTTATGCAACAGTCTTTTCTGCACATGGTAGTCGCCGGTCATAGCGCCGGTATGACTCGCTGCGGCCGCCTCGCCCAGCCGGGAACGGCCGCCCTTGTAGATGATCACGTGGCGACCCTCAGAACGGAACTGCTCCACCAGTTTGGCCACTGCGCAGGCATCGCCACCGACGAAGCCCTCCACATAGATGCCCAGTACGCGCACCGACTTGTCACGTTCGATCAGGGCCATGAAATCTGACAGTTTCATATCCAGCTGGTTGCCGATGGAGAAGCCGTACTTAAGATTCAGGTTCGAATGGCGCGACAGCCGGGTAATGAGGAATGCGCCGCTCTGGCTGATAAGCGCCACGTCCGAGTCCGGTGCGAACTGCACGTTAAGCTTGCTTTGGGGAATGAACAGGCTGTTCAACTTCAAGGGGGACAACAGCATACCCAGGCCGTTGGGGCCGACGATGGCCGGGCACCACTGGCCGGCTCGCCGGCGTGAGTCGATCAGCCCCGACAAGCGCTCACCTAATCCCTCCTTGTCGGCCCCATCACCGATGCCGCCTGCGACGATGTAGACCACTTCGGCCCCGCCATCGAGTGCGCACAATTGCTCGATCATAGATACGCAGGCACTGGCGGGCAGTGCCAGGATCAGTATGTCCACCGGATCGTCGACCAGCGCGGCCACATCCGGCACACAGCGTATCCCGGCGAATTCCTCCAGCCCCGGCTTTACGACCACCAGGCCCTGCTCCCCCAGCAAAGACTGGCGAAGGTTTTCCAGTATCATCCCGCCGACGTTTCCCGCCTTGGCTGAAACCCCGGCAACGGCAATCCGGCGAGGATTGAGAAAGCTGTCGTCGTGGAAAGACACCGGGCAGGGCTCCAGGGGAGTTTCTGCAGCGCGCAAGCCCACACCATCCAGCGCCACAAGTTCACCGGCCCCATCGACCACCAGTGGATTTATCTCCAGCAGGCCGATGTTTTCCCGGGCCATCAACTCATCCAGTCGCCAGAGCTTCTCAAGAAAGCCCCGCAGGACTTCGGCGGTGACCAGCGGTTTTCCCTGTCGCAGCTTGCCCAGGAGAATTTTACCCAGCCAGTGACCGCTGAGCTCTTCGAAGGCCTCTGACGGGGTATACGCCGACACCGGCCACACGAGCAGCGACTGCTTCATCTCCCGTGCCCAGTCCTCGGTCAACAGCCCGCCGAAACCAAAACTGACGATGGCCCCGCAACAACGGTCTCGCTGCAGGCTGACAAAGATTTCACTCGGGGCGTTCCCTGCACGCCCGAACACCACCCGCTCCGCCACCAGGGCGCCCAGCCACTCGTGGCCCTGGCTCACCCGCTCACGCATGCGACTGTACTCGGCGGCCAGGGCATCGGCATCGAAATCACAGAACGCAAGCGCCCCGGCATCCGACTTGTGCCAAAGGTCCCGGGCGATGCCCTTGACCACCACCGGATCACCGGCCGCAAACGGCGCATCCGCCAGCTTGCCCTGATCATCGACAAAGATATGCCGGGGCGTCTTGATGCCCACGGCGCTCAGGGATCCGTAGACCTCATGTTCCGGGATAAATGTATTTGGCATTGGAATTATTGAAACCGGTCCGGGCACAAACTAAGAAGCGTAAACGGTAGCATGGATAAAACCGTAGACACATTAGGTGGAACCGAAGAACGAAAGCGATCCGTGCAACAAAAACCCGCGACAGTTTTCAGCCAGCCAGGATGACACCCCCCGAAGTGGGAATACCCGACTGGTTTCTACCTAGTTATGCACCGGAGACTGAATATCGGGAGCCTTCTTAATTTCATCCAGCGAGTCCAGCAACTCCTGTCGCATGAAATCATCATCAGCCGCAGCATCCAGCGCAATATTAAGCTGTTCAATGGCCTTTGACTTTAGCCCTTGTCGCGCAAGTGCATAGGCAAGATTGTTGCGCACCGCGGAGGCGGATGCTGGATTCTGTCCCAGAAGCTTCAGGTAAATCAGTTCCGCCGCAGAGAAGTCCCCCAGCGCCAGTTCAGCGTTTGCCAAGCCAAACAATGCAGTGGGATCATCCGGCCAGCGGGCCAGCGCAGCCTGCCAGGCATCACGCGCCGCACCGAAATACCCGGTCTCTTCCAGTGCAGACAATGCCTGGAAATACCGTTGTTGATCGGGATTCTCCGGCAGTTCACCGGGCTGCAGCACCACCAGCGCCCAATTGTCGCTCCTGCGCCAGGTATGCATGAAAGTCTGGGCGTCGGTGATCCGACGACTGTCGGTGCCAGATCGGAGTATGACCTGGCTCTTTTGTGGGTCCAGACCAACAACAACCGCGTAATGCCATCGCTCATACCAACTGACGCCAAGATTTTGTAGCACCAACACCGGGCGGCCAGCCTCAAGCTCGGCGCGAATTGCCTGCATGGAGCCATTGAGCGGATAGGGAATCCTTCCCGCCGCGCGGGTTGCCGCCACCAATTCCGCCTGCAAGCTACCTTGGCGACCCGGCAGGTATACCTGGTCCACCAGCGAGTCCAGGGATACCTGGGCACCACTGTCCGTTAGCACGGTCATCAGCGCCGCCGGACCGCACTGGTATCGTTCCTGGGGGAAAAACGGGGTGTCGACCAGCTCGATCGCACTTGTCCCGATGCCCGGAGGCGGGGCGCCACCCGGTATCAACACACAGCCGCCCAGTGCGACTGCGAAAAGGGCCGGTACCAGACCGGCCCTTTTATTCATCTCCGCCAGCGTACTACTAGCGGTAAGGCTCATCTCGCCTTGAAAATATCGATTACGCCCACGAGTTCCAGGATAATAAGAACGATGAAGACCGCGCCAACCAGACCGACTATATCGCCGCCCGCGACCTGCTGGTTGATCTTGCCCTCGAGCTCCATAAGTTCAGCGCTGGTCAGGTTCTGTACCCTTTCCATTACCATCTCAGGTGCGACACCGTAGAGGGCCAGCTGACCGGCTACATCCTGTCTTGCAAGAAGCGATTCCATGCGCGCCAGCTGATCCTGTCGCGCCTCACTGTTGACCATCTGCTGGGTTCCGATGACCCCTGCAGCGGAGACTTGCACAAAACCCATGCTGATAATCGCGACGGCCATCAGCCTAGTCACTACGTGTTGGAAAATCGAAGTTTGCATATCAATTCCTTTTTGAGTTGGCTACTGCATCAATAACCCTGGGTCAATTTAACCCATTCTTTCGCTAAGTCGAGTGTTTTATTTCTATCGGCCGCCAGCGCCCCTGAATCCAACTTGTAGCGCAGATCCCGGCGCAGACAAATCAGGTGGAACCACAACGAGCGGGGTCAAACCGCGCTGTTCGAAAACTGCGGTTCGACCCCGTTTATACACACATCACTCCGCAAGAATCAGGTTGCCTTCCATGGTTCCGTAGAATGAACCGTAGGACGGGCGGTGATCTTCACCGGCCACCAGGGGTCCGGACAAGTCATGACCGTAAAAGTCTGACGTAACCGTTCCAGTGGCTCCCGCGAAACGCCCTGTGCCGCCGACGATAGTGCCTTCCACATACCCACGATAGAAAGACTGACCCGACGTGCCCGGCAGCCCACAAATCCAGCCCGTGTCGAATTTCACATACAACTGGCTGTGGTCTTTATAGGTGCTGACGGAGAAAGCGTATTCCATAACAAAGGGAACCCCGGCCTCTCCCGTCCCATTGCAATCCGCTACCGGCACGCCATCAGTATCAAACCTGGATATCACCGACATGTTGGCCGGACCGAGACTGCCTCGCATCTCCGCCTCGGAAATGATCATCGGCTCCGGTCCCCAGGGCGTACCGGAAATATCCATACCGGCAGTAATCGGCGTGGTAATGGTCCCGGCAAACGATGAGCTAACGTCGATCTCTTTGGCCATCACTCCCAGGCTAACGAGGAGCCCGCAAGCGAATAGCATGATCTTCGCGCGAACGTTCATGATTCTGCCTCCTCAATTTGCTAACGTGAATTGCGTTCAGAGCGACCGCTGAGAACGCCTGCAGCCCGGCTATCTTGGGGTCTACTCATTCGGAAGGTAGGCGACGAGGACCCGTGGCTTTGCGTCACTGGCTTTCGCCAGATTTGCCAAGCTTGATTCTTCCCTTCAGAGTCGGTTTTGTAAATTATGGAAATTCACTATTGATTTCAGTGACTTAAAACAGATTCTACAACTTGATTAAGACCGGGATCAGCCCTGATTGTTGATGCCCTGTTTGCTCATGACCGTACCGAAGAATTTAGCAATCGCTCTACGCACACTTTTTTGTTTGAAGAACGCGCTTAACTTATGATGCAGTCCCTGCTGGTCATCATCCTTTGCCGCCGAGAACCACCGAACAGATTGCATGCAGATATTCGACAAGATCATTTCCGACCGCGGCTCCAAGTACGCCGTCTCGGGCGGACCCTGCAGTTCCCCGGAAGACGCCCAGGCGTTTATCAAGGAGCTCTGCCGCACAAAGAGATTCGCCAAGGCCACCCACAACAGCTGGGCATTCCTGCTGGATGGTTTGCCGGTGAAAAATGATGACGGTGAATCCGGCGCGGGCATGGTGATTATTCGAATGCTGGAACGGGAGGGCCTGCAAAATCACATAGTCGTGGTCACCCGCTGGTACGGCGGCAAGCACCTGGGCGGAGACCGTTTCCGTCACGTCCAGGACGCAGTGCGCCACTACCTGGACAACCGATCGAGATAACCCGAAGCAGGCTCTCTGCGCATCTGCTTTTTTCGCCACATTTCGCCTTCATTTCTCCCTCCTGTCACGCCCACGACCTGATAGATTTCCAGCAACCGTCCACACTCGAATTGAGGCCAGGCTGCAATGATCGAAATCAATATTCGTGCTGTAATTACTGATGGAATTCGGTATTGGGAAAAAATGCGAATCGGCTATAACGCGATCCTGCTGGCGATTGTATTGGCGGTGTTCGCGGCCCATTGGCCCGATTCCGGATCGGCCCTGTCAGCGGAGATGATACAGGGCCTGTTTCTCCTGGCCGTGGTTGCCAATGTCTTCTACTGCGCCGCCTATATCGTGGACATGGTCGCCCAGTTATCTGAATTTCGGAAAACCTGGCAGCGCCATCGCTGGATACTGTTCGCCGTGGGGTCCACCTTCGCAAGCATCATCGCTCGCTTCATTTCCATGGACATGTTCGGCCAGGTGATCCAGTCAGCCGGTTAATAAACGTTTCTAAAACAACGTCTGATCCACGCCATAAAAAAGAACGGCGACGCACATGCGCCGCCGTTCAGTTTTTGCAGGTCACGAAAAGAGTTCATCTTCTTTTCGGCACCGTCCTCTTCAGGATCACAGGTCGAAGCGATCCAGGGTCATTACCTTGGTCCAGGCATCGACGAAGTCACTGACAAACTTTTCCTTTGCATCGTCAGCCGCATAGACTTCCGCGATAGCCCGAAGCTCGGAGTTCGAACCGAAAACAAGGTCCACCGGGGTGGCGGTCCACTTGAGCGCGCCCGTGTCGCGATCACGTCCCTCGTAGAGGCCCTCCGCATCAGCGGACTTGCTCCACTTGGTGGACATGTCCAGCAGGTTGACGAAAAAGTCATTGCTAAGGGTTCCGGGCCTGTCGGTGAACACGCCATGGGAGGAACCGCCGGCATTGACGTTGAGCGCGCGCAGGCCACCCACCAGGGCGGTCATCTCAGGCACGTTCAGGGTCAGCAGGCTTGCCCGGTCCACCAGCATTTCCGCCGGCGACAGGCGGGAGCGCTCGCCGTAGTAGTTACGGAAGCCGTCAGCGGCCGGTTCCAGCACGGCAAAGGAAGCCACGTCGGTCTTGTCCTGGGAGGCATCGGTACGGCCCGGTGTAAAGGGAACCTTGATCTCTTGGCCGGCATTGCTGGCAGCCTTTTCTATGGCCGCAGCACCACCGAGCACGATCAGGTCGGCCAGGGAGACTTTCTTGCCGCCTTTCTGGGCTGCGTTGAAGTCGCTTTGGATACCCTCAAGGGTCTTGAGCACCTTGGCCAGCTGGGCGGGATTGTTAACCTCCCAGTCCTTCTGCGGCGCCAGGCGGATACGCGCCCCGTTGGCCCCACCGCGCATGTCGGTGGCACGGAAACTCGCGGCCGAGGCCCACGCGGTGCTGACAAGCTCAGAGATACCCAGTCCGGATTCGAGCACCTTTGATTTCAAACCGGCGATGTCCTGTGCGTCGATCAACGCGTGATCCACCGCAGGAACCGGGTCTTGCCAGATCAGCACTTCGGAAGGAGCCATGGAGCCCAGGTAGCGGGTACGGGGTCCCATGTCCCGGTGGGTCAGCTTGAACCACGCCTTGGCAAAGGCCAGTTCAAATTCCTCTGGATTCTCCTGGAAGCGCTTGGAAATGGCCCGGTAGCTGGGATCAAATTTCAAAGACAGGTCCGTCGTGAACATGATCGGTGCATGCCTCTTTGACGGGTCATGGGCATCGGGAACGAGATTTGCCGCCTGGCCATCGCTGGGTATCCACTGGATAGCACCGGCAGGGCTGCGGGTCTGCACCCACTCATAGGCAAACAGGTTGTCCAGGTACTGGGTTGTCCAGGCAATCGGGTTTACGGACCAGGCGCCTTCCAGGCCGCTGGTTATCGTATCTTCGGCTTTACCCTTGCCACACTTGTTCGTCCATCCGAAACCCTGCTCTTCAAGACCTGCGGCTGCCGGCTCTGGCCCGACGCAGTCACTGGGCTTGCGGGCGCCGTGGGCCTTGGCGAATGTGTGTCCGCCGGCAATCAGGGCGACGGTTTCCTCGTCATTCATCGCCATACGGCCAAAGGTCTCGCGAATGTCCTTTGCCGCCAGCAGTGGATCCGGGTTGCCGTTAGGCCCTTCCGGATTCACGTAAATCAGCCCCATTTGGACTGCAGCCAGGGGCTTCTCCAGTTTCCTGTCGCCGCTGTAGCGTTCGTCCTCGAGAAACTTCTTCTCGGGTCCCCAGTAAACCGTATCCGGCTCCCAGTCGTCCTCGCGGCCACCGGCAAAACCGAAGGTCTTGAAGCCCATAGACTCCAGCGCCACGTTGCCGGTCAACACCATCAAGTCGGCCCAGGAAAGCTTGTGACCGTATTTCTGCTTGATCGGCCAGAGCAAGCGGCGAGCCTTGTCCAGGTTGACATTATCAGGCCAGCTGTTCAGTGGCTCGAATCGCTGCTGACCGCCACCGGCGCCGCCACGGCCGTCAGTGACGCGGTAGGTACCGGCGCTGTGCCAGGCCATCCGGATAAAAAACGGCCCATAGTGGCCGTAATCTGAAGGCCACCAATCCTGGGAGGTGGTCATCAACGCCTCGATATCCTTCTTTACCGCATCCAGGTCCAGGGTCTGGAACTGTTCGGCGTAATTAAAATCGTCGCCCAAGGGATTGGACTCCACAGCGTGTTGCCGCAGTGGCTGCAAATCCAGCTGTTCTGGCCACCAGAACTGATTCGACGCAGTATTGCCCTGCGCGACGGCAGGACTAATCGGCATTACCAGCGACATGGCGATAGCCATCCCACCGAGTAATGAAGTTGTTTGCTTGATCATTAGACTCACCCCTTTCCTTGAGAGTTAGAGAATACAATCCAAGTATAAACAGAATTTTTAGAACAAAAGCCCAACTATCGATTGAATTAATCGATCGTCAACATCGACATTATCCATCGCCAATATCCGGGATCAACACTCAACCGTTAACCCACCTTCCCTGCCTTCTGGAATAGCCAGGCCGAGAAAAGCCACAAAAAAACGAAGAAAACCGTCGCAAAGAGGACATCCCCGGGCCAGGCCGCCCCTTCCGCACCCAGGCCTCCTGCCAGTGCAATTACGCCAACCAATATCTGGGCGGCCGCCGCGGCGTGCATTGCCCGCGCCATGCCATGGGCCTGGAAGCGCCCGATGAAGGCACCAATGAATGCGATGCCTACCACACCGATAAACATCATGTTGGCATCATTGCCGGCAGCCCCAATGACACCTACCGCACCGTTCACCCAGACCAGCAAGAATGTTGCGGCGAGGACAACGGCCACGGCTAATCGGTAGGCGGTATTGCCCGTCCACCGCAGGGCCAGCGTATAGGCGATGCCAACACCAGCTATGAGGGCGCCGAAGACGACAAAATCCAGTGCATCCCAGTCCACGTAATCCTTACCTGACGTGTTGCAATCGACAATCTGTTGTCAGACCCGACTTTTCGGGTGCCTGAGCGCCCGAAAAGATGCCTGGGTCAAATGGGAGATTTCTTCAGACACTGCGCTGATGGTCATCATTTTCCCGGCAAGTCACAATACGGAAATATAGCGGCATCCCTCGCAAGCCGCAATTTGGCTATAGACAGCGAAACGCCGTGAGCCAACTACGTTGCAGCGGCATGTTGCGTACCATGGTTCAAACTGGTTTTTCTGGTAAGGCTGTGGGTCGGCGGGGTAAATATTCAGGCAAACACGCTTAAACCGCCAGGCTTTGCCAGCTGCCTACCCCTTCATGAGTAAAAATTGCCAAGACCAGCGCTTCTGCGATGTGCTCGATCATAATCCCTGTATAATTGACAACGCTGTCATTACCTGTAACGGTATCTCTTGCGACTATATCCACCACGCTCCTAAGGA
>JAOTSW010000201.1 GCA_029864735.1 Chromatiales bacterium | reverse complement strand
GCCAAGGATGTCCAGATCAGGCAGGGTCGGGCGCTGCTGATTTGGCATCAGGCTTATATCTTTAGGCTGTTCCGCCTGCAGGCTACGAATCATTCGGTACTTGGCGTCGGTTTCTGTTGCGTACTGGCGCGCATCACGCAGGATCGTTGGATGGATAAATACCATCAGGTTGTTCTTGTTGTTGGAGGTTGTGCGCGAACGGAAGAGTTCGCCCACCAGGGGAATCGACCCGAGTATCGGCACTCGCTGCTCAGTCTCGGTGAGGGTGTTCTGGGTAAGTCCACCCAGTACAACAATACCGCCATCCTGGACCAGTACACTGGTGTGGATAGAACGCTTGTTGGTAATCAGATCCGATGCGCCTTCAACGCTTTGTGCAATATCAGAGGCTTCCTGGTCAATTTTCAGCATCACCATATCACCCTCGTTAATTTGCGGGGTGATCTTCAGCACGATGCCGACGTCCTTGCGCTCAATGGTCGTGAATGGATTCACAAGCCCTGCCGTGCCGCCGGTATTGGTGAACTGACCGGTACGGAAGGGTACTTCCTGGGCGACTCGAATTTCTGCTTCCTCGTTATCCAGGGTAATGACAGAAGGGGTGGAAATAATGTTGGAATCGGAGTCCGAGGACAGGGCCTTTAGCAAAACCGCAAAATTCGTTCCCGAGTCGGTGATGTTCCCCAGTCCCAGGGTGACACCTGATCCAAGCGCGCCTATCGCGGCGCCTGCATTGTCACCTGTTGAAGCTGCCAGTAAATCCACCACGCCAGGGGCTGTGTTACTGAAACGGGTTGCCATGGCGCCGGCATCTTCATTGCCGATAGCCCAGGTCACACCCAGTTCGGCGGCCTTGTCGAACTGCATAGCAACCAGTATGGCCTCCACTGATACCTGGGCGCGCTGAATATCCAGTTTGTCTATGATGGCCATCAGGGTGCGCATCGGTTTCGGCGGAGCCGTTATGACCAGGGCGTTGGTTTCTTCCTCAGCCCAGATAATGATGCCGCTGTCGTTCTGCCTTGTCGCCGCAGGGGCGCCCGGGCCGCTGGTTGATGCAGATCGCGCTGCACCGGTTACCTGCTCAGTGAGCTTGGTTGCCAGCTCTACCGCATTTGAATAACGCAGATAGCGCACCCGGGTGTTTCCCACGTCTTCAAGCGGGGTGTCCAGGTGGGCGATCAGGGACTGGAGTTTCAAGCGGGCGCTTCTGTCTCCACTGACCAGCACAGAGTTGGTGCGCTCATCCGCCACCATATTGATCTGGGCTGACTCTGGACCACTCGCCTGAAGCAAGGAGGTCAGTACCCGTACTACTTCGCCGGCAGATGCATGCTCAAGTGTCAGGACCTGTACGTCATCGTCTCCCGCGCTGTCGATGCGCTGAATGATTCGCACCATGCGTTTCACGTTGGCCGAACGATCGGAAATGATCAGCATATTGGAGGCAGGATGTGCCGCCATATGCCCGTACTGGGGGATAAGCGGGCGCAGAATTGGCACCAGTTGCGCGGCCTGCACATTCTTGACGCTGACTACCTGGGTAACGATTTCATCGCCCCCTGTACCACTAATGTTTGTTAAGTCCAGGGCGGGCATCGAACGTGCATTGGCATCGGGAAGAATCTTGATGACATCGCCGGCGGGCAGCGCCACATAACCGTATACCTGCAAAATCGAGAGAAAAGCCTCGTAAAACGCTTCCGAGGACAAGGCCGTATTGGAGACCATGGTCACGCTGGCCTTAACCCGCGGGTCCACAATAAAGTTCTTGCCGGTCACGGCGCTTACCGCTTCGATCACTGTCCCGATATCGACATTGCGATAATTGGGTGTGATGGCCGCTTGCTGTGCCGATGCAATGCCTGGCAGGCTGCCTGCCACGATCACGCTGCCGAGCAATCCAAGCAGCAATGGCGCTAGAAGATGGCGAATGCCCCGAGTTCGGTTCTTATTCATATTTTGTATCATGGGTTCTGGTTACTCTTGGCCTGTACGAAGCCAGCTATTCCTCGTCCTGGCCCGCTAGAACTGCGGTGTCCAGGACCAGGACCTCTGGTTGCCCGTTTCGTTCGATTGTGACGGTCACCGACGTTGCTTCACCTATGGACTGGAAAACTTCCATTCCAGAGGCGGGATCGTTAAGTGCCGTTCCGTTAATTTCTGTTACCAGGTCTCCCGGTCTTAATCCCAGCGCAGCGAAAGTGCGGCGGTCCTTTCCAGGATATAGTCGGTAACCACGTTGTTGCCCATCCGCAAATACGGGTTGCGGGCGCATCACGTCGGTCAGTTTTGTCACGTTATCCGCGATGACATTCGCTACCGTTGGACTGCTTAGTCTGCTGCTGCCCCTGCTCCTGCTTGCACTTTGTGAAGCGCTGGCATTTGCCCTGCCTGCTTCTTCCTTGGGCAGGCGCAGTGCTTCGAGTCGTCCGCCACGATCCAGCAGCACCCGGTCAGTATATACGCCATGCAGGCGTGTTCCACGGGTAACGCTGTCTCCAATGGCGAAAACCTTGGTCTCTTTGCCGCGTTCATGAATCAGTGCGTAGGATTCCTCGACGAGCTCCGATGCAATGGTTCCTAGCAGCTCTAGACTCAAGGTCGTGTCGGGAGCTGCCGTTGGATCGATTTCCTGGGCCTGCGGCGCTTCTGCCTCGCTTTGCTTGCTGATCTCACCAAAAAGGTGAGCGTTTACGAGGCGGTCAATTTCTGCTTCGTTCACGGAGTTCAGTGAAGCCCGGCTGGGAACCCTGGAAAGCGGTTTCAGCGTGGTGGTTTCCGGTGCTGAATAGGGGGCAAAAATCCATACCAGTCGGGTCATCTGCCAGCCGATTGCGACAGCCAGTACGGCCGCCACCGCTCCGGGGAGCAGTGCCAAACTTTGCGTCAGCATTCGATCTGGCGGCAACTGGCTGAATTCTTTAATTTTTTGGCTAATGCCCATATATGAGTTTTTCATTTAATCCTGGCGGTCTTAAATGGTGTCGATGACATGATAAGGGGGATTTGAGGGCAGTCACAAGCGTATTTCTCCCTACACGTCTTTCATGTTGCTCCCATTAGGTTAAACTTCAAGAAATTTTCTGAACGCACTGTAATAAAAGAGGAATCTTTTGACTTCACGTGTCTGGATCCGGATTCTCATCAGCCTGGTGCTGTTCCTCCCGTTCTTCTTCAATTTGCGCGGAAACTGGCCGATCCCTGCTTTCCAGCATCTTGAGAACCTGGCTTACGACATGAGAGTCAGGATCACCATGCCTGGAACGGTGGACGATCGGATAGTGATCGTGGACCTGGACGAACGCAGCATCGTGGAATTGGGGCAGTGGCCATGGCCTCGTTCACTACTGGCAGAGCTGGTCACGCGTTTGTTCGATGACTACGGAATTAGGGTCTTGGGCTGGGATATGGTGTTCCCGGAACCCGACCGAAATTCCGGCGCTGAATTACTTGACGAGATCGAGTCCGGATCCTTCGAAATATCTCCGGAATTGCGCAAGCGCATGCAGGAGTTACGCCCCGCATTGGAGACCGACCGGATCTTCGCAGAGGCCTTATGGGGACGAAATGTCGTCCTGGGGTTTGTTTTTCGTCATGCCGGGGACATAGGTTCTGATGTGCTGACCGGCGAATTACCGCCGCCACTGATTTCGGCCGCCCAACAAGAAACCAGGATTCCGTTTATTGAGGCGCGTGCCTATACCGGCAACCTGGCTGAGCTGCAGGCTGCCGTGCCCTATGCAGGATTTTTCGAGAACGCCACCCTGGACCATGATGGGGTTTACCGCCGGGTCCCGTTACTCCAGCAGTACCAGGGCGCTATATACGAATCCCTGGGCCTGGCGGTGGCCAGGGCCGCACTGGAACGCCCGCCGCTGCGTTTTGAGTTCTATTCCGGGGCTAACGGTCCCAGGGATGGACTGGACCTTGAATGGCTGTGGGTGAGTGATCGAAAAGTGCCCATGGACGCCGAGGCGGCGGTATTGGTTCCCTACCGTGGTCACCTGGGAAGTTTCCCTTATGTTTCAGCGCTGGATGTCTTAAATGGTACGGCGCCCAAGTACCCCCTGAAAGACGCCATCGTGCTCATTGGTACCAGCGCCCCCGGCTTGCATGATTTGCGGACGACGCCGGTTGGCGACCGTTACACAGGGGTGGAGATTCACGCGAATATTGTGTCGGGCATCCTGGATGAACGGATGTTGCAGCATCCCTTCTATGTGCGGGGAATAGAATTAGTCACCCTGTTGCTAGTCGCCTTGCTCATGACGCTGGTATTGGCCAGGGCATCGGTGGTGGCATCCATCGTGTTTTCCCTGGGACTGCTGGGGGCGATATGT
>JAOTSW010000200.1 GCA_029864735.1 Chromatiales bacterium | reverse complement strand
TCGACACTCATAAGGCGGCCTAGAGCTTATCGACTGACTTGCGCTTAAAGAGAAAACCAAATCGGCGTCGCCGACTTGATGGGTAGTTGCGCGGCCACAAAAACCGGTAGGTTCAACCCTCGATCTGCAACTGGCCTCGACGTCTGAAATAACTGTACCAATGATAAAAATCCGAAACGGGAGCCAGTCGCACCCCAGCGGATTTTGTTCGCCTTCATCGAAAAGCACATACAGTTGGACGCGCCTCCGGGCCCATGATCAAGTAGTTAAAAGGCCCCGTTAAGGGGCCTTTTTTATCGTACTCGCTGTATCAGTCTCCGGAGGTCGCCTCCCGCAGGGCTTCAACAAATTCCGAGGCGGGTTTTCCCAGCTTGTCACTGCGGGTCACCTCGATGCCGGCAGGATCCAGCAGAATCATTTCCGAGGTGTGATTAAACGCCCCATCAGGCAACTCCCGGAAGCGGATTCCCAGCACCGCTGCAACTTTCCGCACATCCATGGCACTGGCGCTGGCTAGGGTCCAGCGACTGCTGTCCACATGCCTTTCCTCGGCAACTGTCGCCAGGGACTCAGGAGTGTCGCGCTTGCTATCCAGGCTCACCATCAAAACTCTCAGCCTGGCACGCTGCTCGACAGTCAACGCCTTTTCCGCCTCCTGCATGGTACTGATGATCATCGGGCACACGTGGGGGCAGGAGCCGTAGAACATCGTTACCAGGGTGTAGGACCCGGCATTCATATCCAGGCTCCCCCGCACGCCCTGGTGACCATGCAAATCCACCTCCAGGCGATACAGGGAGTCCGGCGCGTATTCATTGGGCTCGGCTGACAAGGGCAGGGCCATTATGGCTGCACATAACGCGATCAATTTTAGAATGTTCATCTGGCTATTCCTGTGGAATGTCATAGGCACAACGAAAGCCCAGGTCACGGGTGGCGAAATTCGCCTCAAGGCTGCTTAGCATGGCTACCCGCATCAGCACCGCGTAGTTTTCCTTCTGCTCCATGGTGATAGCGCCGGCGCCGCAGAACTGCAGCTTGTCTGCACCGCCCTGCTCCCGGTTATCGCTGCTCACCAGCAAGGCGTTGTAGTCCTCCACCCATTCCCAGACCAGGCCCTGCAGGTCGTAAAGACCCCAGGCATTCACAATCCCCGCGGGGACCTCCGGCAAAGCCCGATTGGATGGCACCGCATACCAGGCCAGGATGCGTTGCCGCCAGGCCGGGTCACTACGCGCATCAAAACGCTCTTCGTCGGCAGCCGCGGCAAACTCCCATTCATGCCATCTTGGCAGGCGTCCGCCTCGTACATCGCAATACTCGGTGGCTGCAAACCAGCTAACCCGGGTAACCGGCTGATCGGCCAGCACGTCCTTTCCCAGTTCCAGATCATCCTTCCAGTGTCCCAGGTAGCCCTCCCCGGCAAACAGGCGGGGCGCACGACTGCGTTGCCAGTCTGGATGAGCTTTCACGAAGCCGAGAAACTCACCGTTGGTGACCACTGTCGGATCCATGCGAAACGGCGGAATCAGCACCGCATCCTTGCCTTCCTCGAAGGGCACTACCGTTTTGAAAGCACCGCCAGGAAGCGTGGGCGCCTCATCCGGCGCCCCCGCAAACCCGGGCGCAACCCCTGCCATCACAATAATGGCAAGGGTCGCCCTGCTTGATTTTAGCCAGCTAACCATCAGCTAGTGAGCCGCACCGGCTGGACGCTTGGTGCCGGCCCGCACTTCGGCAACCTTGGCGGGACTGACAACATCACCCTTGTTATCCCAGCTGTTATAAACGTAGGTCAGGATATTGGCGATTTCGTCGTCGTTCAGGTTACTCATGGGCGGCATGACTGAATTGTAGTCCTCGCCATTCACGGTAATCGGACCGCTAATGCCATTAATCACCGCACTGATTACCTTTTCCTGGCTCTTGGCGGTCAGGAAATCCGAATCGGCAAGGGGCGGGAAAACTCCCGGCAGGCCCTTGCCATTGTTCTGGTGACACACTGAACATGTTCCATTGAACAGCACGGCACCGGCGGCGATCTGGTCTTCCCTGGTGGCGGAACCGGCCTGCTGGGCAGCGGCCACACCGGCGATTACCGGCGCACCTTCTTCCACCGCCTTGTCAGCCAGGTAAACGTTGTCCACTTCCTTACCCGAGTAAATTGCAAGCTGCTCATCACCCTCTACCTTGAGCATGCCCAGGGCGCCCTTGTTAAAAGCGCGAAATATACTGTGGTCTACCAGGATTAAGGTTCCCGGCGCTTCCAGCCTGAACTCTGTCATCGCCGAGCCACCGGCAGGAACCAGGGTAGTCTGTACGTTTTCCTGGTAGTGGGTGCCGCCTTCGAAAAATACCTTGTCGAAGATTTCACCGATCACATGGAAACTCGACACCAGGTTAGGGCCGCCATTGCCGACAAACAGGCGAACAGTTTCGCCCACTTTCGCCTTCAGGGCATTGTCCCCCACCAGCGCACCCTCGGCGCCATTGAAGACCACATAGGTGGCGTTCTCTTCAATCGCCTTCTGCATGTCGAACACCTGGTGACCCTTCTCCCGGTACTTGCCGACGGTGTAGAAGTCACCCTGCATCACGTAGAACTCACGATCCACCGGCGGCAACCCTTCCGGGGGCTCAACCAGGATCAGACCGTACATGCCGTTGGCTACGTGCATACCCACCGGCGCGGTGGCGCAATGATAAACATACAGGCCCTGGTTCAAGGCCTTGAAACTGAACACCGATTCATGACCCGGGGCGGTAAAGCTGGAGGTGGCACCACCGCCGGGGCCGGTCACCGCATGCAGATCGATGTTATGGGGCATTTTCGAATCGGGATGATTCTTGAGGTGGAATTCCACCGTGTCGCCCTGGCGTATACGCATGAACTTGCCCGGCACTGACCCACCAAAGGTCCAGAACGTATAGCGCACGCCCTCGGAAATCTCCATTTCCTTTTCGACCACTTCAAGGTCAACGATGACCTTGGCAGGATAATCACGATTGACGGGCGGCGGCACCATGGGTGCATCGGTCAGGATTGCCTGGATCGGCTCGCCCTGTGGCGGACCAAAATCCCCCCTGGCCGAGCCACCGGTATCCTGTAAAAAGTGACTCCCGGCAGCCGCCTTGCCGTCGGCATCCGCCGAATCATTACTGCACCCGACGAGCATTGCGGATATCCCGCATAAAGCAATTAATGTTTGAATATTCACGTCAGCAGACTCCCGTTTCAATTTCCTGCCTGTAACGCGATTGCTTATCGGCGCAGCGTACAGGGGATGTTAGATTTTCCAAGTCTTGTTCTATTAATATTTCACCCAAAAACTGGCCGGGTCGGGTCACGAAAACTGACCCGCCCAACCAGAAAAAATGCCCAGGGGCTGATGCGTCCTGGCCACAGAAAGCATGAAAAACACAACCAATAGTGCGCCGGCAAAAAATAGCCCGCGCTGAAACTTGTTGCGCCCCCGCTTGAGCGCGAAACTCCCAAGCACGATGTAGAGCACAAGCAAGACCACTTTGACCGTCAGCCAGTCGTGCACGAAGGGATACTGGTGAACCAGCGACATCAGCCACAGGGCACTGGTCAGCAACAGGGTGTCCACCACATGGGGCGCAATCTTCACCAGCGGGTGGAACAGCAGGCGCGAGCCAGAAAACATCAGGCCACCGCGGAACATGAACAGGACAATGCTGCTCAAAACGCTGAACACGTGAAACTGTTTTACGTACACATACAGCAAGTCAAAAACTCCCCGCCCGGTCGCTAACCCGGGCGACCATCAGCCCGTGGTTGAAAGTAAATGGGGCCGTACTTGCCGGCCCAGGCAGCAAACGCCAGGAACCAGACGCTCGCAGCAAACAAGGTCAGCCAGGTTCCTGCCAAGGGAAGCAGCTCGGCGCTTACCCTGGCGACTGCGGAAACTTGAACCAGCAAGAATATTCGCCAGCCGGTCTTGTCCATTTCCAGGGGGCGGCCAGAGTGCCCCATGGTGACCCGGGTAGCCATGGCAACCAGCATGCTGCCAAAGAACCCAAAGGCCATGGCATGCAAAGGCGCCTTTCCCAGCCAGGTCTTGTCGAGCAGGGCCAGGCCCAGGTCCTGGGCGAATTGTAAAAACAACGCCACAACCAACCAGGCCATGGAGATATGCAAAACACTCAACAGCGGATTGCCGTGAGCTTCACGGGGACGCCAGCGCAAGGTGAAGCTCAGTGCGATCACCGCCATGCCGGCGACAGGCAGCCAACGCAGTGTGGGGTGGAGTTCCAGGGCGGCCCGGGCGATCGCCAGGCTTACAAACCCGTGCAGCATCCAGTCTGGACGCCAAACCTCATAGTTCTTAATCACG
>JAOTSW010000199.1 GCA_029864735.1 Chromatiales bacterium | reverse complement strand
GGGTCAGGGGCGTAACCACCAGCAAGGTGACCAGCCCGGCCAGCATTCCCAGCAGGTCGGCGGGCATCTCCGGCAGCAGGAAGTAGATCAAATTCAGCGTGACGAAACCGACCACCATGGAGGCGAGGACGCCGGTGCGATTGGCCTTTTCCCACCACAGTCCTGCCACGAAGGGCACGACTACGATGGCCAGCATGGCGAAATTGCTGTCCACCACCAATTGATACACCGTCTTGGCCTTCAGCCCCACCACCAGGGCGACAACGCCAAACACCGGGATACCCAGGCGGGTCACCCACAGCCGGGTCCGGTCCGACGCGTCGGGCTTGATCAGCGGCAGCAGATTCACCGTGAACACGCTTGCCGCCGATAGCATGGAGCTGTCAGTGGTACTCATGATGGCGGCCAGCAGTGCGCCGACAAACACGGCCATGGCCACCGGGTGCAGGTGCTCCAGGGCCAGGGTGGCGATGACGTGATTCGGCTCGGCGATGCCGGGATAGCTGGTGGCGGCGATGATACCCAGCATCACCGGTATCATTCCCAGCGTCAGATACCCAACCGCCGATGCATAGAATGCATTCTGGGCCACCTGCTCGGAACGCGAGGACATGGCTCGCTGGATCAGCGACTGGGAGGATATGTCGGCCAGGCCGAAGATTAACCACATGCGCAGGTAGTTCAGCCAGGTCACCGGGGAATTATCCAGGGGAAGAATACGCAGGGCGTTCTCGGGAAAGCGGGCAGACACCGCGGCCCAGCCACCCAGGTCAGAAATCACCACCACAAAAAGCACCACCAGGCCGATGGCGATGATACCCATCTGCACGAAATCGGTAATGGCCACGGCCCACATACCGCCGGCCATGGTGTAAATGAAGACGATGACCGCGCCGGCGACGATACCAATTTCAAGCGGGATGCCGGTGAGTACCTGCAACACATAGCCGAATGCGACCAGCATGCCTGCAGTCCAGCCGACGCTGCTCATGATGGACGCCACGGCCGCCACGCTGGCAGCGGTCGTGCCATAGCGCTGGTTGAAGACCTCGACGAAAGTCCTGAGCTTGAGCCGGCGCATGATGCGGGCGAAAAACAAGCCCATGATCACCAGCACGAGAGTGCTGCCAAAGGGATCGGCGATCACCCCCAGCATTCCCTCGTTGTAGGACTGGCCCGCGACTCCCACCATGGGCCCGCCGCCGAACCAGGTGGCGACCAGGGTGGCGGTACATATCCAGAATGGCATCCGTCGCCCGGACACCATGAAGTCATCCGCGGTCTGAGTCTTGCGCGCCGCCAGTGCCCCGATGACGATCATCAGCACCATGTATACGGCAACGCCAGAGAAGATAATGGCTTGGCTGCTCACCTTGACTCGCTGTCAGTCGAATGAAGAATGCGGTTCGATTCTATTTATCGGCCTACCGCCAAAATTAGAATTCAATCGCACCGGAACCCGTCCTCACCCACCGGCTGGCACTGGGGTGGGAAGCCTGTTTCCTGCCAGTACTCGAGGATCCCCATGTCACGCATCATTTGCTGGAAGTACCGGGTCTGGCGGTACGCGTGGAATTCCGGCAACCATGCGCTTTGAACCGTAATTGTCGCCAGCGGGTCGATGCGGTCATAGGCTTGCAATGCAACCAGCAATGGAGTTTCCAGGGCAAGGGAGAGGCCCGACTCTCTCAACCAGGTATCGAATTTTTCCAACCGCCGGGACTGGTTCTCATCAGGCGTCTCAAGCGCTTCAATCCAGACAGACACAGGTGGATTCGACTCCTTGGGAAAGTCACTCCCGGCCACCAGCGCGGCCGTTACCCGTTTTCCTGATCGCAAATAGGCGCCCACAATTTGGCCGTTACCGCTGCTGAAATCATTCAGTATCGCTTTCTCCCAGTACTTAATCCCCGTTTCATCGTCTCCCTTGTCCACATGGGCGATGGCCAGGAGCCATTGGCAGAGAAAATACTTGGGATCAAGCTCCAGGCAATGATCGAGATCCGCGATTCCCTGGTCAAGGAAACCCGCGTCCACATAGGTACCGCCGCGCCAGGCAAAAGCGGTGACGTTATTGGGATCGTTCCGAATCGCACGCTCGTAATAATCAAATCCGGCCACCCAGTCCCTTGCGGTCGCGCGATACTGAATCAAGCTGGCCAGGACCGCGTATGGCATGGACAGGGAATCATCCAGTTCAATTGCCCGGTGGGCCGCCGCCTCCGCGTCCGCGGCGTGATCGATATCGCCGGGTACATAATCATCGACTATCGCCAGGGTTGCCGCCATGCTCTCCCAGGCTTTCGCAAATTCGGGATCCAGGGCGATGGCCTGCTGGAAATACCGGATACTGGTTGGCAGGCTTACGCGCCGGTTAAACAAATCCCGGCCCTTCAGATACAACTCATAGGCATCCAGGTTTGCGGTCGCCGGGAGCACGGTGACGGGCCTGGCGTCCTGCGCGACGCCCAGCTTGTCCACCAATGCCTTGACGATGGCATTGGCGATCTCGTCCTGCACCGCGAAAATGTCGCTCAAGTCCCGGTCGTAGGTTTCCGACCACAAGTGCTTGTCGGTGCGGGCGTCGATCAACTGGGCGGTGATGCGGATGCGTTGCTTGTCCTTGCGTACGCTGCCTTCCAGTACATTGGCCACCTCCAATTCCCTGCCGATCTCGGATACCTTTTGTTTGGAGTCCCTGTAACTGAACGCCGAGGTGCGTGATGCCACCTGCAGGGCATCCACTCGCGCCAGTACATTCAGCAATTCCTCGGATATGCCGTCGGCAAAATAGCGTTGATCCTGGTCGGCGCTGAGGTCGGCAAAGGGCAAAACCGCAATGGATGTGTCCTTGATGACCCCGGTTATTTCGGCAACGGAGTTAACAGCATCACCGACGGCCGTCATCGCAGCGGTCACCGGCCCAGGCATCGGAGTCGGGCCTGGCATTACCCGATCGAGAATAACTGTCGCGATAGCCAGGACCAGCAGCGCGACTATCAGGGTATTGATGCGATGGGCGGTTGCCGAGGCAATCGGCTGCGACCTGTCGACCCCGGCATCCCGCTTCAGGCCGTCGGGTGTCAATTCGTATATCCAGGCGAACACCATCACCGGCACAAAGCCGAGAACCAGCAGCATCACCACCAGGGAGCCGGCCCAGGCCGGCAAAGGCAGCAGGGAAGACAGCACGTCGGTGAACTGCATCAGCAGCCAGGCGATGACGCCATACAGGATGCCGACCCGGATGACATGGCGGCGTTTTAATTCAGCTAGAAATGACATGTGTTGCAGGCGTCCTGTTCAATTCGAAAAAGGGCTCGGCGCGTGATGTCCCGGGCGGGGCTGTCACGTTCCACTTCCCCCTTCGTGCGTTTCTGCTGTCCTGACAAATATCGGTTACAAATTACATGATGGTCGCGTAGGTGCAGGTCTCGGGAGCCGGCTCATAGTCGGGCAGCGGCGGCTCGTCGCCGCACAGGAGGTTGGCGATGTACTCCCGTTCCTCGGCCAGTCGCTTATCCCACTGCTTCCTCAGATCCTGGAAGTCCTGTCGGAATTTGTATTGGGAAAAAAGTCCGTCATTCCTCAATTGCTCAGGCTCGGCCCGGAAACCGGCCGCCGTGGCCTCGGCCAGGTAAGCAAGGGCCGCATCCCCGTCCCCGTCGTAGGCGGCCATGCGCGCCTTCGTCAAGGGCCAGTCCCAGGCACTGCCAATCCTGTTCGACCGCTCGATCTTGTCTTGCCGCTCCCCTGCCAGGGTGCGCCACTGGGTGGCCCGGCGCGAGTCGCCGGCGGACCGGGCCACTGCGGCGAGCAGGGTGAGAATCCTGGGATTCAGGCTGGCGCCATCCCCGGTGTCCTGCCATAGTTCGAGCGTAAGCGGGTACATCTCTTCGATCCGACCGCTCGCCCAAAGAAATCCTGCATATTCGGCCCGTGTATTCCTCCCGGGATGCTCCCGGTAATTGGCTTCGGCCACCTTGAATGCCTCGCTGATGCCTCCCCGCGCCCAGCCGGCAAGAACCTTGTCTTCGGGCGATATCCGCGCCGCTTCATGGTAAAGCCCAATGTCGGAGAGCAACTCCGCCAACTGCTCCCTGGCTTGCGGCCGCTCCCTGAAGGCACGCAGCAAGTGCTCTGCCGCAATACCCGATCGACCTTCATTCCTCGCCAGACGACCCAGCGCCCATTCTCCCCAGGGCGGGTCCAGCTCACGCAGGCGCAGGGCGGTTGCCTCAGCTTCGTCATTGCGGCGGTAATCCTGTAACTCCAGGGCGTGATTGTAAAGCGCAATGCGCGACATGGGATCGTAGCGCACCGAGTCGTAGGAGGCGTTCAATACTTCGGTGTAACGGCCCAGAGCG
>JAOTSW010000064.1 GCA_029864735.1 Chromatiales bacterium | reverse complement strand
CTGCTCAGTGCCTATCCTTCAATAAGGGCTGACAGTATTGTAGGCCATTCCGACATTGCTCCGGGCCGCAAGACCGATCCCGGGACAGCCTTTGATTGGAACCGCCTGTTTGCCTGACCGGCGACCCGCCGCGAAACGCCCAGTGCCTGAGAGTCATTTATGAACCTGATCGCCCTGTTCCTCGGATTGATACTGGAACGCGTGCTGACAAAGATGCTGCATCTTCGTGATCTGCGTTGGTTCGACCGGTATTTTGACTGGGGCTTTAATCAAATGCGCGGCAGGGGTAAAGCTGTCTGCCTGCTGATCGGCTTGTTCATGGTTCTGCTGCCATGTCTGCCGTTTGCCATCGTGGCGATATATTTCTCGCACTTGCTGGGTGGCGTTCCCTACCTGGCTTTCGCGGCCATCGTATTGTTGTTTTCATTGGGTCCCCGGGACCTGGGCAGCGAAGTGGAGGATTACTGCAAGGCGGTGGAAGCCGGTGACCAGGAAACCTCCCGGCGTGTTGCCAAGGAATTGCTGGAAGAGGATGCACCGCGTCGCGCTGCCGCCAGGGACCGGGCGCTCGAAGATGCCGTATTTGTCCAGGCCAACAACCGGCTGTTCGGGGTGATTTTCTGGTTCATCATTATTGGCCCGGTGGGTGCCTGGTTGTTCAGGGTTATGGACCTGATGAGGCGCCGGGCCCAGTTCGAGGCCTGGCGTGACGGCAAGGTCGATCCCGAGGAACTGGACTTTCTCAGTGCAGCCAAGCGATTGCACTGGCTACTGGCATGGGTGCCCTCGCGATTGCTGGCGGTGGGCTACGCGCTGGCCGGCAGCTTTGAAGACGCCGTGGCGGACTGGCGTTCGTATTACCAGGAATGTTCTCCCCACTTTTTTGACGCCAATGAGGAGGTTGTGGCCTGCGTTGGCAAGGGCGCCCTGGCCTTGGATGGTTTTGATGACAATCAGGCCCAGGTTGGTCGCCTGCGGGCGGCAATGCGTCTGGTGAACCGGACGTTCTTTATCTGGATCACCGTGATCTCGCTGATAACCCTGTTCGGCTGGGTCTTGTAGCAGCAATCATGATCTTTTTCCGCCCATTACTGGTCCTGCTGGGGCTGTTGGCCATGCCATTGTTTGCGCAGCCTGCCACGCGGGTCGTCACCCTTGCCCCGAATCTGGCGGAAATGGTTTACGCGGCCGGAGCCGGTGATGCGCTGGTAGGGGTTGTTGCATACAGCGATTATCCCGAGCAGGTAAAGACTCTTCCCGGCGTGGGCGACGCCTTCCGAATCGATTTCGAGCGCCTCTCTGCATTGAAACCGGACCTGGTGCTGGGATGGGGAGGGGGAAACCCCGTCCACCTGCTCGACCGTGTCAGGGAACTGGGCTTCAGGGTGGAGGTGCTGACGCCCCGCACCTTGGACGATGTGGCGGAACATCTTGAGCGCATTGGCGAGTGGACCGGTCATGGCGGCCAGGCCGAAGTCGCCGCGGCCGAGTACCGTCGGCAGCTGGCTGGATTGCGCCAGCGCTACACCGGGGTTGAAAAGATAACCGTGTTTTATCAAGTCTCCGCGCAGCCGCTGTACACCATCACCAACCGCCAGTTCACAGGTCAGATAATCGAACTCTGCGGCGGACAAAATGTGTTCGGTTCCTTGAATGAACTGGCGCCGGTGGTCAGCCCGGAAGCCGTGGTGGCTGCGGATCCCCGGGTAATCCTGACTGGCAATGAGCAGGCGAAAGACGTCATCGCCTTGTGGTCCCGGTGGCCGGCCATGCAGGTCATCGGCAAATCCGGAGTGATGGGTGTCGATGCCAGGCTCACCGCCCGGGCCAGCCCCAGACTGATGGAAGGCGCGCGCCAGGTATGCGATGCGCTGGACCGGGCCCGCTCCGAAGAGCACGCCCGGTAGTCAGTACAGGTTCAGGATTCGGTGAACTCACGCTGCCAGAGGACTTCCTGTCCCTGGGCGTGCCGGGCGAGCACCCGGGCAATGACAAACAACAAGTCCGAGAGGCGATTCAGATAGCGCAAGACTGCCGGGTTGATGTCCTCAGTGCGTCCCAGGCTTGTCACACGCCGCTCCGCGCGTCTGCAAATTGTCCTGGCCAGGTGGCAGGCGGCTGCCGCTTCCCCGCCGCCGGGCAGGATGAAATCTTTCAGCGGTGGCAGGTCTGCATTGAAGGCGTCGAGCCTCTCCTCCAGTCGGGTGACGTGGTCATCGTTCACGGCCGTATAGCCTGGCAAGCATAACTCTCCACCCAGGTCGAACAGGTTGTGCTGAACCCGGGTAAGGCAGTTGCGTACATCCTCGGGAAGATCTTGGCATGCCAGTACCATCCCTATGGCGCTGTTGGTTTCATCCACCGTGCCATAGGCTTCCACCCTTGCATCATCCTTGGCAATGCGAGATCCATCGCCCAGTCCGGTGGTGCCGTCATCACCGGTACGGGTGTAAATCTTGCTGAGTCGATTTCCCATTTCGTGGCTCCTGTCTGATCCCTGGGATCATAAACTTCGGTAGTTAACCGAAAGATACACCCCTCGGCCGGAAGTCGTGTAACCGGCGACCGTCTGGTACTGCTTGTCCAGGAGGTTTTCAACCTTGCCCTGTAGCCACCAGCTGTTGCCCAGGCTCATTCGTGCAGTGAGATTGAACAAGGTGTAGCCAGGCAGGCGGGTTGGGCTGGGAAATCCGTAGTCCGAGCGCTCGCCGGTGCTAAGCATGTCTAAGCCCAGTTCGTGAGATCCGAGTCCGCGCACCAGGGATGCGCTCAGACTTTCACTGGCGCGACGCAGCAGTGTTTCCCCGGTGCCCCTGTCCTCGGGATCCTGGGATATGCCTTCTGCACGGAACCGCCAGTCCTGGCCAATGTATTCGTAACCGGCTTCGATTCCCCGGATGCGCGCCCGGGCGACATTCTGGTTGATGCCTTCGAAGGTGTTGAAGTCCAGGATCACATAGTCGATGAGGTTATCGATTTCGTTGTCAAATGCCCTGATCCACACCTGCTGCTTCGGGTCCAGCTGATAGCTTGCCCCCAGTTCCAGGTTGGCGCTGGTCTCGGAAAGCAGATCGGGATTGCCCCCGTAGCCATACCGCTCGGAACCGTTCGGCGCCCGGAATCCGGTGCCCGCACCTGCGTTCAGGCGCAAGGCCGGGGTGAGGCTGAACCCATAGTCCAGGTTCCAGGTGTTGTGTGAGCCTGCGGATTCATGGTCGGTGTGGCGCCAGGCCGCAACCAGGTCATGGGCACCGCTTTGTATCTGGTCCTGCAGGTAAACAGCGTTGATATCGGTGGATTCGTCGTATCCGGTGCCATAGCTCAGTGCCCGGGTATCTTCCGAGGACAGGTAAAGACCCGCGGTGAACAGGTGCTCACCGGCCTGGAAATCGTTTTGCCAGTCCAGGGTGTCTCGCTCGGTAATGAAAAAGTCGCTGCTCTGGTTCTGGCTTAGTTCATCCACTACGCGGCTGAGCATCACCGAGGTCTGCCAGTTTCCGGCAAGGCCGGCCTCAACCTGCATGGTGGTGGCCTGGTTGCGGAAATCCTGGTCCAGGGGGGCAAGGAAGAAATCCAGGTACTCGGTGTTTCCCCGGGCTTCCCAGTGGCGGACGCTCAGGAGTGCTGCCCCCAGGCTCAGTTCACCGAACACATTGGCAGTGCGATTGTCGTGGCCACGATCCAGTTCGGTGCCTGTTTGAACAGGAAATCCGTCGGTTTCCATCCAGCTTACACTGGCTCCCATGGAGCCCGAGTCTCCGCTAATCCTGCCGTCAAAGGATCCGTCCCGTGTGGCATAGCTACCTGCACCAAGACTGGCGGACATGCCGGTCTGTGCCTTGCGCAGGGTGATAATATTAATAACACCGCCGATAGCCTCTGAACCATATAGCGAGGAACGGGGTCCCTTGACGATTTCAATTCGTTCCACCATCTCGGGATTGATCTGCTGCAGGGCAGCCCCGCCGGCCGTGCCCGGGTTGATTTTCACGCCGTCAATCATCACCAGCGTGTGGTTGCTTTCGGTGCCCCGTATGAACACTGAGGTTAGCTGGCCCGGGCCGCCGTTGCGGGCGATGTCCAGGCCGGCATGAAACTTGAGCAGGTCGGCCATGTCTGTGGCCATGCTGCGTTCGATTGTGGCGCGGTCTATTACGATGACCGGTGCCGATACCTTGTCCTCTGCCCGGGAGGTCCGGGTTGCTGTAACCACAACAGTTTCAATGTCTTCTGCTTGTTCTTGTGCAGACACAAGGGAGGGAGCGCTCAATAAAATGAGCAGAATAGACAGGGGATATTTCATTCAGACAATCCTTTTCGCAACCGCACACCCGCGGGTCGCTACGACTTATGACTAACGCCGGCAGGAGTTCGAAGTGGATTGTCCAAGCGAGCAGAATGAGCAAGCCCGGAGTAACGCCCACCGCGATACCGGTACCTTAGCCAGGCCGGTCTCCGGACTCTCGAGCGGATAACACTATCCTGCGTCTGTCGCCTTCCCACGCTCGCATGATGCGCAGTGGCTGTGTCGTTTGGAGTAAACGACGACTGACAGTCGGTCAACTCGATTACCGTTGCGGGGGCAGCGCCGGAATCGCCATCCTGCGTGATGGCTCACCGGCTTCCCGTTAACCTGAAACGAATTTCAGGTGCACCTGGCAGCAGGTATTCTCGACAAGCAGGTAAGGTGGTGTCAAGCTCGAACTTACCCCTACTGAGCAGGAAACAGGCGCAAAAATGCAACCCAGTGAACATCTGTCGGTCGCCTTGAATGCGGCGGAAGCCGCTGCTGGCGTGATCATGAAGTACTACCAGCAGCAATTTCAGATTGAGACAAAATCGGATTTATCGCCGGTGACTATTGCCGATATTGAGTCCGAGAAAGTGATTCGCCAGATCATTTCCGATGCTTTTCCCGGACATGGCTTCTACGGAGAGGAAACCGGCCAGGAGAATATCGACGCCGAATACCTCTGGCTGGTGGATCCCATTGATGGCACCAAGAGCTTTGTCAGGGAGTATCCGTTTTTCTCTACCCAGATTGCGCTGATGAGAGACGGTGAGCTGGTGCTTGGTGTATCCAGTGCGCCGGGATTCAAGGAGCTGGCCTGGGCGGAAAAGGGCAGGGGCGCCTTTTTGAACGGCAAGCGGCTTGCTGTTAGCGATATCGACAGTATCGATCAGTGCGCCCTGTCCACCGGCAATCTGAAAACCATGGCCTCGGGTCCTGATTGGGGCAGCCTGGGCAAGCTGGTTTCCAGGGTCAGCCGGAACCGGGGCTACGGGGATTTCTACCATTACCACTTGCTCGCTGCAGGCAAGATCGACGTGGTGCTGGAGAGCGATGTAAATATCCTGGACATCGCCGCCCTCGCCGTCATCGTGCGCGAGGCGGGCGGGGTCTTTACCGACTTGAACGGGGGGGAACTGGGTCTGGAGACCCGTTCCGTTCTCGCGGCCAACGCATTGCTACACGGCCAGGTTCTGGAGGGCCTGTGAAGCTCCCGCTGTATATCGTCAACGCTTTTTCCCGGGAGCCTTTTCGGGGGAATCCCGCTGCGGTTTGTCCGCTGAACGAGTGGCTGGACGACGCAACCATGCAGCGGATCGCTTTCCAGAACAACCTGTCGGAGACAGCGTTCATTTTACCGGCTGACGATGGTTACCAAATCAGGTGGTTTACCCCTGCAGCCGAGGTTCCCCTTTGTGGCCATGCAACGCTGGCTTCTGCCGCGGTGGTTCGACGTTTTCTTCAGCCTGACTGCAGGCGGGTGGACTTTCAGTCCATGAGCGGTCGCCTGGGCGTCGAATTCGACAAGGAGAAAATCCTGCTGGACTTCCCTGTGATTCCCGCAGAAGAAGTGGCGGCGCCGGGAAACCTGATCAGGGGCCTGGGTGTTCAGCCTTTAGAGGTACTGGTGGCCGAGTACTACATGGCGGTGCTGGACTCTGAAGAGCAGGTGCGAGGCCTGGATGTGAATCTTAAAGATTTTGCCACGCTGGATCGCAAGGGCGTGATCGTTACCGCGCCAGGCGATGAGGTGGATTTCGTGTCGCGCTTTTTCGCCCCGCTGTTGTCGGTGGACGAAGATCCGGTGACCGGATCGGCTCACTGCACGCTGGTGCCATACTGGGCTCAAAGGCTGGGCAAGACTTGCCTGCGAGCGAAGCAGCTTTCTCGTCGTGGCGGCGATCTGTATTGCGAATTACAGGGGAATCGCGTGCAGTTGGGTGGTTACACCAATTTTTATCTTCAGGGTGAGATCGAGATCTGAAGCGAACTCAGGTCAGTGCAAAATACCGACGTCCCTTCCAGTCCATTTCCTCAACCCGGGTGTTGTACAGGCGACCAAGGTTGTCTGGGGTCAGCACCTCCTCACATTCTCCCATCAGCCATTCGCCATCCCCAAAAAGCAGCAGGGCGTGGGTGCAGTAAGCCGTGGCTGCGTTGGGATCATGCAGGGTAGTCAGTACCGTGCTGCCAGCGCTGGATAGTTCCTGCAGCAGTTTCAGGACGTGCAATTGGTGCTGGGGGTCCAGGTGGTTCAGCGGTTCGTCCATCAGGTAAATATCGGGTTCTTGCGCAAGCACTGCAGCGATCGCCAGGCGCCGCCGCTCTCCGCCGGACAGGGTGTGGATATTCCTTTGCTCCAGTCCCTGCAAATCCATTTGTCCCAGGGCGCGCCGGGCCAGTTCCACGTCTGCCGTGGATTCCCATTGCCAAAAATCTATATGCGGATGACGCCCGACCAGCACGGTTTCCAGCACGGTACTGGGAAACGGGTCTTCGTAGGCCTGCATAAGCAGACCGAGTTGCTTGGCTATCTGCCTGCGCCCCAGGGATTTCAGGGGTTGCTGGCCCAGTTGGATTTCCCCGCGAGCAGGAGGGCGCAATCCTGCCAGGGTATGCAGGGTGAGCGTCTTGCCGGCGCCGTTTTGACCCAGCAGGGCAATATTTTGCCCGCCACTGGTGGCCAGGTTCAGATCACTGACCAGGGCGCGACCGGCGACGCAGACATCTATGTTTGAGCAGGCAAGCATGCTGCGCTTTATAGCACTCCAACACCTGTTCCGGCCATGTCCGTCGACTCTAGAATGAGTCCAGTGAGGTAGGGCCGCTTCCGCTACCGGTCTCCGAGGGGTAGTGAATCTCTACTCCCACCATATCGACAAAGGCGGCTTCGATCATGCATTCGGCCACGTGATCGGCGTGGACGGCGCGATATCTGGCCAGGCCGCCGCGCATGAGTGGACGAAGCAGGGAGGCAACCGGGATCGCCAGGCGCTCGCCCAGTCGGAACTCCTTGCGTGGCCCGGTGAGCAAGGAGGGGCGGAATATATGCAAGGCAGGGAAGTCCAGTTGCTGAATGTCCAACTCGGTGGCGCCCTTCACCCGGTTATAAAAAACACCGGAGACCGGATCCGCGCCCAGGGAGGAGACCAGCAGGAATCGTTGTGCTCCGCCTAGTCGTGTGATTTGCGCCAGCTTCAGCACGTAATCATGGTCTACCTTTTCGAAGGCCTCTCGAGAACCTGCCTTGCTTATGGTGGTTCCGAGGCAGCAATACACATCATCCACCGCGGGCAGGGTCGATTCTTTCTCTAGAGAACCGAAGTCCAGCACATGCTCTATCAGTCGGGGATGCGTAATTCCCGAGGGCCGCCTCACCAGTGAGTGGATGTTGTTGTAGCGCTCATCCCGTAACAGTCTTTGCAGGCAGAAACTGCCAACCAGTCCGGATGCGCCGGCGATTAATGCGTTACGTGCTTGACGGGCCATGATTTCCTGCCTCCGTGCCGGAGTTTGATGCCTGATGCCGTCGAGAGCTTCGCCAGACCAGGGAGTTGTCGGACCCGCGTTGCCTGGAGAAAGCGCTTCTCAACCGTCCTTGTGTTCCACCAATATTTGATCATATCAGACAGGACATCGGGTGGAATCTATGGTTTTATTACCTATTGGCATCTGAACAAAAGGAGTGATTGGCAATGGTCGCGAGTCTCGAAGAGCAAAGTCAGAATTCCTCGATACAAGAACTGGATCGGATATTCGATTTCCAGAAAAAGGATTTTGCATCCAGTCCTTATCCAGACGCCCGGGAGCGCATCGATAATCTGAAGGTGCTCAAATCCCTGATGCTCGATAATCGTGAGCGGATTGCCCAGGTGATCTACGAGGACTTCGGATGCCGCTCCAAGACCGAAACCATTATGTGCGAGATGCTGGTGGCCGCTGAGGGCATCAAGTACGCCATCAGTCACCTGCGCCGCTGGATGCGCCCCTCGCGGCGTCACGTGGGCATGTTGTTCAAGACCACCTCGGCAAAAGTGGTTTATCAACCCAAGGGCGTGGTGGGAATTATCGTGCCATGGAACTATCCATTGTTCCTGGCCATAGGCCCGGCGATTTATGCCCTGGCGGCAGGCAACCGGGTCATGCTCAAAATGTCGGAGGCAACACCCAGGACCGGCGCCTTGCTGGAGGAGCTGGTTTCCGCTGCATTTCCCGAACAGGTCATGGCGGTAATCAACGGTGGCCCGGATGTGGCGGCGGCATTTTCAGCCAAGCCCTTCGATCACATCCTGTTTACCGGGTCTACCAATGTGGGTCGCCTGGTCATGAAGGCAGCGGCCGATAACCTGACACCGGTCACCCTGGAGTTGGGCGGCAAGTCACCCACTATCATCGGACCAGAGGCCTCCATGGACATGGCGGCGGAACGACTGGGTTTCACCAAGGCGATCAATGCCGGCCAGACCTGCGTGGCCCCGGACTATGTGATGGTGCCCGAAGGCCGGCAGCAGGAATTCGTGGCGGCGATAACCAAGGTGTTCTCCGGGATGTATCGTTCCCTGGCTGACAATGATGATTACACGAGCATCATCAACGGTCAGCAGTACCAGCGCCTGATAGAATTGCTGGATGACGCGCGCCAAAAAGGCGGCCAGTTGATAGAGGTAAACCCCGGTGGTGAAAAGCTCGATCCCGAGCGCCGCAAGTTGCCGCTGATCCTGGTCCTGGACGCCAAGGACTCAATGCGATTGATGCAGGAAGAAATTTTCGGACCCATTCTCCCGGTGGTCGGCTACACGGGGCTGGATGCTGCGTTGGGGTTTGTGAACGCGCGCCCCAGGCCGCTGGCACTGTATTATTTCGGGAACGACCAGGACTCGCGCAAGAAGGTGCTTGAACGCACCCATTCTGGTGGCGTGTGTTTCAATGATGCGGTGTTCCACGTGGCTATTGACGATATGCCCTTTGGAGGGGTTGGTCCCTCGGGGATGGGCGCGTACCACGGTCACGAAGGCTTCCTGACCTTCTCACATGCCAAGGGCGTGTTGTCCCGTCCGAGCATGCTCAATACCTCGCGGGTATTGCATCCGCCCTATGGCGGCCGCCTGCAGGCTCTCGTGGAGCGCTTGTTCCTGCGTTAGCCCGTGGAGCCGACATGAGGATACATATTTTCGCAACCCATGAGCGAAGTGCGTTGCTCGTCGGGCGCAATCTATCCGGCGGAGCGGGTTTAATGGGTCGCGAAATGGTGACACTTGCCGCTATTCTCATTCAACCCGCAGGATATCCTGCAATCGTTAAGCCGTGTAAAACCACGGTGAGGAAGACATGTCTAAGGAATCGTTGAGAGACACCTTGTCGAATCTGGATCGCCAGATTCTGGAGCTGGTTGCCCAGCGACAGGATGCAGCCAAGAAGATTGGCCAGGTGAAGCGTGACCGGGGTGAGAACACCCGGGATTTCGCCAGGGAAAAAGAGGTGCTGGAAAATGCCCGGAGACTGGCTGGCGAAGTGGGATTGTCGGGGGATATCGCCGAGGAACTCCTGGCCATGCTGATTCGCTCATCCCTCACTGCCCAGGAGCAGGACAGGGTGGCTGCCGAGGGCCAGGGGAGCGGGCGCCGTGCCCTGGTGATTGGTGGCGCGGGACGCATGGGCGCGTGGTTTGCCAGTTTCCTGAGATCCCAGGGATTTAACGTCGATATTGCTGACCCGGCGCTACCCCCTGGCGATCAGTTCGACTGGCGGGAGATGGATCTGGATCATGACATCATCGTGGTAGCCACGCCGCTACGGGTGACGGCGGAGATTCTCGCCGAGTTGTCTGAGGTGCGACCGCAAGGCCTGATCTTTGATTTGGGCTCTTTGAAGACACCCCTGCGCAAGCCTCTTACTGACCTGGTCGAGGCTGGTTGCAAGATTACCTCGGTGCATCCCATGTTTGGTCCTGATACGGAATTGCTGTCGGGACGGCATGTGGTGTTTGTGGATGTAGGCTGCCCGGCAGCGACCGCGGAAGCCCGCGGCTTGTTCGCCTCGACCATGGCGGAACAAGTTGAATTGGGACTGGACGATCATGATCGCCTTATTGCCTATGTGCTTGGTCTGTCCCACGCGTTGAACATTGCCTTTGTGACCGTCTTGGCGGAAAGCGGTGAGGCGGCGCCGGCGCTGATCAAGATGTCCAGTACCACCTTTGATGCCCAGTTCAATATCGCCGCAAAGCTCAGCGAGGAAAACCCGCGGCTGTATTTTGAAATCCAGCGCTTGAATGAGTACGGCGAACAAGCCCTTACTGCCCTGGAAGATGCAGTGGTGCGAATTATTGGCATGGTTCGCGGCGGGCATGAGGAAGACTTCGTTCAGCTGATGGATTCGGGGCGGTCTTACGTGCATGGAAGGCGCGATAGGCCGGGAGACGGCAGGGTATGACCCAGCGGGATGAGATAGCAAAGCTGAGGCAACAGCTACTCATCCAGAGCAAGGCTGCCACGGACAACGAGAAAATATTTCTGCGCCTGCTGGAGCGCGAGATTCTGCTGCTCAAGGCCCGGACCCTGAAGGATCTTCTAGATCGCATTACTGTGGGGCTGGCCAATTCCTATGGTCTGAATGAAGTCACTCTGTTGCTATGGGATCCGGAACATGAAATTCGCCACTTGCTGGCCAGCGAGATGGGTGAAGAACCTGCGATTCCCGGAATCCGGTTTGTTGACTCCATGAATGTGGTGCCGGCGCAGGTTCAGCGGATGCGCTCCGTCTGGCTTGGGCCATTCATTGGTGGTGACCACGACCTTTTGTTCCAGCAAAAAGACCAGCTCAAGAGTGTTGCGCTGATTCCCCTGGTGAGAGAGGAAAACCTGGTGGGATGCCTGAATTTCGCGAGCGTGGACGACCGGCGTTTTACCCGGCACCACGCCACCAGCTTTTTATCTCACTTGGGAAACGTTGCTTCTTTTGCCGTGGAAAATGCAGTTAACAGATCACGCTTGCTGCGCAGCGGATTCACCGATGTACTGACCGGGATGCATAACCGACGTTACCTGGAGTCGCGTCTGGGGGAAGAGATCGCCGTAGCCAAGCGTCAGCAGGCTCCGCTTACCTGCCTGATGCTGGATGTGGATCACTTTAAGCAGGTGAATGATATCCATGGCCACCAGGCGGGGGACCGGGTGCTGCGGGAGATCGTGAAGCGGGTTGCCGGCCAGATCCGAACCAGCGATGTGGCCGCCAGGTACGGCGGGGAGGAGTTTGCTGTGTTGATGCCGGCCACTCGTGCGGTGGACGCCAAGAAGCTCGCGGAGCGCATACGCAAGGCAGTGTCCGCCACGCCTATGGAGGTCAGTAGCGACCAGGCACTGACGGTCACGGTCTCCATCGGAATTGCGGAAATTGTTCCTCCCAGGTCGGCAGCCGACCATACGGCTCTGGGTGAGGGCTTGCTATCTGCAGCGGACGTGGCCCTTTACCAGGCCAAGGCGGATGGCAGGGATCGGGTAAAAATCTCCGACTAGCCGATATGTCTTTGGCGACCCAGCAGCATCAGGAAAAGCGGCACGCCGATTAATGCCGTCAACGCGCCTACCGGCAGCTGGACCGGAGCTACGACGGTTCTTGCCAACACATCTGCAAAGGTCAACAAGGCCCCACCCAACAACACGGAGGCCGGGATCACGATGCGGTGATCGGGTCCGGCCACCAGGCGCACCAGGTGAGGTACCACCAGTCCGATGAAGCCAATGCTGCCTGCCGTGGTCACGGCCAGGGCGGTAATCAGGGAACTACCAAGATAAATGCCAATGCGGGCAGGCTTCACTGACAATCCCAGCGCCTCGGCGGGCAATTCTCCTCGCGACAGCACATTCAGGTGACGGGCGAAAATCATTCCCAGGGCCGCCCCCAGGGCAAGTATGGGCAGGTTTCGAAGGCCGGATTCAGCCAGGGATAAATCTCCCATTAGCCAGAACATCATGCCGCGCAGCTGGCCGTCGGGGCTGAGGGCCAGGATGAGGCTCATCAGGGCTGTCAGCCCCGAGGCAACAACCACCCCCGTCAGTAGCAAGCGGGTAGGGGTCCAGCCTCCGGGGCCATGAGACAGGGCAAACACAAGCAGCGTGACCGCGGTGGCGCCGGCAAAGGCGCCCGCATCCACCCAGATTCCACCCAGGCCCAGCGCCATGATTCCCAGGGCGCAAACTGCGGCTCCGCTGGAAATTCCGAGGATGTAAGGATCGGCCAGTGGATTGCGCAACAGAACTTGCATGAAAGAGCCCGCCAGGGCCAGCATGCCGCCTGTGGTGAACGCGGCTATTGCCCGGGGCAGGCGCAGGTCCAGCACTATTGTGCGGGTCATCAGGTCCCCGCCACCGAGCAAGGCTGATACGACCTGCCCTACGCCAAACTCCACGCTGCCTAGCAGCAGGGCCGCGGCCATACAGGTCAAGGCAAGCAGGCAAAGCAGGGGAATCAGAATTGCAGGTCTTAAGCGTGGCACGATTGGGCTGAACTAACTCGATGTGAATGTTTCTACGGGCGACAGAATAGCACTCACTGGGGTCGGCGGAAGCGAAAACTGGGGTTTGTCGGTTGTTGCCGCAGGAAGGCTTGTGGAACAATGCCGACAACGAAGAACTGAGTATTTGGATTATTCCAAAACGATTGCATGAGTGACTGGATAGACCGGGACGGTTATCGCGCCAACGTGGGCATCATTTTGATGAACCATAGCGGCGGCCTATTCTGGGCGGGTCGCGCCGGTCGGGCGGGCTGGCAGTTCCCCCAGGGCGGAATCTACGAATTCGAGTCTCCCGAGCAGGCCATGTACCGGGAACTCGAGGAAGAGGTCGGGCTGTGCGAGCGGGATGTGGAGCTTTTGGGCTCGACCCGTCCC
>JAOTSW010000063.1 GCA_029864735.1 Chromatiales bacterium | reverse complement strand
CGCTGCACGAGGCAAGTCTGTCTGGACGAAAGGGCACCGTGGATATTGGTATGTTCGCGTCCGAAAGAAAGTTGGTCCAGGATTGCTGGCGACGGCTGATGGTGCCGGCATAGCAGGTACTGTTTTATAATTTCTTTATTGCCAATGCGCACCGATTTCATAAAGAGGAACATCATGGCCCAACAAGGCAAGTCAGAGATCGAGATGGTCCAGCCCAATTCCCGGAATCGCTACGAGATTACTGAAGCGGATCTTCCGCTGGCCTGTCCCATGCCTGCCATGAGCTTGTGGAACTCTCATCCACGGGTGTTCTTGCCGATAGAAAAGACCGGAGAGGCAAAGTGTCCATACTGCGGTGCTTCATATATCCTGATTGGCGAGGACGCCGCCTGATATCAGGTGGATAGCCACAAAAAACAATAAGCGAGTCCAAGCTCATGGCGTTAAGTGACATTACACCTGTGATCATTGCCCACAACGCCGAGGCGACCCTGCCAGAAACCCTGGAGAGCCTGTCCGCATTTCCCATGATCGTGGTGTACGAAAACGGTTCCACAGACCAGACGGTGGCGATTGCCGAGTCTTTTGATAATGTGAAACTTGTGCAGGGTGGGTTTATTGGCTTTGGCCCCACCAAGAATCATGCCGCCACCCTGGCTGAGACCGACTGGGTCTTCTCCCTGGACGCAGACGAGGCGCCCACCGGTGAACTGTTGCGCAGCCTTGATACCGCTGATCTGTCAGATCCCAGGGTCGCGTATTCAGTAGAGCGGCACAACTTTTTCAAGGGGCGGCGCGTCCGTCATTCCGGGTGGGGCAGCGACTGGCTGATCAGGCTGTATAACCGGGGTGTCCATTGTTTTACCGAGGTACAGGTCCATGAGTCTATTTCCCTCACGGACGGCAGTTCAGTACGTCGCTTGCGCGGTCCGCTCAATCACATTGCGGTGACTGAGATCAGCCAGTTCCTGGTGAAGATCGATCGCTACAGTGAGTTGCGCAGAGCTGAAGCTCGCCGCAGCTATCCGGCGCCTGTGATTCTGATCAAGACCTTCTGGGCATTCTTCCATACTTATGTGATTCGCCGGGGTTTTCTGGATGGCTGGCGCGGACTGGTTATTGCCGTGTCGGATTCCAATGGCACGTTCTACAAGTACATCAAGATTCATGCTGACCGCGCGATGGAACGCGAAAGCCAGAGGGGTGATTGAGTGGCATCGGCTGCAGCCAGTCGTGAGTGTGAATCTTTTCTCGTTTGTCACATCAACCTTGATCGCGGTTTCCGTGGGGGAGAGCGACAAACCGAGTTGCTGATTCGGGAGTTGGCAGCCAGAGGCTGGCGCCAGAGGCTGGTGGCCAGGCGAGGCGCCATCCTTGCCCAGCGCCTTGCGGATGTCCCCGGGCTGGAAATCAGGCTTTGTTCCGGATTGCTGTCCGCAGCAATGTCTATAGGCAGGCCGGATTTGGTTCACGTGCACCAGGGCAGGGCGGTCTACCCGGCCTACTTGAGAAGGATTCTCTCGGGAGTTCCCTACCTGCTGACCCGTCGCGTGCCCAACCCGCTGGGCAAAGGTTGGCTGACCCGGCGGGCCTACCGGACCGCCAGCAAACTGGTCGCAATTTCCAGCGCGGTGGCGCAATCCATGAGCGAAGACCTGTCCATGGCGCCCGAAGACATGACCTTGATTCCCTCGGCTTTTGATCCTCTGCCCACGGATCCTGCCATGGCAGCGCAGCTTCGACGGCAGTGGGGAGGCGAATTCATTGTCGGTAACGTTGGTGCGTTGGATCACACACATAAAGGACAGGGAGACCTGATAGAGGTTGCCAGGCAGTTGTCTGGCAGCCATCCCGGAATCCATTTTGTTTTCGTGGGTTCCGGCAGAGACGAAGAAAATTACCGTGCCCAGGCAAGGGGTCTGAAAAACGTTCATTTTTCGGGATTCCAGGAGCGTGTGGGTGACTACCTGGGGGCCTTCGATCTGTTCGCCTTCCCTTCCCTGAAAGAAGGAATGGGATCGGTATTGCTGGATGCAATGGATCACACTCTGGCGGTGGTGGCCAGCGACGCCGGTGGCATTCCCGAAGTCGTGGAGCAAGACCAGACTGGCTTGCTGGTGCCTGCCTCCAGTCCGGACCAACTGGGGGCCGCTATCTTGAAGCTCTATACAGATCCGGGCTTGCGCCAGGCCATGGGTCGGGCCGGCAAGCAGCGCAGCGACCTGTTCAGGGCGTCGATTATGGCCCAGCGATACATCGCCGTTTATAGGGAATTGGTGGGCTGATCTGGCGGCAGGCAGGTGTCTCGCGCCACGGATGGGATATGATTATCGGCAGGGTCGTCTGTAGCGAACAGCTTGGAGCCCGATTCTAAGACAGTCCGGGTGGTATGCGGACCCGGCACCATAGAGAGGCTGATTACGTGATTGTAGTAACTGGTGGCGCGGGGTTCATCGGCAGCAACCTGGTAAAAGAACTGAATCGCCGTGGCGAGCGGGACATCCTGGTAGTGGACGAGCTCAGTGACGGGCACAAGTTCGTCAACCTGGCCGATTGCGATATCGCAGATTACCTGGATCAGGATGACTACCTGGATCGGGTCATCAGTGGCGACATGCCGACCCCCGATGTTGTCTTTCACCAGGGCGCCTGTTCCACCACTACCGAGTGGGATGGCCGTTACATGATGGCCAACAATTACGAATACTCGAAACAGCTGCTGCACTATTGCCAGGCACAGTCCGTGCCGTTTATTTATGCCTCGTCTGCATCGGTGTATGGAGCCGGGCCGGTGTTCTCCGAAAGCCTGGAGAACGAGCAGGCGTTGAATGTCTATGGCTATTCCAAGTTCCTGTTCGACCAATATGTTCGTCGGCATATGGAGAGCTTCACCGCCCAGGTGGTGGGGCTGCGGTATTTCAATGTCTACGGGCCGCGTGAACAACACAAGGGCAGCATGGCCAGCGTGGCGTTCCACTTTAATAACCAGATTCGCGAGAGCGACGAGGTGCGCCTGTTTGAAGGTTGCGATGGTTATGCCGATGGCGAGCAGCGCCGTGACTTCATTTATGTGGGTGACGTGATCAATGTGAATCTTTGGTTTCGGGAAAACAACCAGGTCAGCGGCGTGTTTAATTGCGGTACGGGTCGCAGCCAAAGTTTCAACGATGTCGCCAGGGCAGTAGTCGACTGGCATGGCCGCGGGGAAATTCGCTACGTTCCTTTCCCGGAGCATCTCAGGAACGCCTATCAAAGCTTCACCGAGGCTGACATGTCCTTGCTAAGACAGGCGGGCTACGACCGGCCTTTCCTCAGTGTGGAGGAGGGCGTCAAGGCCTACCTGGACGAATTAGCGGGGGCCGGGAACTGATCGGCTCCGTGTCGGCCCGGACTGAAGTGGAGAACCTGGCTTGAGCAGTTCTGAACGCATACTGGTAGTGGGCCCTTCCTGGGTGGGCGACATGGTTATGGCCCAGTCACTGTTCATCAGTCTCAAGCATCGCTGGCCCGCCTGCAGTATCGATGTGCTGGCACCCGAATGGTCGATCCCGGTCCTGGCGCGCATGCCCCAGGTGAGGAACGGGATTCCCATGCCCCTGGGACACGGTCAGTTTAACTGGTCGGTACGTCGCCGGCTCGGTCGCTCCCTGGCGGGACAGGCTTACAGCCGGGCTATCGTTATTCCCCGTTCGTTCAAGGCGGCCCTGGTTCCATTTCATGCGGGTATTCCAGTGCGCACCGGGTACCGTGGCGAGATGCGTTACGGGCTGATTAACGATATGCGTCCCCTGGACAAGTCAGTGTTGACCAAGACGGTGCAGAGGTTTGTAGCACTGGGTGTTGCCAGGAATACGCCCTTGCCACCCCATTCTCCTGCGCCAGCGTTACGGGTGGATCCGGTGAAACAGGCGGAAGTCATGCAACGGCTGAACCTGGCGGGTCCGGCGGTGGCAATGATGCCTGGCGCCGAGTACGGGCCTGCCAAGTGCTGGCCCCTGGAGAAATTTGCCGAGGCTGCCCGGATACTCGGGGAGCGTGGATACAAAGTCTGGGTGCTGGGTTCGAAAAAAGATGTGCCCGCGGGCGAGGTGATTGTTGCCGGGTCCGGCGGCGCCGCGGTCAATCTGTGTGGTGAGACACAACTGGAAGAGGCGATCGATTTGCTGGCCGCCAGCAAGGCGGCGATTACCAATGATTCAGGGTTGATGCATGTGGCCGCCGCCGTGGATACCCGGGTCATCGCGCTCTACGGTTCTTCCACCCCGGATTTCACGCCGCCACTGACTCACGATTGCACCATTCATTACCTGCGCCTTGAATGCAGTCCCTGCTTCAAGCGTGAGTGTCCCCTGGGTCACCTGGACTGTCTTAACAAGATAGATGTGACGCGGGTCATTGCTGACCTGCCGGGTCAACAGGCCCAGTAACAAGCCAGGGCCGATGACAAATTGCAGGGGATGACCCGGCGCTGGAGTAAGCAGCCGCCTACTTTCGTTTCTTGTGAGGGTTGACCTTGTAAGGTGATTCCATGCCTTCTTCTTCCGGCTTGAATCGCCTGTGTACCCAGAGGTACTGGTCGGGGACCTCGCGTATCCAGGACTCGATAAGATCGTTTACGCGCTGGGTATCCTGCTCTATGTCTTCGCCTGGAAAGTCCTCCAGCGGTGGCAGAAGTTTTACCAGGTAGCCCTGTGAGCCCGGAAGACGCTGGGACAGGAAGGGCACGACCGTGGCGCCTGTCATCTTGGCCATTCGGGCGGTTGCAGTATTGGTCGGGCAGGAAATGCCGAAAAAATCCGCCGTGGCGCTCATCTTTCCCCTGAAAGCCTGGTCGGGTGCGTACCACACTGCCTTGCCCCGTTTCAGTACCCGGATCATCTCCCGCACGTCCTGCTTGGCAATTTGCGGTGCACTGCGCTCTCGCCCACGGCGCATGATCTCCTGGAACAGGGGATTGCGGTGGCGACGGTACATGGCGAACACATCGGGGCGTCCCTTGCAGAGCATGCGGCCGGTGAGTTCCAGGGTGGTGAAGTGGCCGGTCAGCAGGATGACACCCTTGCCCCTGGCCAGGGCCTGCTCCAGGTATTCGATGCCCTCGACCTTTTGCATGCTCTGTACGCGCCTGTCGCTGGCCCACCAACTCCATGTGGTTTCGATGACTGACAGCCCCAGGGAGATAAAAATATCCCTGACCAGTTGCTCCTGCTCGGCAGGGCTCTTCTCGGGGTAGGCCAGTTCGATATTGCGTGCCGCGACGTATCGGCGCTTGGGCAGTATCCTGTACATGATGCGTCCCAGGGTTCGACCTGTGGCCATGCCCACAGCCATCGGCAAGATGCTTATGAAGCGCATCTTGGCGAGGGCGATCCACAGCAACCAGTACCTGGGGCCGAGGAATTTATACAGGGGTGTCCGGTCGCTTGTCACTGGCATGCCTCCATCAAAGGCGCATTCTATCTTTTTCCGCGGCCGGAGCCGAATCCGGGTGGCCAATGACCTCCAAGTGGCAGGAGTCAGGGGGTGCTGTGATAACATCGCGCAAGAATTCCATGGGAACTAAAACGACATGACCCTAAGCATTCCTGAATTTCGCCATGCCCGCGTGCTGGTGGTCGGCGATGTCATGCTGGACCGCTACTGGTTCGGTCCAACCGGCAGGATTTCGCCCGAGGCTCCGGTGCCCGTGGTGCGTGTTAATGAACGCGAGGATCGTCCCGGCGGTGCAGCCAACGTTGCCGTCAACCTGGCCGGCGTGGGGGTGCAAACCACTCTGCTGGGACTGGTTGGCAAGGACGAGGTTGCCGACGAGTTGGGACGCCTGCTGCGTGAGCGGAAAATACGCTGTGAATTCGGCGTGGTCGAAGGCGCTCCGACGATTACCAAGTTGCGTGTACTCAGCCGCAACCAGCAGTTGATACGCCTGGATTTCGAAGAGCGCTACGGCAGTGAACACGCCGCCCGATTGGGTGAGCGGGTAGCTGCGCTGCTGGATGAAACTGACCTGGTGATTTGCTCCGACTACGATAAGGGCGCTTTGCAGGAGATCGGGATTATCCTGGACGCCTGTCGCAAGCGAGGCGTGCCGGTGCTGGTGGATCCCAAGGGCAGTGATTTCGGTCGCTATGCCGGCGCCACGGCCATTACTCCCAACCTGTCTGAATTTGAAGCGGTTGCCGGCCCCTGTTCTGACGATGACACCCTGGTCCGCCAGGCCAATGCGCTGCGCGAAAGCCTGGACCTGGCACACATCGTGGTGACCCGCAGTGAGCGCGGCATGTCCGTGATATCCGGTGACGCCGGTGTTCATCACCTGCCTGCCGAGGCGCGGGAAGTGTTTGATGTGACCGGCGCTGGCGACACGGTGATTGCCATGCTTGGCGCCGGAATGGCTTCGGGCCTGGATGTGGCGGATGCGGCCAGGCTTGCCAACCTGGCGGCCGGAATCGTGGTGCGCAAGATTGGCGTGGCGACGGTCAGCGTCTCGGAGCTTCGTCTTGCCCTGCACCAGCAGGGAAAGGGTGGTCGTGGCGTGCTGAGCAAGGAGGAATTGATTTCCTTCGTGCGCGAGGCCCAGGCCGCCGGTGAGCGAGTGGTAATGACCAATGGCTGCTTTGACATCCTTCACCGTGGGCACGTGGCCTACCTGGAAGAGGCCAAGGCCCTGGGGAGTCGCCTGATTGTCGCGGTTAACGAAGACGCCTCGGTGCGCAAACTCAAAGGTGATGGCAGGCCGGTGAATAACCTGGACGACCGCATGGCGGTGCTGGGGGGACTGGCGGCAGTGGACTGGGTAATACCGTTCAGCGAGGACACACCCGAGTCGCTGATTTGTGAGGTCCTCCCGGATGTGCTGGTAAAAGGCGGAGACTACAAGCCGGAGCAAATCGCCGGTTCGAAATGTGTCCTGGACAACGGCGGTGAGGTGAAAGTGCTGTCTTTCCTGGAAGGCAGGTCCACCTCCACCATCATCGACGCCATTCGCAAGCCGTGAGTCGGGACTTCACTGCCGGGCTGATGCGTTTCGGGTACGTCGTACTCTCTTATCTGCTCACGCCCCTGGTATTTCTGTTCCTGTTAAAGAAAGGGTTCTCGAACCGGGGCTACTGGGACCGGCTTGAAGAGCGCCTGGGTTTCGGCAAGGCGCGATCCACAGAACCCAGTATCTGGGTGCACGCGGTATCGGTGGGTGAGGTCCAGGCCGCAGCGCCCCTGGTCCGGGCGCTGATGCAGCGCATGCCCGGGATGCCCGTGGTTATCACTACCATGACGCCGACGGGCTCTGACCGGGCTCGTGCCTTGTTTGGCGATACGGTCATGCACAGTTTTGTGCCCTATGATCTCCCCGGCGCGGTGAGTCGTTTCTTTGACCGGCTAAACCCCAGGCTTGCAGTGATCATGGAGACAGAAATCTGGCCTAACCTGTATCACGAGTGCGGGCGCCGCCGTATTCCCCTGGTCATGGCCAACGCCAGGGTGTCGGAAAGGTCTGTCAAGAAATACAAGTTGATGGTGGAGCTATTTCGACGCACGCTTTCCCATGGCATCGTGATTGCCGCGCAAAGTCAGCAGGATGCGGATCGCTTTCTGTCCATCGGTTCAAACCCCTTACGCACCCACGTTGTGGGAAATATCAAATTCGGATTCGAGCCCTCGGAAGAGCTTACCGGGCAGGGCAGGGCCTTTCGACAGGCCTTTGCCGCAGATCGCCCGGTTTGGCTGGCTGCCAGCACCCATGAGGGTGAGGAAGAACTGGTGCTGGAAGCCCATGCGCGGGTGTTGAGTCGGTTGTCCAGGAGCCTCCTCATCCTGGTGCCACGGCACCCGGAGCGTTTCGACGGGATTGCCACCATGATCAAACAGGCAGGCCTGAGCTGTCGTCGTCGCAGTCTGGCGCAGACCCCGGATGAGTCCACAGACGTGTTTCTGCTGGACACCCTGGGCGAGTTGCTGATGTTTTATTCGGCCTCGGATGTGGCCTTTGTGGGAGGCAGCCTGGTGCCGATAGGCGGGCACAATCTACTCGAGCCTGCGTCCCTGGGTGTACCGGTGCTGGTGGGGCCTCACAATTTCAACGCCCAGGATGTGACCGACCTGTTTCTGGCGGCCCAGGCGATGCGGGTAGTTGAGGGCCCGGCGGCCCTGGCCGGCCAGGTGGTGGCCCTGTTTGAAGATGCCGCGGCGCGCCAGGAGTTGGCGGCCGCGGCCTTTGCGGTGCTTGATCAGAACCGGGGTACGGTGGACCGGCTGCTAGGACTGCTGGAGCCCATGCTGCTGGAACGTTTCCCCGACGCCTCCTAGCGGGCGGTAATCGTCAGGTCCAGCCACTCGTTGATATTGGCCAGGTCTTCTTCGACCAGGATACCGGCGGCCTGCTTCAGACGAATGATATTCAGGATGTAGTCGTAACGTGCCCGGGCGTAATTGGTCTCGGCATCAAACAAGGTGCGCCGGGACGTCAATACATCCACTGTCGTTCGGGTACCCACCTCGAAGCCGGCCTCGGTGGCTTCCAGGGCCGTCTGGCTGGATTCCGTGGCCCGCTTGAGGGCCTGTACACGAGCCATTTCCGCCATGATGCCAAAGTAAGCGTCGCGTGCAGTTCTCTCGGTTTCGCGCATGATGCGTTCCAGGCGTTCCTTTGCAGCACGCTGGCGGTAGACCGCTTCCTGCACCTTGGAGGAAGTGCGGCCACCCGAGTAGATGGGGATGCTGAACTGGATGCCTATCGAGTCGCCCGTGTTGTTTCTTAAACTGGGATAATCCAGAGTTTCCGGATCGAACCCCTGTAATGTGTTGGTTTGAGTTGAAAACGAGTCAGCATTGGATTCGCCATAACTGGCCACCAGGTCCAGGGTCGGGTAATGGCCGGTGCGCTGGAGCTTGATTTCATCGCTGGCGATATCCAGGCTGATGCGGTTGGATACCATATTCAGATTCTGCTGCATGGCAGTGTCTACCCAGGCCTGTTGATCCTGGGGGGCGGGAATGGCCAGGGGCAGGTCGTCGCCGGGCTTTTTGAACTCGGTGTAATACTCCCCGGTGAGTTCCCGCAACAGTTCCAGGGCGGTAGCCAGGGTTCTTTTTCCTGCGATCACTCCAGCGGTGGTGTTGTCATAGGCCGCCTGGGCTTCCTTCACGTCGGTGATGGCGATCAGCCCTACCTCAAAACGTTTCTCGGCCTGTTCCAGTTGCCGGGCGGTGGCGCCCAGGGCCGCCTCGGCGGCCACCAGGGTATCCTTTGCGGCCAGCACGTTAAAGTAGCGTTCGGATACCTTGAGCATCAGGGCCTGGCGGGCAATTTCGAAATCCACGTCGGCTTTGGCTACCTGCTTGTCTGCCTGCTGGTAGGACTGGTACTGGTCCCAGCGAAACAGGGTCTGGCGCAACTCAAGCGAGTAATTCCAGGTATCAGAACTGGTGTCTGACTTGACGTCCAGGTTCGTTGGACCAGGTCGATAGACAAGCTGCGTACCATCGAATTCCGAGTTTGAACTTTTGTAATCGCCTCCAAGGCTGAGCTGGGGCAAAAACTGGCTACGGGCCTGGGGCTTGAGTTCATAGGTAGCCAGGCGATTGGCTTCCGCCTCGCGCAGGGACGGATCGTTAATCATCGCGCTCTGGTACACATCCAGCAGGGATACTGCGTTCGCGGGCTGGCTGACCAGCAGTGCGAAACCCAGGCTCAGAAACACTCGGCAAATCTGGCGCATGGTCAAAATTCCTTTGCAATCCGTCGTTTTATTTAGGTGTTATGGTCAACTATATCACTAAACCACAAAAAGTCGAACATTGTTTTCAATGTGAATGGTACACGGCCTTTAAGCACTCACGTTAACACTGACCGCGGCTGGCCAGAATGGTTGCAGTGATTTTCAATTGTTCAAAGAAAAGGCAGCCATTCGGGTAGCTTGCGCGCTCATAATTAGAACCGGAAACTTTCGGGCATCGGGCTGTTTGCCAGGGGCGGCAGACTGGTTTCAAAAAGAACCTCACGCACCCACTTGTCGGAGCCGAGCCGGGTAACCAGCATGGCCTCCATGACCGGACCCACGCCGACTACCACGAACAACCGCCCACCTATCTTCAGGGCTTTTTCAAAGTTCCTGGTGTACTTGGGCAGGGAACCGGTGACGGCAATCACATCGTAGACCGATTGCTCATCCAGGGTGTTGGCGTCCCGGGTTTCCAGGCGCACATTGCGGATTCCCTGTTCGTCCAGTCGCTGGCCCGCCTGGGCGGTAAACTCTTCGTGAATGTCGATGCTGTGAACTTTGGCGGCCATGCCGGCAAGGCAGGCGCAGAGGAAACCACTGCCGGTGCCTACTTCGAGTACCTGGTCGTCGGGGGTGATGGACAGGGCCTGCAGCAGGCGTCCCACCTGCATCGGGGTCATCATGGATACCCCGTGAGCCAGCGGAATCCCAGTGTCCGCATAGGCCAGGTCACGGTATTCGTCGGGAACAAATGCCTCCCGGGGAACCTTTCGCAATATGTCCAGAACCCGGCCGTCCAGGACATCCCAGGCGCGTACCTGCTGTTCCACCATTTGCTCTCGGGCGTAGTTGGCGTCCTTCAAGGTATTCTCTCCGTGGTCGGCGTCTCGACAAAAGGGCGATAAGGTTAAGCCCTGCGGGGAAAGGAGACAAGTTAAGACAGCCGTATTATGGTTAATTCGACAGTGTTACTCGCAGGCATCGGCTATGCTTGCGTGATGCACTAAAACAAGAGGCCGGGGTATGCCCGCTGGTGCCGAGATTATAATTTTACTTTCTGTCCTCCTTGCGGCGGCTATCGTTGCGTTATGCGTACTGGCCTTCAAAGGCAAGCGTGCCCGTACGCGCTTGGCGAGACTGGGTCAGGAGGTCGATGAAATCGTTGCTGGCGAGCTCTTCCATGAGCGGGTTTCGCTCAGTGACGATGGCGACAGTCTCTCCGGTCTGGAAGCCAGCATTAATCGGGTGTTGGAATTCACCCATGGCATGGAACGCAAGTTACGGCGCCACGATGTCCTGTTTCATAACCTGGCAGACAACCTGGACCAGGCGATTCTCATCCACCGTCACGCCATCTCATTTGCCAATTCCCAGCTCGCGGCCCTGACCGGTGCCCGCCAGGCTGACCTGGTTGGGCAGGATTTCGTGAATCTTTTGCATCCGGACTACCGTGAGCAGGTGGCCGGGGAGCTGGAAGGTTGGTTGGCAGGCAAGACCCAGGGCGCACATCTGGACGTGCAGGTGCTGGACCGTCACGGAAACGGCGTCTGGGTGCGTATGTCCTCAAGGAACACGGTGTTCAGAGACCAGAAGGCGCTACTTACATCGTTTACCGACATCAGTACTGAAAAGGCCATGCTGGACTCCCTGGAGCACGGCAAGCTGCAGACCCGGGTAACCCTGGAGTCCATCTCCGAGGGCGTGGTCACCACAGACAGCCGGGGAAACATCGATTACATGAATTCAGCTGCCGAGCAGCTGATAGGCGTGCGAAGCGCCGATGCATTGGGACGGAATTTCGCCAATGTGGTGAGCTTGCAAGATGAATCTGACTCCCGGCCCATCGAGGATCCGGTGAGCAAGGCACTGGAGCGGGGGAAACGGATCAGCGTGGGTCGCCGGGCGTTGCTGACCTCCTCATCCAGTGACCAGGAATATTCGGTCGATTTGAACGCCTCACCCATCCGGGATATTTCCGGCGCCACGGTCGGTGTGGTGGTCGTGCTTCATGATGTGACCGAAATTCGCGGTCTCACCCGGCAGATGTCCTACCAGGCAAGTCATGATGCGCTGACAGGGCTGATTAATCGTCGCGAATTCGAACGCCGATTGACCGAGACCCTGGAGGATGCACGCTCCGGCGGACATTCCCATATTCTGTGTTACCTGGACCTGGACAGATTCAAGGCTGTGAATGACACCTGCGGTCACATGGCAGGTGACAACCTGCTGCGGGAAGTTGCCGGGATCATCAAGGACAAGGTTCGGGATTCCGACCTGGTGGGCCGCCTGGGTGGCGACGAGTTTGGCATGATCTTGCTGGGATGCCCTCTGGAGAAGGCTCGGCAGCTATCCGACGAGGTGGTGCAAGCGGTTCGGGACTATCGTTTCGTATGGCGCGACCGAATTTTCACCATCGGTGTGAGCATCGGCATGGTGGAAATCTCCCATGAAAGCGGCAGCCTTGAGGACCTGGTCAGTGCTGCAGACTCGGCCTGCTATATCGCCAAGCAACAGGGCCGCGGGCGGGTGCATGTTTACTCTGCCCGGGATGAGGCCGTGGCACGTCATCGCGGCGAAATCATGTGGCTGCAGCGACTGCAGACCGCATTGAGAGAAAATCGCTTTGACCTGCACGTGCAGCCCATTGTATCCACGGGTGGTCGGGATATTCCCGGTCCGGCCATGGAAGTCCTGTTGCGCATGCGCGACGACGATGGCAAAGAAATTCTGCCCGGCGAGTTCATCGGGGCCGCAGAGCGCTACCATCTGATGCCGTTCGTTGATCGCTGGGTGGTGCAGACCGCCCTGGCAGCCATGGGCAGAGAAACCATCAAGATTCCGGCCCATCGGTCCTGCACCATCAATCTTTCCGGCCAGACCCTGGCAGACGAGACATTCCTGGAATTCGTGGTGGAGTGCCTGGATCGCTCGGTGGTGGCGCCCGCGAGCATCTGCTTTGAGGTTACCGAGGGTGCGGTCGTTGCCAACCTGAAGCAGGCCCACCGCTTCATCAGCGTCCTGCATGGAATGGGATGCAAGTTTGCCCTGGACGACTTTGGCAGCGGCCTGGGTTCGCTGGCCAACCTGAAGAGCCTGGCCATCGATTATTTGAAGATCGATGGATGCTTCGTGCGCAGCCTGTCTGAAGATCATGCTAACCAGGCGTTGGTTTCGGCCATGGTCAAGCTTGGCAAGAGCCTGAACTTCAAGATTATTGCAGAGCAGGTCGAAGACGATGTCAGCTTCGATGCGGTTAAGGCCCTGGGTGTTGATTTCGCTCAGGGCTATGCAGTGGGATATCCGCGGTCCCTGTATCCCGATGCCATGTCCGCCTGATCGGGCGAATTCCCAACATGTAACTGCCCAGGTCTTGCTTGTCGTGGCATGGGAAAGAATCAAAACCGGCCTGATCGCCGGTTTTATCGTAACCGGGCTGTGAAGATCCGGACCGGATGGGCCTTGTTCCCGCT
>JAOTSW010000198.1 GCA_029864735.1 Chromatiales bacterium | reverse complement strand
CGGCTTCCAAATCAATGAAATTGGTGGGCCACGATTTGCCAAGTCGATTCTTGAAGTAAACCTGCCACCGGTATTGTTCAAGCAGGCGGGCACGCCCGGATTTTTCAGCACCTGGGCACGTCCGGCGGTGTTTGCCACTGCCCTGGTCACCGACACAGATTCGGTACGCTCCACTTATCGCAACGTGGGATTCCAGGTAGATTTCCAGATGTTTGTCTTGTCGCGCCTGGAAATGACCTTGTCAGTAGGCGCGGCCCGCGGATACTCCGATGACCAGCGCGGCGAAGATGAATTCATGCTGTCTCTTAAGATCCTCTGACCAGAGGCTGGTTCAGCCGCCATGCTTGGCGCCAGATGCAAATGCAGTACAATCCCTGCAGGCACCGTAACGGCGGGCGATAAGCCCGAATGTATCAATGAACTATGCACCACTGTCTGCAGCACTCATCGGGCTACTGCCAGCGCTGCTGTTTCTTGCAGTATTGGTCATGTTCGACAGTTACAAGCTGGTCAGTGGGAAATTCATTCTCGGCACCATGGCGCTTGGCGCAGTGGCCGCCCTGGTGAGTTATTTCTGTAACGATGCGGCGCTGGCCCTCACCGGCCTGTCTGACAAGTCCCTTGCGCGCTATGTGGCACCGGTGATAGAGGAATCCCTCAAGGCCGCCATCCTGATCTTCCTGTTGCGCAGCAACCGGATTGGCTTTCTCGTGGACGCGGCGATACTGGGTTTTTCGGTGGGCACCGGCTTCGCCATACTCGAGAATATCTATTACTTCCAGACCATGAGCGAAGCGCCTCTTAGCATGTGGCTGATTCGGGGTTTCGGCACGGCCATCATGCACGGTGGCGCCGCATCGGTCTTTGCAGTAACCACCCACGCCCTCTCGGATCACAAGACGTCGGCCGGACTTGCCGATTTAACGCCCGGCCTGCTGCTGGCAATTCTCACTCATTCCATCTACAACCATTTCCCGCTTTCACCCCCCGCCTCGACCATGGTGGTGTTGGTCATCATGCCCTTGCTGGGCATCTTTATTTTCAAGATCAGCGAGGACTCGTTGGAAAAATGGCTGGATACCGGTTTCGACGCCGACGCCAAACTCCTCGAGATCATCAATTCAGGACAACTGTCGGAATCCCGCGTGGGCCAGTATCTGGAGACCCTGAAACAGCACTTCAGCCCCGAGGTGGTTTTCGACATGATCTGTTACCTGCGCCTGCACGTTGAACTGGCATTGCGCGCCAAGGGCATGCTGATGATGAAAGAGAACGGGTTCGAGGTTGAAATAAGCCCGGATGTCCAGGCCAGTCTCGAAGAACTCAAATGCCTGGAAGCAAACATCGGCATGACTGGCCGGATGGCCCTCAAACCCTTTCTGCACATGTCACGCAGGGACTTGTGGCAACTGTACATGCTCGGCAAGTAAACAAATCTCACCAGGACTGAACGGCGTTTGAGCCCTTGGAAATAACAAGGCATTCCCTGCCGGCCTTGCGTTATCCAGTGGTGAGGCGGCAGTTGTTCTCGTGGTCAAATACGCAAAAAAAGAAATAAATGTATCCGGCCCCTTTATTTAGTTGCGCGTTTCCAGCCACTGCCGGTAGCGCGCATCCAGCGCCTTGAAGCGGGGGTTGTCCCGGTAGGGATCAAACACGGGGTCCAGGGCGCAAATGTAGAAATGCCAGATGCCATATTTGTCCACGATCTGCTCGATCCGATCCATGGCCATATTCCCGTCTCCAAGCATGGCGTAGGCCGAGGGTACTGCAAGACCTCCCTCCACCGGGCGCATGGCGTCGGGTTTCAAGTCGTGGTCATAGCGATACACCATCTCGTCCAGCCTGGCACGGTCGCCGCGCTCCCCATATAGCGCTATCAACCCGACAATAGCGGTCTCGGGGTTTGAACTGGTGTCCAGCAAGCGAAGCAATTTTGGCTCGAGCGTATCCAACACCTTTTCGAGTTGGGCTGTATTGCCCTGGTCCCACAAGGTCAGCGCCCGCATGTTGGAGGGGATATCGACATCATCACCGGCCTCCCAGTGCTGCTCGGCATAGTCGACCATCTGCCTGGCTAACTCGGAATTCCGGGCATACCGGGCAAGGGCAAATTTCTGACTAATATAGAGCAGCCCCTGTGATTCGGTCACCGGCCCCAGTGCGGCGGTCGCCTCCGGTACCCGGCTTTCCATTGCCAGCAACAAGGACTCGGTAAACACCGAGAAGTCGTTCACCGTACCCAGTGCTTTTGCCTGTTCGATTTTCGCCTTCGCCTCGTCAAATCGACCGACGGCGGACAGGGTGTAGGCCATCTCGGTTGCCGTGGCGCCGCTGAGCGGGTCCAGGATCAGTATCCGGGTGAAGGCGTCGATTGAATCGTCGAACCGCCCCATTCGTCTCAAGGCATAGGCACGCCCCCGCTGGGCCAGCAGGTCGCCCGGCCGTGCTTCCAGGGCCCGATCAAACGCGTCAATCGCGGGCTGATAATCCAGGTGTCCCCAGTAGTGGTAGTAGCCCTCGGCGGTGAGGGTCTCGGGGGCATCCGGCGCCAGTTCCCGGGCCTTGTCCAGGGCCAGCCGCGCAGGCTCCAGGTCCCCAACCCGCCCAATAATCCAGAAACGTTCGGTCAGGTCGGTGCTCAGCGCCGCGTAGGCGGCGGCAAACCTGGGGTCCAGTGCTATGGCCTTTTGATAGGCCGCGATGCTGGCATCAATTTGTGCCGTGTTTCGACCGAAGGTCACCGCGGCGGCCCGGCCACGCAGGTACTGGGCGTAAGCATCCAGGTTCTCGGTGGGCTTCTGTTCCAGGGACTGCTGTTCCTGGCCAGAGAGCACCGCCTGCAGGGCTCGCGCGATGGCCCGCGTGATATCCGTCTGGATGTCGAACAGGTTTTCGGCGGTCAACTCCCGGTCGTAGACCTCGGCCCATAGGTGTTCGTCGGTGGCGGCCTCGATAAGCTGGACATTAATGCGAACCCGGTTACCGGAGCGCTGCACGCCGCCTTCGAGCAAGGTGGATACTCCCAGTTCCCGACCAATGTCCGGCATGCGCTTGGTGGTGCCTTCATAGCCCATCACCGAGGTCCGCGAAATGACCCGTAGCGCCGAGATGCGACTCAACTGGGTCAGCAACTCATCGTGCATGCCCTCGGCGAAAAACGCATCCTCCGGCCGAACGCTGCGATTGGCCAGTGGCAACACCGCAATGGACTTATCGGATATCACATGGATCGGCGTATCGCCCGCCGGCACGACCTGCACAGACTCGGTACTCGTGTCCGCCGTCGGTTCGACTTCGCCTGGCACATTGAGGAACCGGTCTATCAGCAGAAAGGCTACCGCCACTCCAAGGGACACGATGATGATTCGATCCAGCTTGCGGCCGGTTTGGGGCGTGATGGACTGATCAGGGCTCACAGCTTTTTCACGCTTGAGTCCCTCAGGGGTCATCTCGAAGGCCCAGGCAAGAATCAACGCCAGGGGCAGGCCCACGCCTACCGCCAGCATGAAGACTTTCATGACCCACTCTGGCGCCGCAATGTTGTCCAGCACCAGGTCCACCACTTGTAGCAGCACCCAGGCGGACACCGTGTAGGCAATACCCACCCTGAACACGTTGCGGCGTTTAAGTTCTTCGAAAAAGGACATCCTTATTCAATCCATCCCTGTTGTTCTGTTGACTGATGATGATGCAGGCCCACAATGTTGTCGAACTATACACGGCACTGAACCCGGACCGCAGCGGCTCCATTAATTACAGCGGAAATCGTCTTTACCCACCGGCTGGCACTGATCGGGAAAACCAAATTTTTGCCAAAACTCCAGGATGCCGGCGTCGCGGACGTAATTCTTGAAGAACGGGGTCTGCCTGTACTCGAACGCATTCTGGGTCCACATGAATCCCGAACTGGTGTGTTCGGGGTCCAATTTCTCATATTGCTTGAATGCCACCAGGATGGATGGATCCAGGAGATCGTAATCCAGGCCCGTAGCCTGCGCCCACCGCTCAAAGTGCGCTATAGCGTCCGCGTGGTCTGAATCCGGGTTTTCGAGAGCCTTGATATACTCGTCCACCGGCGCATGGGAATTAAATTCAGCTCTTCCGGAGGCAATCAACAATGCAACCATGCGTTCGCCACGCCTGACATATAACGGGACAAAATCCTCATCTATCGAATGAAAATTAGCCCTGAGGGTCACTTCGAATTCCTGGATCGCCCGTTCTTCGTCACCCTGCGCCAGGTAATTTGACGCCAGGTGCTGCCGACAATTCAAATACGCCGGATCAATCTCCAGACACTGGGCAAAATCCTTTTCCGCCTCGTCGAAAATGCCGAGCTTGCGCCACATCATTCCCCGCCATAACCAGGCCGTTGAATTCTTGGGGTCATTGTTTATTGCATTGTCAAAATTTTTCCTGGCCTCAATTAAATTGCTTTCTGTCCAGCCAAACG
>JAOTSW010000197.1 GCA_029864735.1 Chromatiales bacterium | reverse complement strand
AACTGGCAGACATTCCGATCGCCGTGGATATGGTGGATATATTTCGCAACTCCGAGGATGCTGCAGAAAGCAGCGACCAGGCCATCGCCATCGGAGCAAAGGTGGTGTGGATGCAACTGGGCGTCATCAACGAGGCCGCCGCCGAACGGGCCCGCAAGGCCGGACTCACGGTTGTCATGGATCGCTGTCCCGCCATCGACTGGCGTTAGCCACCACGACTCGGCCGCCGGGAGAAGTCAGGCGGGTAGTCTTCCGGAGTCATTCGCCAGCCAATTCGTTGCAGGGCATCCTGCAACACCGTTTGTAGCGGTCTGTCCATGATGTCCTGTTCAAACCAGAGAACAGCCAGGAATTCCAGGTAGTCGTCAGAGCCCTCTTCCGGGTACGGGGTATAGAGACACTCCAGGCCAACCAGCAAACTGTAACGAGGCAGGACAGGGCGGGAATCGCGCCCAGGGAAAAACTCCACCATCATCGGAGTAAGTACTCTCAGGGGCATATAATAAAACTTGTCCCTGGCATACTCAGTGTTCACCTTGAGAAAAGCCTGGGGATCAGGATATCCCTCCAGCCAGCCAGCCGTGCTGTTCCGAATTAAACATTCGGAGACATAAATGCTCCTGCCGCATTCCCGATCAATCGACGTCAGAAAACTCATTCCTTTCTCCCTGCCAGAGGCACCCCATTGACGACTACCGCGGGCTCGCTATCGCCCTGGCAATTCGAACCAGGCCCGAAAGCCCACCAACCGCCATGGATATGGTTCCCGGCGGCCCCTCCGCTTCCCTCGGATTGATCCGAATCAAGCTGGCGCCCAGCTGCTCCACAAGGTCCTCACAGGTATGGCGCACCGAGGGAATAGCAGTACCGGCGCCGCATTCGATGATCACCAGGCGCTTGCCCTGCAGGCCGCTGGTCCAGTCGACGAAACGCCGCTGGGACTCCCCCGACCTCAGTCCCAGCCACTGACCATCGCCGAACATCAAGATATTCGGCCGTGCAATGCGACCACACTTCGGACACAGCGGCAGCCCGCCGATTGCTCGGAATGCCTTGAGGTCAATCTGGAGTTCGGAACTATCCCAATCCCACAACATTCTTGAACAAGGCTCTGTGCATTGCAGTTGGCGAATCGAGCCATGGCATTCCAGAATCCTGGATTCGCTGAAACCGCTCGCTTGAAATTGCCCATCCACATTGGAGGTAAACACAAAATGCCCCGCAGGCATCCGGTCCGCCCAGGCCTTCAACAAGCGAAAGCCCAGGTGGGGAGTCGTTGCGGAATAAAGCTGTGCCCGGTGACCATAAAAAGCCCATGCCATGGCCGGATCACTAGAAAACCACCGGGGGTTGGCCATGGATTCAAAGGGAATCTTGCTTTCCGCCAGCAGTGGATAGGCTTTCCAGAAGCCCTTGCGGCCCCGGAAGTCAGGCAGCCCGGAATCCACGCCCATTCCTGCTCCCGCGGCAACCAGCAAGGCATCCGCCTGACCAAGCAAGGCCGCAGCGTACACAGCCGCATCGTCCAAATTCATGGAGTGATCAGCCATTACTACAGGCATGATCCGGAGGGCGGATAATCAGTCTGGTCATGAACTGATCCATGTCCACGTTCAAACCAAGCATCGGAGAGTCATTTGCCCGAATAACAAAAATGTTTGGCTCCCTCTGGACCACCCAGCTACGGGTTCGCACCTCGAATGGCTCGAGATATTCATCGCTGCTCATCATATACCGCCAACTAAAGGCCACGGCGGGCAGACCCGACACTTCAACCTTTCTCCAGCCGTCCTCCAGAGCCAGTTCTCCCACCATCTCCTGTATCGTGGAAAACGAATCCTGCGCCACTTCCCACATGTCGCCAGCCTCATCTATATTTTCCACATTAATATCTATGTTTTGCACCAACCCGTCGGTGGAAGTGGGGTCCCGGTCAGACATGCACACCAGGGGCAAGAACAACCCCTCATTCACTAACTCAGCCAGTTCTTCATCACTGTCCGGAAGCTCAATGGCGGCGTAGGCCTTGAACAACATCTCGACACTGGGAAACAGCCAGCCCAAGGGCTTGTTCAGCGACAACCCGTAATAGCTGTTCACGTAGCTATCGCCCACTATACTGGCCCGCACATCCGACGCGGCTTCCCTGGCCTCCTTGATGTCTCTGCGCATCTCGGCGTAGCTCGCGGCCTTCAGAAAATTCTGTATTTTTTCATTTTCCAGGTCTAGCATAGTTAATCCCTGTTTTAGAGCCTTGGTGGTCAATTCAGGCCACTCATTGAGGCGTTTTAATAGCGCTTAGTTGATAAGAATCACGCCTCCGACTATCAGCAGCAAGAGAAGTATTCCGAAAGCCCCCAGTAACAGGGGAAGCCACACCCGCATGGTGGCGATCAGTACGAATGCCAGGAGAATCCCCAGGGCAATTTCTATAATCAATTTCCCTGCCCCCTGGCTAGTTGCAGACCTGCTCCCAGGACCCGTCCACACAGCGTCCGATGTGACAGCTCGGTTCTGGCAAGGGCTTGAGGCCGCAGCTTGGAATCGAGGAATTGTCACAAACCTGTTCCCAGCGTCCACCCACGCAACGTCCTATCCGACAGCCGATCTCGGGCAACGGCTTCAGGCCACAATTCAGCGTGGGTGACGTATCGCAGACCTGTTCCCAGGACCCGTCCACACAACGGTCGATCCGGCAACCCAGGTCTGGAAGCGGCTTTAATCCGCACTGCAATTCCCCCGAAGCCAGGGTAAATTCCAGGCCGGTGAGAAACAGTAAAACTCCGGAACCCACGAGGGCCCAAAAGCTGTTTTTGTTTAGTGTCATGGTTGCTGCACTCCGATAAAGCTCATTGGCAACGAAAAACCGAATACCTGGATCCGAAGCAGACCCCGGGCAGGTTCCCTTTCCTGCCCGGGGTACACCCTAGTGGCGCCTTATACGCCTGTAACGGTGACTTACCGTCTTGACCATCCCGTCACCGCCAAGTACCAGATAGGTTCGGCGGTAGCGATCCGCCGCCGGTACCAGGGCCCGGAATCCACACAGGCAGGCCACCTTCCACGCACCGCGATCGAAGAAGATGATCCGCCCGCCATGGTTGTCATGCTGAACGCGGCCGCACTGGAGCAATGACTCGACCACCTGGGGCGGGATACCACGTTGCTGCATCCGTAGCCTGGCGTGACGGCTGAGCGCCTGTTCCAGTTCCAACTCTTGGGCCTCAACATTAATGTCCACGCCGCCGCCGACTGAATGGCACTACCCGACTTTGATAGCCTGGTGCCTGGCTGTCGTCTTCCGCCCTACCCCCGCTACCGTGGTCATGGCGAGAAAATGCCAGCAGGTGCACCAGTTCACCGTCAATCTCCAGTGCAGCCCCAGACACCGTGGTGCTGCGGAATCGCAGGTCCTGACCCAGGCCCAGGGCGTCAAACCGCTGGGGAACCGACTGACCCAGGTCCGACAGGAACTCGGCCACCGCCTCAGCCTCGGGCGCTCCGCCGTGCAAACGTCCTTCCATGGCATCCAGTGCATAGCTTTGGACCAGGGCTGGCATCAGGACGCTGAAGGTAGCGGGGCGATCGAACAACTCCAGGCCGGCCACACGTCCTCCCAGGCAAAATACTGCGCCACGCTGGTCGTCCGCCACCGGAAAAGCTTTTATATACTCATTTAGCTTCTGCTGGCGGTTCTCGTATATGTCAGACATCGCCTCAGTGTCTGAGCTCACATTCATGCACTCCGCCTTGTCCGTCACCGACGCCCAGACAGCGCCCTGGTTGGCCCGCCGGGATCCTCCAACAGACATAGCCGCCGATACATGTTCCATCTTTTCCGCCCTACCCCTGGCATACATGGTTCGCCTTGCCGCCGAGAACTCCTGGCTGCGGCGGGACCATCTACCACGCTCCACGCAGGACACCGGAATCAGAATAGAACTCCGGGCCGGCACCAGGATAGTGAGATTCAAAATCCGGTTCTGCTTGGCCCCCACCAACTCCTCGCCATCGAGCAGCAAGACGGGCGCCACACCGTCATTAACAAATTTCAATTCCGGCACCGAGCCTGACTCGGATACCTCGGTTACTCTTGCAGTCTTGCTGGACAGTGCCTGTTCCAGCGTCAGGTAATCCCTCACGTCCGCCGGTGATCCCTGCAACGGAAACGCCGTCAGGTCTTCAAAGACTTTAGGTTCACCCAGTGTTAGTTCGGATAAGGTCTTGGCAATTGTGTTGTTATGCATCGTGCTGTTCATCCCTTGTGCTCCCTAGGCAATATTTCCTCTCTCACTTGCGGTGAGAGGAAATATTGTCAGGAGATTTGCTGCCCTGTTCTGCCCATATTCCACTCACGTCCCGGTCCCTCGCCCCACGGGCACGAAACCAGGGCGAGATGAGCTCTCACCGCTTCAAATCAGTCACCTCTTAGTATTTCGGGGCGGAATTGCCGCTGGAGACTATCTT
>JAOTSW010000196.1 GCA_029864735.1 Chromatiales bacterium | reverse complement strand
CACGAACTGATCAGAACCGGGTGCGGCATCGGCGGGGAGAATATCCAGCCTGACCTGTGAACCACCGGGGCCGCGAATCAGCTGGACTACATCGTCGAGTCGCCAGCCGATAACGTCTACCATGTCTTCACCTTCCTGGCCGACAGCGGTAATTCGATCATTCGGTTTCAATGTGCCATCGATAGCTGCAGGGCCACCCGGGATCACATTCATGATCGTCACATAGTCGTCAATTAGCTGCAGAGAAGCACCAATACCGTCATAGGACAGGCTCATCTGAATACGATATTCCTCGGTATTCCGAGGTGACATGTAACTGGAATGCGGATCCAGTACATGTGTGAACGAATTCATGTAAATCTCGAACACATCATCAGGCTTGACCTGTGTAATCCTGGTTAGCACTCTCTGGTAGCGCTTGGTGAGGACGTCACGGATTTCGTCCCAGGGCTTTTCGGTCAGCACAAGGCTCAGGGCATCGTTCTTGACTCGCTTGCGCCATAGTTCGTTAAGCTCCGCATCGTTCTTGGCCCAGCTCGCGTCGGTTCGATCGTATTCGTATTCCTCGTCCAGGCTGAAGTCCGGTTCGGTTTCCAGGCTCTGCAGCACAAAGTCCAGTCTTTGGGTGGCGCGACTCTGGTAAACGTCGAACATTCGGAAGGCGATATCGACCTGGCCAGTGCGAATGCTGTCATCAAGCTGAAAGCGTCCAGGCTCAAAGCGTTCGATGTCTTCGGCCAGGAAATACATTTTGCTCGGATCCAGGGATTCCAGGAACTGGTCAAATGCCTTGGAGGAGAACTCGTTGTCCAGGGGAGCCTGCTCGTAGTGATATCTCTCGGAGAGGGCATACACGGCCCTGGCAATTTCACTATGCCTGGCCTCCGGCATCAGGGCCTTGTGAGCAGTCTCGTTGGTGAGCGCTGCGCTTGCCGCCAACCAAGGTGCCGCGCATAACGCCAAAATGGTGATATGTCGCGTGAAGCTCCTTGCTAATCCTGACCGCATAATTTCTTTGCCTCTGTTCGTGCCCGTGAGTCTGGGTATAGTGTGTATTGCTGGTCCGTGGACGGTGTTTACCGCTGGTCCGTGAAGAATGATGGGGTTGCCGGCGTGGCGATTCAAGGTTATTTATACCAGACGATTCGAAAACCGTGGCAGGCAATCAAACTTCTATGCAACCTATCGCCATCATTACAGGGATCTTCCTGGGCTCCAGCGCGGCAATTGCCTCTGGACTGGCCGTGGTTTTGTTCATTTACTGGCTCTTGCTGGATGAATATCCCCGGCTGGAGGCGGAAATGCCCGTGTTGCTTGAAAGTTCAGGAATTTTCCTGGTCATGACAGTTGTCTGCGCGGTCAGCTTCATCGGGGTCATCAAAATGCGCCCGTGGAGATGGGCTGCCCAGGCGGTGATGTGGGCTTCATTTCTTGGCGTTGCCTACTATTACTGGCCCTAGCTGGCGCGCGGTTCTCAATAGACTGGCAGAGTGGCGTAGGGGTCATGAATAACCGGCCGGGCATTGCGCTTGCTGCTTCTGCTGCGGCCTGTATTGTCGCCGGAGCGTCGCTGGCGCTTTTGGCGGATATTGATGCCTGCAATACCATCCTTGCTGATGCCCAGATAGAGTTTGGCCGAGCGGTTTTCCCAGAAGGTGATCAGTGACAGGTCCTCCAGGCCCCGGAGCTGTCCAACCAGGGTTGAGTTGTCCTGGAAGGCAATCTTGTCCATGTCCCACTGGGTTGGCCCAATGGGGTGAGCCCCTGTCATTGTGCTGAAATCACTGGCGGGGCCAGCCTGGCTGGCGAGATGCTCCATTGCCACCAGGCCAAATTTTTTCGGGTAACTGAACAGATGGCCTACCAATTTCTGGGCGCTGTCTCTAAGGCAGGATCCCTCGCAAGGCTTGTCCGATTTGTTACGATGATCCTGGGCAGCGACGGGCTGCATGCCCAGCATCGCCAGAACGGAAAGGACCGGAATGATCCTTCGACAAATTAAGCCTTTGATCTGTTCCATGGCTTGATCGTATCGGTGGTTTCCGCATATAGATGTGACTGGTATCACAATCAGAACGACTTAAATTTGGTCGGAATTCCAGCCGGGCCAATAACTACAAGGATTAGGCGTTATGTTAAATAGGAAATTAATCGCGCTAGCGGTGTTAGCAGCAGTCGTGTCGCCACTCGCCGTCGGAGCGGATTTGCTGGTGAAAAATGTGCGGGGGATAACTCCTACCGAAACAGGCACTGAAGAGTTTTCCTGCATGACGGTGACCGCCGGTCGGGTGGAAGCCCTGGGTTCTGGCGAGAAGTGCGAGCGCTTTGAAGCCGGGAAAGTGGTGGACGGTGGTGGTCACGGCTTACTGCCGGGGCTGATTGACGCCCACGGTCATGTGCTCTGGCTGGGTCTTGCCCACGCAAGGGTGGACCTGGTTGGCACAAAGAGTCTTGAGGAAGCCCTGGAGAGGGTCAAGCGCTTTGCTGAAGAGCATCCTGACCATCCCTGGATACTGGGGCGTGGCTGGAATCAGGAGCATTGGCCGGAACGGGTTTTTCCGAGCGCCTCAGACCTGGACTCGGTGGTAAGCGATCGACCGGTTTGGCTGGGCCGGGTGGACGGGCATGCCGGATGGGCAAATTCTGCTGCGTTGAGGGCCTCAGGGGTGACCCGAGAGACAGAGGATCCTCACGGCGGAGTGATTGTTCGAGACGATCAGGGTAATCCCAGCGGCGTAATGGTGGATGCTGCCGAGTCACTGGTGGAAGTGCATGTGCCTGAATTGACCATGTTACAGCGAACCGAGGCGCTCGCACTGGCGACGGAGAAACTCGCCGAATTCGGGCTGACCAGCGTGCATGATGCCGGTGTGGATCCGGCCTCTTTGGAGGCCTACAAGGAACTGGCGCGCAATGGCGGCCTGGCAATTCGCATCTATGCGATGCTATCGGGTTCGGACTATGCGGATGGAGAGCCCCCGTATCCCTTTGTCATTGGGGAACAACGATTGCTGGTTCAAAGCATCAAGCTCTACATGGACGGCGCAATGGGTAGCCGGGGCGCTGCCTTCCTCGCTCCCTACAAGGACGATCCTGAAAACGCGGGATTGTTGTTCATGCAGCCTGAGCAGATAGATGCAATGGTGTCCAAGTGGTCGGGCGCCAATTACCAGGTCAATGTCCACGCTATTGGCGACAAGGCCAACAGGGTGGTGCTGGACGCGTTTGAGAAGCTCGATTCTGCGGACCGCACGCGCTTGCGTCATCGAATTGAACACGCCCAGGTCATAACCCCCGAAGACCTGAAGCGGTTTGCCCCACTGGGCGTCGTGCCTTCCATGCAGCCGGTTCACGTCAGCAGCGATTGGCAGATGCTGGGTGAGAGACTCGAGGAGGAGAGACTGGTGGGCGGCTATGCCTGGAAGACCTTGCTCGAATCGGGCAGCCGTATTGCCGCCGGCTCGGATTTCCCGGTGGAATCAGCCAACCCCATGTTCGGACTTTATGCAGCGGTTACCCGCCTGGACATGCAGGGTAAACCTGATGGGGGATGGCATCCTGATCAAAAAATGAGTCGGGAGCAGGCGCTGCGGGCATTTACCCTTGATGCAGCCTGGGCTGCTCACCAGGAGCAGGAACTGGGGTCCCTGGAAAAAGGCAAGCTGGCGGACTTTATTCTGATAGACAGGGATATGTTTTCCATACCCGCAGAGCAAATCAAGGACCTGAAAGTTCTTGAAACGTGGATAGCGGGGGAAAAGGTTTACTCAGGCAAATAGGCGCCCGTAACGGGAAGCTGGGGAAAATAGCTAGGCAGAATCAATCCTGATTCTGCCATTTTTCCCAAATTTTGCTTCGGTCGAACACACCCGTGTCATAAGGATCAAAGCCTGCCGCAGATTCGTCGTTTTCAATGCCAAGTTCCGGCGCATCCAATACGTTCAAAACCTTTACGGCCTCCGCTTTTCGAGAGACCCGGGGAGCAGCCTCAACAGCCGTCGCCGCTCTCTCCTGAGCAACAGGTTTGGGCTTTTTGCGTTTTAACGGCCACATCTTTTGAGTTCCTCTGATCTAAATTCGTTGCGCCAATTCGTGGCGTTGTTTAAATATACTACTTCCATGGCAAAATCTTATCTAGATACGCCAAAAATGGTGTGAGCTGCTTCACAATTACCGAATTATGTCTGATCGGCCGTTTTTGTGTCTCCAGCGTGCCTGAACGGGTAGGAGACCAGGCGCATCCAGAGAACGAGCAGATATGGCGCAAACAACATAATCCATGGGACCGGATCGCCGGCCGCAAGGTCTCTCCAGAAGTTCCCAAAGAAGGTTCCCAGGCCGGCTCCCTCGGCATAGTCGCCGAACAGCGCCTGGCCTACCAGGAAGACCGCGATAGGCTCTAAAAATGCTCCCACCGCCAGGGCAGGTATCAGGTATGCCGTTTCTTTTTTCCAGTTCATATGTGCCTACCAGGTGTTTATGGCTGGAACGCTAGACGAATGCCGGCA
>JAOTSW010000195.1 GCA_029864735.1 Chromatiales bacterium | reverse complement strand
TTAGCGTGGGCGTCATGCTGGCTTCTCCTGGAGTACGGCGTGATGGGTTAATTGAACCTTCACTCTATTTGAATTATTTGAAGTGAAAATACTATATTTGGGTTAAAAAGCCCAATAATGTCTTTTGTATCCAGCTCAAACAGTGTTTAATGTTCCATTCCTATTGGAATTAGAGGGGGTGGAGCATGGAAAGGGAGGTTTTGGACCGACGGGCTTTCGGAGAGCTACGCCGCCTGAATACGGCATTTTTGGCGTTGATTCACCATTGCCGGGGGTCAGCAATGGCCAGCCGGCTGGATTGTCGCAGCGGCTTTTCGGAAATGATCGCCGGACTGGATCCAGAGCAGGCCGAATTGTTGTGCACCACCCGTGCCGCACTGTTCTCTTTGAAACTCGATACGCGCCCGGCTGAGCTCATGGGGGTTGCAGAACAGGCCAGCTTCTCGGACGACGGCGCAGATGAGCTGATGGTCCGTGAGTTTGGCCTGGTTGCGGCCAGTTACGCCTGGCACCTGAGTCAGACCAGTCCGATGGCTGCGGCGTTGATATTGGGTTGGTCCAGGGAGCGAGTACTTGAGCTCGGTTCACTTAGCCTGGCCGATGTGGTGAGAGCCACATTGGCGTGTAAACCGGCGGTAACGTTGAGGATGTGGGCCCATCCCAGGTTCTGGCCAGACCTGTTGTGCAGTGTCCGTGACCCGGGGGATAAGGGCTGGGAGGTTGCCAGGGCCTGGAGTGCCCAGTTTGTCAGCCAACGATCCGGGAACTGATTTGTCTTCCAGCATCGGTCCGCAGTTATCTGAATGAGCGCCCACTGCTACACTTACCTGCTTTGATGATCATTTTCGCGAGGATCAATGAAAGCCCTCTCTCTGACCGGACTGGAAAAAGTCTACGCCAATGGCGTGCGAGCCCTGGATGGCATAAACCTTGAAGTGGACGAGGGAGATTTTTTTGCGCTTCTCGGTCCCAATGGGGCGGGAAAGACCACGGCCATCGGCATCATTACCTCCCTGGTAAACAAGACTGCCGGGCGGGTGGAAATCTTCGGTCATGACATAGACCGGGAACTGGAAGTCGCCAAATCGATGATCGGGGTCGTACCCCAGGAGATTAATTTCAACCAGTTTGAAAAAGTCTTCAATATCGTTGTTAACCAGGCTGGGTATTACGGGATTGCGCGTGCCGAGGCCTGCCGTCGCGCCGAGAAATATCTCCGACAACTGGAGCTTTGGGAAAAGCGTGACCAGATATCCCGCAGTCTGTCCGGCGGTATGAAACGCCGCCTGATGATCGCCCGGGCCCTGGTTCATGAACCAAGGCTGCTGATCCTGGATGAGCCCACCGCCGGTGTGGACATTGAGATACGCCGTTCCATGTGGGACTTCGTGCGGGGAATCAACGAAGCCGGAACCACAATTATCCTGACTACCCATTACCTGGAAGAGGCCGAGAATCTGTGTCGCAACATTGCGATTATCGACCAGGGGCAGATTATCGAACACAACCGCATGGATCGCTTGCTGCGCAAGCTGCACAAGGAAGTTGTGTTGTTGAACCTGCGCTCCCCGATAGCCGTAGCCCCGGAGCTTGATGGCTATCTTTGCCGGCTGGTGGACGAGGAAATCCTGGAAGTGGAAATCACCGGACAGCGGGGAATCAGCTCGCTGTTTGCCCAGCTCAGCAGTCGGGATATCGTGGTGCAGAGTATGCGTAACAAGAGCAACCGACTTGAGGAGTTGTTCATGGGCCTGGTAGAGAATCGCGCCGGACGACAGCAGGCCGCGGCGGAGGACAAGTCATGAGGTACAGGGAAAACTGGATTGGCTTCCAGACCATCGTACTCAAGGAATTGTCCCGGATACTGCGAATCTGGATGCAGACCTTGTTGCCGCCGGCCATTACGATGACCTTGTATTTCATTATTTTTGGCAACCTGATTGGCCGGCGTATCGGACTGATAGATGGCTTTGAATACATGCAGTACATCGCCCCGGGACTGATCATGATGTCAGTGATCACGAACTCCTATGGCAATGTGGTCTCGTCTTTTTTTGGCGCCAAGTTTGGCAAGTACCTGGAAGAAATGCTGGTTTCGCCACTACCAAACTGGCTGATTATTATCGGGCACATGGCCGGGGGTATGGCCCGGGGCCTGATGGTCGGCATCGCTGTCACAATTATCGCGTTGTTTTTCACAGACCTGCAATTGCACAGCCTTCCTGTGACGCTCAGTGTTGCGCTGCTGACCTCGGCAGTGTTTTCCCTGGCGGGCATGATCAATGCGATTTTCGCCAAGAAGTTTGACGACATTGCCATCGTGCCCACATTCATATTGACTCCCTTGACCTACCTGGGCGGCGTGTTCTATTCGATAAACATGCTGCCGGAATTCTGGCAGGGCGTGTCGCGGGCAAATCCAATCCTGTACATGGTGAATGCATTCCGCCAGGGAATCCTGGGTGTGTCTGACATTGGCCTCGGAACCGCCTACGCAATCATCCTGGTCTTCCTGGTGGTGTTGTTCACCACGGCCCTGATGCTGATGCGCAAGGGTGTGGGTATACGCGAATAGGACAAGGGCAGGGACATGTGCGGCCGTTACACATTCTTTTCTCCCCGTGAATCAGTGACCCGACTGTTCGATACGCCGGTGCCCTTGCCCATAGAGGCGCGCTATAACATCGCGCCCACCCAGTTTGTTCCGGTGATTAGACTGGACCCCCATGGCCAGAGACAACTGGCGATGTTGCACTGGGGCCTGGTGCCGTCCTGGGCAAAGGACAAGGCTATTGGCAATCGCATGATCAATGCTCGAGCCGAAACCCTGGCCGAGAAACCGTCGTTCAAAAAAGCCTTCGCTCAGAGGCGCTGCCTGGTGCTGGCAAGCGGGTTCTATGAGTGGCGAAAGCAAGATGGCGCCAAGCGTCCATACTTCATCAGCCGCAAGGACTCTGAGCCCATCGCCATGGCGGGGCTGTGGGAAACCTGGCGCCACGAGGCCGAGCCGCTGGAGTCCTGCACCATCATCACCACCGAGGCCAATGAATTCATGCGGGCCCTGCATCACCGGATGCCGGCCATGCTTGCCCCGGAGCAATGTGGCCGCTGGTTGGACAGTCAAAATCTCAGCATGGCCGAGGCGGCTGATTTGCTCAGGCCCCTGGAGGAAGACGGATTGCAGGCATGGCCGGTCAGCACCCGGGTCAACAATCCTCGCAACGAGGGTGCCCAGCTACTGGAACCGGTAGCCTAGGAAGACGTCTTTTCAGGCAGCTCGTAGCCTTTTTGAATTGCCACCACAAGAGTGCCCGCACCGCCATGCACGCCTATGGCGGTGCCTAGCTGGGTGGTTTGAATGTCCTGGATTCCGGGTAGTGCTTCTCGCAGCAGGCCCTCCAGTTGTTTTGCTTCCTCCGGGCATTCAGCATGAGCGATCAGGACGCGGCTATTGCTTGAAATGTCCTGCCTGCGCTTTATGAAGCGGACAAATTTCTCCAGCCTGTTCTTGCGGCCGAAGAACATACCACCCACGTCGATGCTGCCCCCTTCGCCAAGTTCCAGGACCGGGGTTGCCCGGAGCAAATCTGCTATCCGCTTTTTCGATGCGGCTACTCGTCCGCCCTTTACCGCATATTCCAGATTTCCCAGCAGCGCGTAGGTGCGTGTCAGGGGAATGATGCGGGTTACCCCTTCGATGACTTCTTCCGGTCCGGCACCGGTCGCGGCAAGTTCCGCCGCATACATGGCAACCAGTCCTTGTCCCACCGAGGCATTCATCGAATCCATGGCGGTAACTTTGTCTGGCGCATGCAAGCGGGTGACGGCTGATTGTGCTGCCTGGAAGGTGCCGCTGGCCTTTCCGGTCACGTGCAGCGAAACCACGTGTTCGTAGTGGGCGGCCAGGAACTCAAACATCCTTCGCAGATCTCCCGGGGCGGGCTGGGAGGTTTGGGGATGTATCGGATTGGTTCGCAGTTCTTCGTAAAATTCGGCGTGGCTGAGTGACATCTTGTCCAGAAAACTGCGCTCCCCAAAATGCAACCGAACCGGGATCATGTGGATGCCCAGATTCTCCAGCGCTTCGTCGGGAAGGTCCGCGGCGGAGTCGGTCGCCACGACGACCCGGCGACCTTTCTGGCTGGCGCTGCGATGCTGTAGCAGCATGTCGTCGGCCTTGGTGCTCTGCACCTCGCCATGACGCGCGGCAATCTCAAAGACGGCATTCGGATCGTTGACGTGAATGTGCACGCGGATCCGGCTTCTCAAGCCGGCGATCACCATGCTGCTACCGATTCCTGCCAGGGATTCATGTACCTTGCGGCGGTCCAGGTTCTCACCAACAATCACGCATTCTGTGCAATAGCGATGGGTCAGGTCCACCGTTCCCATGCCGGCAAATTCAAGCTCTTCTGTCGGAACCTGGGGCAGGGGCTGGTCCAGGGAATCCCGGGGTGAGCCATTGAGCACAAAGTCTGTGATGCCCTCAAGCAAATCCACAAATCCCTTGGCCCCTGCGTCCACCA
>JAOTSW010000194.1 GCA_029864735.1 Chromatiales bacterium | reverse complement strand
CCTGGGTTGGGATGAGTTTGACCGCGAGGCTCGCTACCTGGAAGCCCAGTTTCCGGGCTTGAGCGTGGTGTCCCTGTACCTGCCCTCGGGATCCTCCAGTGAATTGCGCCAGGAGGCCAAGTACCGGTTCCTCGATCAATTCTTGCCCCATCTGCAGACGCTTCGTCGCAAGCGGCGGGAGTACATCATATGTGGAGACTGGAACATCGCCCACAAGGAAATTGACCTGAAGAACTGGAAGGGCAATCGGAAGAACAGCGGTTTCCTGCCCGAGGAGCGCGCCTGGTTGGATACCCTGTTTGATGAGGTGGGCTATGTGGATGCATTTCGGCAGGTGAACCAGGAAGCGGATCAATACACCTGGTGGTCCAACCGTGGCCAGGCCCGGGCCAAGAACGTGGGGTGGCGCATCGATTACCAGATTGTTACGCCCGGCCTGGCGGACAGGGTAGTCTCCGCCAGCGTCTTCAAGGACGAGTGGTTTTCTGACCACGCCCCGCTGATTATGGATTACGAGGGTGAACTGGGCTGAGGTGCTTCATCCACTTTTTGTTTGCCGTTCCAGGGTGCGACCCAGAACAGGAGTAGCAAACCCGGCACGGCTACCACGGTGCAAATCAAGAAGAACTGGAAATAACCCACGGCTTCCACGATAAAGCCGGTGCTGGCATTGGCCAGAGTCCGTGGGACTGCCGTGAGGCTGGTCAGCAAGGCAAACTGGGTGGCGGTAAATCGGATATTGGTCTGCTTGGCCATGTAAGCGGTCAGGGCCACGGTGCCCAGGCCCACGCCGATGTACTCAAAACCCACCACGCCAAATAACAGGTAGATGTTCTGGCCCACCCGGGCCAGGGCGGCAAACCCCAGGATCGACACCACCTGAATCATGCCGAAGATCCACAAGGCCCGGTTGATGGACAGCCGGAGCATGGCCAGTCCACCCAGTGCCGCCCCCGCGATGGATCCCCCCAGTCCGGCGAATTTTGCCACCGTTCCGATCTCGGTGCGGCTGAATCCCAGGTCCAGGTAAAACGGGGTGGACAAGGCCGTGGCCATGTTGTCGCCGAGTTTATACAGCAGCATGAAGCCCAGCACCGCCAGTGCGCTGCGGACGCCATCGCGTTGAAAGAACTCATGGAAAGGCTCGATGACGGCGTCCCTGAGGCTGGTCGGCGCCAGGGCCCTGGAGCCGGTCTCTGCAACCATGGCAGTGGTGGCGATGCCTACCACCATGAAGCCGGCGACGATCCAGTACACGGCCGACCAGGGCATGAAGTCTGACAGTATTAGCGCCAGTGATCCTGGAACCAGGGAGGAAAGCCGGTAGGCGTTGATGAACAGCGAGTTGCCGGTACCCAGTTCGTCATCCGCCAGCAGTTCCCTGCGGTAGGCATCCAGCACGATGTCCTGGGTGGCGCTGAACAGGGCCACGGCGAACACCAGGTACATGGCGGCCTGAAGATTGGTGCCCGGATTCACGGTCCCCAGCATCCCGATGCTGCCCAGCAACAGGACCTGGCTCAGCAGCGTCCAGCCCCGACGGCGCCCCAGGAACGGCAGCTGGTAGCGATCCAGCAAGGGCGCCCAGAGAAACTTCCACGTGTAAGGCAGCATGACAAGGTTGAACAGACCGATGGTCGCCAGGTCGATGCCTTCGCTGCGCAGCCATGCCGGTACCAGCTGGATGAGCACATAAAGGGGCATGCCCGAGGCAAGGCCCTGGAAAATGCATGTGACCATCCGACGGTTCAGCAGGATTTCCTGCCAGGGCCGTTGCCCGGATGTTGCTGGGGTGTCGTCCTGCATTAGTGAATCGATACTCTCTTGGCCGGTGTGTTTGAAGAAGCTTCGGTCGAGGCGTGGTGCACGCACATTCGCCAGCCGTCAGATTGCAGAAGATAGACGTTGGTGGACAGAACCGGAATTGCAGGCCTGTTTGAAAGATTCCGGAAATGCTCGCGGACCACGTGAATAACATGGTCCTTCCGTGCCTGGCGGTATAGCACTTCAACCCTGAGCTCTGCGGCTCCCTGGGTGCTCAGGATGTGTTGCCAGCTCTGAAAAATGGTCTCGGGCTCTTGAAGCAGGGCGCCTCCGGGGTGAATGCAGGTAATGTCCTGTGGCGCCCAAACGGCTTTCATGGCGTTGAAATCGGCGGCAGCGAAGGCGCGGTAGAATGCCTGTTCGGCTTCTTGTGCTGTGGCAAATGCCATGGCGTTCTCCTGACTTTCGGGGGCTACCGGTTTTCAGTGCGTGCTTGAGCAACGATGAGTAGTGTAACCATTTGTGTGGGGAATCTCGCGGATTTACCAGATCCAGGGTGCCGGGAATTCAGCTGGGGAGACTCAGTGGTCCCTCACCGAGGTTTTGTCGTGCGGCGTGGAAGTGATCTCGTGGCCTACCTGAATCTTTGTCCTCACGGCCGTCGGCCTTTGAATTGGCACCCGGAAAAATTTCTCGACCAGGCTAACCGGGTAATCCTGTGTACCGGCCACGGGGCGGAGTTCGAGCTTGCTACCGGAGAATGTTTGCGGGGTCCCTGCCGCGGCCAGTCGCTGACGGCATTGCCCGTGACAGTAATCGAAGGGATGATTTACGTCGACGCAGCCTAGCTACTGGCGCGCTTTTGGAGCGCCACGTGGGTGCCAGGAAGTTGTGTCTCGCTATTCAGTTCGGTCAATGAACTCCAGCGGGTCCGACCAATCGGTAGAAAGAGGTCCGTCATCATCATGACTGAAATCTTCTTTGCCCACGTCTACTGATCCGGACCAGTCTTCCGGCGCTGACGCCTTTTTGATCCACATTTCCGTCCAGTCGTCCGGATCCAGTTCTTCCAGGGTGCCGTCGAAATGTTGTATCTCGATGGCACCGTCTACTGGGTCCAGTGCCACGACTTCGAAAAGGGCGCCGTCCGGCATGCTGTACCACTGACCAATTACCGGGTAATTGACGGTCATGGTTACCTGTCCTTAGTTTCTGATAATTTCAATTTTTCAAAAGCCGCAAATCCTTTTGGCGACCTTCCAGATCCATTTAGAACCCAAATTTCGATTGCTGCAAGTTTCTGAGGGCGACGTGGGTTTGTGTGTGGCCAAGCTACTGAAATTTCATGCCCGGGTTTGATTTCATGGCCTGTTTTGCACGCCGGGTCGCGCAGCGGGCGAGGTGGAACTGGGCGATCCAATCAGTCCCAGGCTCCCGGTTATAGAGAGAGTCTTCCTGGCGTGTTTTGGAATTAGACTTGCTCAGATTTGATCAGCTCAATTGCTCGTGTGGCCCCCCTGTTGTGACGCTTTGGTTCGATTACCGGAAACTCGCGAAATAAAGTCAAAAAAACCAGGTTAAAAACATGGGGAAACACTATTTATTACGTTCTAATACCTATTTTTTTTGGCAAGCTTTTCTGTCCTAATAACCGGGTGATCTTAGAGGTTTTTTTTCGACCAATTCTACATGGACGATCACAAGAAACGGAGCTTCTAAGAAACGGATTTAATCACATTAATCTGGGGAAACGCTTAGCACGCCCCCCGGGGGATAATCATGAAAGGAAAGTGGACTAGGTTGCTGGCAGCGGCTGCGCTGGCCAGTGTTTTAACGTTGAGCGGTTGTATGAGCGACGGCGACGACGGCGCACCCGGCGCTGACGGCGCTGACGGTATTGACGGTATTGACGGTACTAACGGTACTGACGGTACTGACGGCGTCGATGCAACAGCCGATCCGGCGCTGTATGCCGATTTGGAATCTTGTAATGTATGCCACGGTGTTGTTGGAGACATGCACCAGGCCGAATACAACAAGTATGCCGGCGCTGTAGCGAACAGCGTGTTTGATCTGGAAATTCTTTCTGTGACCAGCGCACCTATCGCAGGCGGGTATGCAGGCACCATGACCGTACATATCGATATGGACGGCGTTCCGTATACCGGAGCCCTGGGTGATCTGGCTCAGGCTCGTTTCTACACGGTTCAGTACGATTCAACAGCGACTGACGGTGTGTATTTCACCAACTCGACGAGCTTCAGTTGTGTCAACGATTGCAGTATCGGTGGTGGTGATTTCGAGCTGACTACAAGCACTACAAGCGTGCCTACAGTTGATCCTCTTCCGGAGGTCGGAATGGCCTATGGCTATGTGGCCGATGGCTTGCTGGATACCGAGGGAATGCGCCTGTACGAAAACGTCAGCAACGATACCTTGTTGTTTGGTGCGATCGATTATGACTCTCCTGCCAACGTTGAGGGTTGCGAGACCTGCCATGGTTCTCCCTATCTGAAGCACGGTTACCGTGCAGCCGCTTTGGCGGACACGGGAGTGGCTGACTTTGCCGCCTGCAAGGCTTGCCATTACGATGATCGCGAAGGCGGTCATGGCGAGTGGCAGTGGATGGTTGACGACCCGTATGCCTGGGCCACCGGCGCCTTGGACAAGGCAGAGGTAAAAGCGGCTTATCCCTACACGGCCAACGTGATGAATGACGTGCACATGTCGCACGCCATGGAATTCCCGTATCCGCAGTCGATGGCCAACTGTGTCACGTGCCATGCAGGCAAATTGGATAGGGCAACTGCT
>JAOTSW010000193.1 GCA_029864735.1 Chromatiales bacterium | reverse complement strand
CCTTATCGATGGTGCCGCCGGTGGTGAAAATATGCAGTTCATTCATAGGGTTTTCGCGTATTGCCGTTAGGGGGAAGAAGCGGGCATTATACCCTAGCACCCGTCGTCTGCCGCCAGCACTCTGGTTAGGCACCTGCTGTGCCTGGGCGGCCTCATGGAGGAGGACTGGGTATGACGAGGCAATTCGTTACGGTATTAAGCGTCCTGTCGGTAATCTGGGCCTGCCTGTTACCTGCGACAACCCATTCAGGTGAGGCCGGATACGCGGTGGTCCTTGAGGTTTCTGACGCCATAGGACCCGCCACCAGTGACTACATTCAGCGCGGCATTGACGCTGCCAACGCTGATGGCGCACAGCTCATCATCCTGACCCTGGATACCCCAGGGGGGCTTGATGCCTCCATGCGTGACATCATCAAGGCGATACTCGCCTCCCCCGCTCCGGTAGCCACCTTTGTCTTTCCATCCGGATCCCACGCGGCTAGCGCCGGCACTTACATTTTGTACGCCAGTCACATAGCCGCCATGGCGCCGGCGACCAATCTTGGCTCAGCCACGCCGGTATCCCTGATGCCTACTGCTCCGGCTCCGAAATCAAAACCGGCTGACAGCGAAGACGGGGATAAGAGCGAAGGTGAAGCCTCTCCCTTCCCCGGGGGCCCAGCCATGGAACGCAAGGTAATCAACGATGCCGTGGCATACATCCAGAGCCTGGCCGAATTACGGAATCGAAATGCCGAGTGGGCCGAGCGCGCAGTGCGTGAAGCCGTAAGTCTGTCCGCAGAGGCGGCACTGGAACAAGGCGTCATTGACCTGGTCGCGGTAAACATTCCCGACCTGCTGGCCCAGCTGGATGGCCGCGAAATCACTACCGAGGGGGGAGCAAGGACGCTCGCGACCCAGGGCATGGCGCTGCAACGCATAGAGGCTGACTGGCGGACCCGCCTGCTAAGCGTGATCACCAACCCGACGGTAGCCTACCTGCTCCTGCTAATGGGCATCTACGGTCTGATTTTCGAGGGCTATAACCCGGGTGCAATTGTACCTGGCGTGGTAGGCGCGATCTGTCTGTTACTCGCGGCCTTTGCACTCCAGGTCCTGCCCGTGAATTACGCAGGTCTGGCACTGATCGGGCTTGGAATATTGCTGATGATTGCCGAGATTTTCGCCCCCAGCTTCGGGGCCCTGGGAATAGGCGGCGTGGCAGCCTTTGTTATTGGCAGCGTGATCCTGATTGATACCGATGTACCGGGCTACCAGGTATCCCGCAGCCTCATTGGCGCCCTTGCCACCGTGGGGGCCGGCCTGTTGTTCGCCATCATGGCCGTCGCGATAAAAGCGCGACGGGCGCCGGTGGTCAGCGGAATTGAACAAATGCTCGGCGAGATTGCCGAGGCAGCCGAGGATTTCCAGGCTGAGGGCCTGGTGGATGTTCACAGCGAAACCTGGAATGCAAAGACTCACAAACCGGTTCGCCAGGGCGACCGCCTTCGGGTAGTTGGTGTCGAGGGACTCACCCTGCTGGTTGAACCGGAACGCAATGGAGAGCAATCATGATTAATGTCGGCCTTGTTATTCTGTTCGCCATCCTGGCGATAGTGCTCAGCGCCATTCGTATTCTCAAGGAGTACGAACGTGGTGTGATCTTTCAACTTGGCCGCTTCTACAAGGTCAAGGGTCCGGGATTGATCCTGGTCATTCCTGTCATCCAGACCATGACCAAGGTGGATTTGCGAGTGGTGGTGATGGATGTGCCCACCCAGGATGTGATTTCCCGTGACAACGTATCGGTTAAGGTCAATGCAGTAGTATATTTTCGCGTAGTGGATCCGGAGAAATGCATTATCCAGGTGGAAAATTTCTTCGAAGCCACCAGTCAGCTATCGCAGACCACGTTGCGTTCGGTGCTGGGACAACATGAACTGGACGAGATGCTCTCCCAACGGGACCAACTCAATCATGATATCCAGCGAATTCTTGATGAACGTTCCGACGCCTGGGGCATCAAGGTGTCCAACGTGGAGATCAAGCACATCGACCTGGATGAGAGCATGATCAGGGCGATTGCCAAGCAGGCAGAGGCAGAACGAACCCGGCGCGCCAAGGTCATTCATGCCGAGGGCGAAAAGCAGGCGGCGAATCAACTTGTCGATGCAGCGAAAACCCTGGGTGGCGACAACAAGGCATTGCAGCTGAGGTACCTGCAGACTCTGACCGAGATAGCCAGCGAGAACAGTTCCATCATCGTGTTCCCACTGCCTATAGACATCCTGGAGGGCCTGTCTAACAAGCTGTTGAGAAAAAGTCCGACGACAGAATAGTCCCGGTGCCTAGAGCAAACTCTTAAGCGGGAACCCCGGGTCTGCCGCCTGCCCGGGGCTGGGGCTGATACCGGCAGCAATGAGTTTTTTTCCGGCCATGTGATCACCCGGGCAGTTGACCGAATCGATGGCGATCAGTGCATTGCCCCGGTAGTAAAACAAGGAGAACTTGTCCTCTTCCGGATTGCCACGCTGCACGGAAAAGTCGGAGCCCTGGGACAAGCCCACCATCTGGAGCTTGCTGTTGTATTGATCTGACCAGAACCAGGGCACCTGGGCGTAGACCAGCTGTTCACCCATCAGGCTGGCTGCGGCCGACTTGGCCTGTTCCAGCGCGTTGTGAACGGACTCCAGGCGAAGACGCCTTCCCAGCAGGGAATTGGGATGATTGGTGCAATCCCCGGCAGAGACAATTTTCGGATCGCGGGTGCGGGCAAATTCGTCCACCATGATGCCATTGTCACAAGCAAGCCCGGCCTCCCGGGCCAGTTCCTGATTAGGCAGCACGCCGATGCCCACAACGACCACATCAGCAGGAATTTCACGTCCATCTGAGAGATGAATGCCGCTGACCCTGCCATGCGTACCGACCAGCTCAGTGACGCCGGTCGAACACATAACATGGGCCCCATTGCGGGTATGCAGCCCAAGGAAATACCCGGACATAGCCGGTGAAACGGCCCGGCCCATCAGCCGGTCCGCCATCTCAATCACGGTAACGTTCTTGCCCAGGCGGCGGGCCGAGGCGGCAACTTCAAGCCCGACAAAGCCGCCACCGATGACGCAGACCTTGTCCCTTCCCTGCCAGTCCGCCTGCAACCCGAGGGCATCGTCGATGCCCCGCAGGTAATGCACTCCCGTCAGCCCGGCGCCAGGGACCGTTAATTTACGTACCCGGCCCCCCGTGGTCAGGGCCAGGAGTTCGTAATCCAGGGCCTCTCCGTTGGCAAGGCTCACAGTCTGGGCAGCCCGGTCTATGGACACCGCACGGCAGGAAAGCCGGGTGTGGATGTCATGCTTTTCGTAGAAGCTCTTCGGCCGGAAGGCCAGGCGCTCGACGGTGAGCTCACCGCTGAGAAATTTCTTGGACAAGGGGGGCCGTTGATATGGCAACCAGCTTTCCTCACCCACCAGGGTGATATGCGCGTCGCTCCCGCCACGGCGCAAAGAATCCAGTAATTGGCCCGATGCGTGACCGGCGCCTACAACCACAATCTTTTGCATGGACAGCCTCTCGAGTGAGTGCCTAGAGCTGGGTTTCGGGCAGGATTACCACCATGCCCTCCAGCTCATCGGTGATCTCTACCTGACAGGCAAGGCGGCTGTTGACCTTCGCCTCGCTGGAGGCAAACTCCAGCATCTCGGTTTCCAGGTCACCCCGGGGAGGGATCTTGTCCAGAAAAGCGGGGTCGATATAGCAGTGGCAGGTCGCGCAGCTGCAACAGCCGCCACATTCACCGATAATTCCGTCAATATCGTTATCGATGGCCACCTCCATCACGGTGGCGCCATCAGCAGCCTCTACCGTGTATGACTCACCGGAATGCTGTATCAAAGTAATCTTTGGCACGCTTGGGTCCCTTAAAAAGCGGTGCCGACGCAATCACGTCGGCAGAAAGTTTATTGCCCGATCTGCACCGAGGCTTGTCGACCCCGGGGCCGGCAATCAGTTCTTCGGCTTGCGCCCGTCCAGACCGATGGATCGGGCGATAATCTCTCGCATGATTTCCGAGGTTCCGGCGTAAATGCGGGAAATTCGCGCATCAGTGTACATGCGGGCAATGCGATATTCTGCCATGTATCCTGCCCCGCCGTGTAACTGGACGCATTCGTCGATAACATCGCCTTCCAGTTCACTGCTCAGCAACTTGGCCTTGGCGGCCTCCTCGGCAGTCAGTTTACCCCGGTTGTGCTGCAGGACACACTGGTCCACGTATGTCTGGATACAGTCAATCCGGGCCCGCATATCCGCCATCTTGAAACGGGTGTTCTGAAAGCTGCCGATAGTCTGACCAAACGCGACCCGCTCATTAACAAATTCCAGGGTCAAGTCGAAGGCAGCCTGGGCGTGAGCCACGTTGCCACAGGCGTTGATCAGACGCTCCTCGGCCAGGAATTGCATCAGGGAATAAAACCCCTTGGTGGGATCCCCCAGCACGTTCTGCTTGGGAATCTTCACGTTCTCGAAGAACAATTCGCTGGTGTCCTGGGCCTTGAGGCCAATCTTGGCCATATTCGTGCCACGGCTGAACCCTTCCATGCCCCGCTCCACCAGGAACAGCCCCACGGCATGGGGTTTATCCGGCACGGTC
>JAOTSW010000192.1 GCA_029864735.1 Chromatiales bacterium | reverse complement strand
AATCGGTGCAACGCCTGCGGGAGCGAAAGGTTCGCCCCGATAAACCCCTTGCGGTCATGTTCCCTCAATCCGGTGAAGACGGTCTGGGCGCCCTGCGTGGGCAGGTGTGCCTGGACGATCACACGGCAAAAGCAATTTCGGGTCCGGCCCGACCTATAGTGCTGGTTCCCCGACAGGCCGAATCTGACCTGGCCCGTGGCGTGGCCCCTGGGCTGGCGGAACTGGGCGTTTTCCTTCCATACAGTCCTTTGCACCACCTGTTGCTGGCAGATTTTGACGGTCCCCTGGTCGCCACATCCGGAAACTTGAGCGGTGAACCGGTGTTGACGTCCCCGCGCGCTGCCGAAACCCGGTTGGCGGCGGTGGCGGATCTTTTCCTTCACCACGACCGGCCCATCGTCCGGCCCGCCGATGATCCGGTATTGCGCCCCATTGATGGCGTGTTACGACCCCTTCGCCTGGGCCGGGGTTCGGCGCCCCTGGAAATGGCATTGCCCGGCAGGCTGCCTGAACCGGTGCTGGCCCTGGGCGGGCAAATGAAAAACACCCTGGCGCTCGCATGGGATGATCGCCTGGTGGTGTCTCCCCACATTGGCGAGATGTCCAGTGCCCGGAGCCTGGAAGTATTCGAGCAGGTAGCGGGAGACTTGCAGAGCCTTTATGGCGTGCGCGCGAAACGCCTGCTGGTGGATGCACACCCGGCTTACACCACCCGGGCTTGGGCGCGCCAGCAGGGCTTGCCGATGAGCAGCAGTTTTCATCACCACGCCCATGCTTCTGCATTGATGCTGGATAGCGCCTGGGAGGAGTCCTGCCTGGTGTTTGCCTGGGACGGCGTGGGCTTGGGTGAGGACGGCACCCTGTGGGGAGGCGAGACCCTGCTTGGCCGACCCGGCTCCTGGAAACGGGTCGCCAGCTTCAAGCCATTCAGGATTCCCGGTGGCGACCTGGCCGCCCATGCCCCCTGGCGCAGCGCCGCCGGCTTGTGTTGGGAGGTTGGCATACGCTGGCATGACTGTCCCGATACGGGCCTGGTGCGCCAGGCCTGGGAGAGAGGCCTGAATTCGCCCTATACCAGTGCGGTGGGACGGCTGTTTGATGGCGCGGCCGCCTTGCTTGGTCGCCATGACACCAGTTTCGAAGGCCAGGGTCCCATGGAACTTGAGGCGGTGTCCGGCTCAACCGAAGACTACATCGAGCTTCCCCTGGCCCCGGATTCCGATGGTGTGCTCAGGGCAGACTGGGAGAAGTTGATTGGATTCCTGGCCAACGGATCCCTTGGTCCGGCCCGGGCCGGGGCAGTGTTTCACGAAAGCCTCGCACGCTGTGTGCGGGCAAAGGCCGTGGCGATGCGGGATAAGCATGGCGTCACCACAGTGGGTTTGTGCGGAGGCGTATTTCAGAATGCCCGCCTGGCCTGTCGAAGCCGGGTCTTGTTGGAAGGCTGCGGCTTTCATGTATTGCAGGCTCGCCACATACCCTGCAACGATGCCGGTATCAGTGCCGGACAGGTCATGGAGGCGCTGGGAGGAGGCCTGGCCGACTTGTCTTGAGCCGGAACACGGTGTCGCCATAGCCGGGCAGCCCCCGGCGTGCGGCTCGAAGGATCGACGCCATGCGGGTAATTGAAAATATTTTCACCTCGCTTCTCAGGCATGAATACGCCCGATCCATGTCCTTTGGCCCGATTCATGAAGAGGATGAACTGCCGGCCCCGGCACCAGGGGTCAGCTATCAATTGTATCTGCACATTCCGTTTTGCCTGGTCCTGTGCCCGTTTTGTTCGTTTCACCGGGTGGAATATCAGCCGGCCCTGGCGGACCGCTATTTTGAGGCATTGAGACAAGAGATACGTCGCTACGGCGAGCAGGGGTTTGTGTTCGACGACCTGTATGTGGGTGGCGGAACACCGACAGTGAATGAAGGCCAGTTACTGCGCACCATAGATATGTGTAATGAGTTGTTCCCCATCCGTGGAATATCGGTGGAAACCAACCCCAGTGATATGCGTCCCGATTTGCTGCATGCGTTGCGGGATCGCGGGGTCAGGCGATTGTCGGTGGGTGTGCAAAGTTTCGATGACGGGCTGCTCAAGTCTATGGAGCGCTACGACAAATACGGTAGCGGCCAGAGTATCGTCAGTGCCCTGGAAGGGGCTCGCGGAATTTTCCCGACCGTAAATGTGGATATGATTTTCAATCTTCCTGGCCAGACCGAAACCTCTCTGGCCAGGGATCTTGAAACCTTGTTGGCGGTTAAGCCGGAGCAAATTTCCTACTACCCGTTAATGGTGGCCGATTCGGCCCGGCGCAGGGTGGCCGAGAGCATGGGGCCGTTGCGCAAGTCGGACAGCCGACGATTTTTTGAACAAATCGTCAGCGCCCTGTCCCCGGAGTATCAGCGTTCCACGGCATGGTGTTTTTCCACCCAGGGTGAAGCGGTGGATGAATATATTGTCGAGAGGGGTGAGTACATCGGCGCAGGCTCGGGCGCGTTCAGTTTTATGAATAGCACGATCCACGCCACCAGCTTTTCGATCAACGGTTACTGCCATCGTATCGCCGCCGGATCCAGCGCGATCACCCGCAGCAAGCAACTGAGTCGACGCGAGCAAATGCGCTATGACTTCGTAATGAAATTGTTCGGACTCAGCCTGGACAAGGCCTGGATCATGAAACGCCACGGGCGGCGGTTTTACCTGGATATGGCATTGGAACTGCTGGGCATGCGATTGCTGGGGGCACTGCGATTGTTCGGCCCAACCTTGTCAGTCACCCCCCGGGGCGAGTACTACTGGATAATTATGATGAGAGAATTCTTCAACAACGTGAACGTGTTCCGGGATGAGATGCGAAAACAGATTCGCTTCGAATATGATGCCCTGGAGCACGACGCGGGTATTAGCGCCGGCGACAAGCCGGAAAATGGTTAGACGGGGGAAACCGGATGGAAGACCGACATATCAGCCTGGCCCACGGTAATGGTGGGCGGTTCATGCGTGAGTTGATCCAGGAAGTTTTTGCGAAGCACCTGGCCAACGAGTCCCTGGACACCCGGTTGGACGCGGTGACCCTGCCCTGGGCTGACAGCGGGATAGTGATGACCACGGATGGTTTTACGGTGCAACCCCTGGAATTCCCCGGGGGAAATATTGGCAGCCTGGCGGTTCACGGCACCTGCAATGACCTTGCAGTGGCCGGGGCGAGGCCACGATTCCTGACCCTGAATGCGTTTATCGAGGAAGGCTTCGACCTGGAGGTGCTGGATCGGCTGATAGGCACCCTTGCCGCCACCGCCCGGGAGATTGATGTCTCGGTGGTGGCCGGCGATACCAAGGTTGTTCCCCGGGGACATGGCGGTGGCCTGTACCTGGCAACCACCGGGGTGGGCCTGCTGGACCCACGGGCCAGCTTGTCACTGGATAGCTTGCGGGAAGGGGATCGCCTTTTGGTCAGCGGTCCGGTAGGTGATCACGGGATAGCAGTGATGCTGGCGAGAGAACAATTCGGGCTCAGCGGCTCCCTGTTATCCGATGCCGCCAGTGTGCTTCCGTTTACCGAGGCCATCCTGGATCTGCCCGGCCTGCGGTTCATGCGTGATCCCACCCGGGGAGGATTGGTGACGGTATGTCACGAGTTGTGCCATGTCACGGGACTGGGAGTGCGGCTTAGCGAGGCTGACGTGCCGGTGCAGGAGCAGGTGACCTCGGTTTGCCAGATGCTGGGTTACGACCCCTATTACCTGGCCTGCGAAGGCAGGGTGGTGGCGGTGCTGGATGAACGCGATGCCGATGAAGCCCTGGCGCGTTGGCGGGCCTTGCCCGGCGGTGAGCAGGCCGCGGATATCGGCAGTTTGATCAGCGGTGCGAGTCGAGTGCAGATGGAGACCCGTATCGGAGGTTGCCGAATCCTGGAAGAGCTGGAAGACGATCCGTTGCCCAGGATTTGCTAGGGAGCCTCTGATTTATTCCGGGCTTAGCAGATTGGGAGCCAAAAAAGTTAGATTCAAGGCGTCAAGCGAACGTAATAGCTCGCTATTGCGAAGATTGGCAACATAGAAGCTGGGTTTTTTGGACCCAAGATACAAGTTCATGAATAGATCAGAGGCTCCCTAGAAGCCCAGCAGCATGAATACGCCGCAGGCGCTGATGGCGGCGCCTGACAGGGCGTGGGAATAGCGCTCCCAATGAGATGAGTCGAGCCCAGCCAGTCCTTTGAGTCCAAGACTGACAACCACCAGCATGGTGCTGATAGTCGCCACGGCGAATACCGCGATCACCCAGGCAAGGCCAGGGAAATTATTCGAGGCGGCCGGATACATCAGTACCGGAATCAGCGCTTCGCAGGGCCCCAGGACAAACACGATAAAGATGGCCCAGGGTCCGAGGCTCCGGCCGGGAGCCAGGTGGGGGTGAGCATGTTCCCGGATATGGGAGTGTTCGTGTCGGTGGGCAGAGCCGTTGGCATGCACATGTAAATGGTAGTGACGTCGGTTCCGCCAGGCCTGACGCACACCCCAGGCGGTGTAGACAAGGCCAAATGACAGCATCGCCCAGCTGGCGAGTTGGCCTCGCAGGCTCTCCAGTTCCACCATTTGATTCAACGCCGCCCCCGCACCCAGGCCCAGCAAGCCGAT
>JAOTSW010000191.1 GCA_029864735.1 Chromatiales bacterium | reverse complement strand
GCCACTGAGTATCAGTACCTGGTTATCTTCCAGCGCCTTGCCGAGTTTCTGGCGCAGCGTGGCCCGGTCGTCTGCCAGGTGCATGCATTGGCACTCATCATGTCCCGCGGCGGCCATGGCGGCCAGGATGGCGTGGGAATTGGACTGGCGAATCTGGTGGGGAAGTATGGGCTGGTCGACCTCGACTAATTCGTCACCGGTGGAAATGATGGCGATACGGGGGCTGGCAGCGACGGTGACCTGGGACTTGCCGGTTGCAGCGAGTATCGCGATTTCCGGCACTCCAATGCGGGTTCCCGGCTCCAGCAGCACATCGCCTTGCCGATAATCACTGCCCCGGGGATGCACGAACTGTCCCTGGACGGGTGCATAGCCCGGCTCCAGTGTCGCGACGCCTTGCTCAACCTTGATGCGCTCGACGGCGATAACCGTGTCGCAACCTGAGGGAAGCACCGCCCCGGTCATGGCCTCGATACAGCCTCCTGTTGCCCCCAGGGACAAGGCCGGAGAGCCCGCGGCCTGGGTAGCCTCGATGCGAAAACCTCGGGTTCCGTTATCGAAGTCGGCCTGGGCTATGGCGATTCCATCCATGGTGACCCGATCAAACGGTGGCTGATCTCTTTCGGCCAGCACCTTTTCCGCCAGGATGAACCCCGGGGACTGGTCCAGGTCAACAGGGCGAGTTGGAAAACTCACTAGCCTGGAGAAGATGATCGACTGGGCATCCGCCACACTGAGTAATGGTTCATTCATGGAACAGGTTCCGGGCTTGAGGGGGGTTCAAAGAGTTCACAACAGGGTAAACCAGCGATACAACAATCGCAGTGAAACGTAAAACACCAGGGCGCCGGTCAGTCGGCGCAGGACTTTGGCCCCAAGCACTTTCACCCCGAGGTGGCTGCCTATCTGGCCGCCCAGGAATACCGCGACGAATAACCAGAGGTATGGCTGGAAATCATGGCTTTCCGGCAGGGACTTGAACTTGGTGAGTTGCCCGGCCAACCCGGCCGCTGAATTCACCAGGATAAAGACGCTGCAACTGGCGGAAATGGTTTGCGATGAGGCCCAGCGCAGACCATGGAGCAGGGGAGCCAGGAATACGCCACCGCCGATGCCGACAATTCCGGCCAACAAGCCCAGTATTGCGCCCATAGGCAGGCCCAGCAGCCACAAATGCAGTGCCCTGGGGGGTACTGGCTGGTATGACTCGGGCGCACCCCTGAGGGCCATACGTAGGCCGGTGAGAAGCAAGGCGAAGCCCAGCAGTCCGATAAAGAAAGTTTGCGAGACGTGTAATTGCCCGCCCAGCCAGGCCATGGGTACAGAGGAGGCCGCAAACGGCAGGATCAGGGGCCAGCGCACCATGCCGGCACGCAGGAAATGCAGCGTGCCGCCGGCTACCACGATCATGTTGCAAGTCAGGGCGATGGCCGGCAGCAGGTGGTAATCCACTCCGGACAGCGCCAGCAGTGCGTTGTAGGTTGAGCCGCCTCCGAAGCCGACGCTGGCGTATACCAGTGCTGTCAGCGCGAACGCCAGGGCCAGGGTGATCATTGCTTCGCCGGAGTCTCCGGGCCGTGGGCATGGTGCGCCGAGTGATCATGGCCGTGCTCCGCGCAGCGCTCGCAGTTTACCCAGCCGGAATCACCATCCGCGTAATGTTCCTTTTTCCAGATTGGAACGCTTACCTTGATTTGGTCGATGATGAAGCGACAGGCCTCGAAAGCCTCTCCCCGGTGAGGGGAGCTTGTGCCTACCCAGACAGCCATGTCGCCAATTTCCAGGCTGCCCACCCGGTGGACGCACAGTGCCGCGGTAAGGCCAAAGCGTTCTATGGCCTCGGCGACGATGCGCTGGCCTTCTTTTTCCGCCATGGCGGGGTAGGCTTCGTATTCCAGCCGGTGCACGATGCGGCCCTCGTTTTCGTTTCTTACCCAGCCCTCGAAGGATACAAATCCTCCGGCTGCCGGGTCTCGCAGGCGGTCCTTGAGCTCGTCTGCCCGAAGGGGCGTCTGGCTGAGTTCGAATCTATTCATCCGCCTGCCACCGGTGGAATAAACACCACCCGATCTCCATCATTAAGTTGCCGATCCCAATTTACGAACTCTTCATTCACCACGGCCCGGAGTTGTTCGGTACCCAGGCTGAATCCATGTGTCGCGGCGAGCTGGCTGTAAAGCTCGGCAGGCGTCCGGGTTTCGCTTTGTACGGTTTGCTGCTTGACCCCGGCTTGTTCCCGAAGCAAGGCGTAATACTCTATATGTAGGGTTTTCATATCAGCAATGTCCGTCCTGTATTGTTTTTGTCTCGCCTGTCATGCATCGGGCAGGTTCAGGGCGCTGTGAGGTGTGCCGGCGAGTAGTTCCTCGGTGCTGCTCACCCCGCATCCCAGCCCCTCGAGCAAACGCCGCTTGCTCTTGGGTTCCCAGATGCCGCACATGGATTCCTCACCGGGGCGTCTCTCGCAATTGAACGCGGTGACATAGCGAAACGGATTTCGATGTTCCCGCATGTATTGCATCCGCTCCGGCAGGATTCCGGCCTGGCGGGTGGTCATTACCATCCACGCGACATCAGGATGCTCCATCTGGGCTGAAAGGATGGCGCCAGTGAGCCCGTGATCTGAAAAACGTTGCTTGATGCCGGGCAGATCCGGATGACCACCAGTGGGCGAGTACATGAAGGTCTTCTCGCACACGCTACCCAGTAAGCCCGCTGCCCTGTACACGGCGGTTATCTTGTCGGACTCGCCTTGTACCAGCAGGCCGTATACCGGAACCTGTGTTGCCCGCTGCTCAAGCCAGTGAGAAACGCTTCGCGCCGCTCGCTTGAGACTGGCTGCCTTGCCCAGGTCGTGCAGGCAGGTAATTGCGCCGGAAATCGTGTTGTCGCTGTCAGGACTGAGCAAAACCCGGGGCAGCTTTCCGCCGGTAACCCCCGAGACGATTACCACGTCAGCGTCAAGCAGTCGCATGGGTCTGCGCAGGGGATGATGATCCGTGGGAAGGTGAACTGTCAGAAAGGGACTGTCCTGTTGTTGCCGCATCTGGCTTCGGGTTGCACCCAGGTGGACGATGGCCACCCGGTAGTCATCGGCCAGTTGCTCCGCCATGGTATCCGCCGCCTTGGTGGTATCGGCGCCGCGCTCACCTTCGATGCAAAATTCAAAAGGATTGAAGCAGTAGCCCAGGGTTGCGGAAGTGAATTCCATGTTGCGTGCCGTTATTCCTCGCCGCCGCCAGCCAGGTAGTCGCTTTTGCCGCCGGTCTTTTTGATTAATCGGGTGTGTTTGATTTCGATGTCGTGGGAAAGCGCCTTGCACATGTCATATACCGTCAGGGCCGCCACGCTGGCTCCGGTCAACGCTTCCATTTCCACGCCGGTCTTGTGGTGTACTTTTACCCGGCAGCGAATGACCGCTTCCAACTTATCATTCAGCTCAATATTGATCTTGCAACTCTCAATTCCCAGCGGGTGACAGAAAGGGATCAGGTCATGGGTGCGCTTGGCAGCCATGGTTCCGGCAATGATTGCGGTCTGGAAAACCGGGCCCTTGGCACTGTGCACATCTCCGTCCCGGGTAAGTTCCCGAACCGCCTCTGGAAGTACCACCACCGACTCGGCAATGGCGGTTCGCTGGGTAACGGTCTTGTCACTCACGTCCACCATGGTGGGGCGATTTTCTTTATCAATATGAGTAAGCATTCAGCCTCCGATGTGGTACATCTCTACCCGGTCCTGTTCGGAACTGGTTTTTTTCACGGTGGAGCGTAAGGCACTGTATCGGTCGCTACGAAGCAGCCAGATTTGTCGAATCAATTCGTACATTTGTTCATCGCTGGCTCCCGCTCTGAGCGCACCCCGCAGGTCAGTGCCCTTGTTAGCGAACAGGCAGGTGAACATTTCCCCGGCGGCGGAGAGTCGGGCGCGATTGCAGTTACCGCAAAATGGTTCTGTCACCGAGGTGATAAAACCGATTTCTCCTGCCCCGTCGGCATAGGTGTAACGCTTGGCTACCTCGCCATGGTAGTTGTGCCCCTGGGGTTTCAAGGGCCAGCGCGCATGAATCATGTCCCGCAGTTCCCGGGCCGGCACGACTTTGGCCAGGTCCCACTTATTCAAGGTGCCCACGTCCATGAACTCGATAAAGCGCACGATATGTCCACTGCCGCGGAAGTATTCCAGCAGGTTCATGAGTGTGTGATCGTTTACACCGCGTTGCACCACCACGTTGATCTTCACGCCCAGTCCATGACTGGCCGCCACCTTGATTCCGTGGAGCACCTGCTGGAGCTCGCCGCGACCCCCACTCATGCTGCTGAACACTGCCTCGTCGATACTGTCCAGGCTCACGGTGATCCGATGCAAACCCGCCTCAGCCAGTTCCCCGGCCATGCGTGAGAGCAGAGTCCCGTTGGTGGTGACCGCCAGGTCATCAATGCCTTCGAGCCGGGTTATCCGGGCGATCAATTCCGGCAGTCTTGGTCTAAGCAGGGGTTCGCCGCCGGTGATGCGAATTTTGCTTACGCCAAGGCGCAGGAAGACCCTGGTCAGGCGCTCAATTTCCTCAAAGCTCAGCCACTCGGTTCGCTTGAGAAATTCATAGCCCTCGGGGAATTGGTCCTCGGGCATGCAGTAGGGGCA
>JAOTSW010000189.1 GCA_029864735.1 Chromatiales bacterium | reverse complement strand
CTTGTAGCCGGGGGGGTTTCGTTGACCTGGACGGGCTATTGCATATCCGGCTGAAGCAGCGCCGGTTTGACCTTGCTGATGCGGGTAAGGACGCCGAATTTCGGGTGGTCGATGTAGTGGAGCTCTCCACTGCGCATCCGTCGTTTTTCACTGATGCGATATTCTGGCGCCAATGGCTGGGTCTCGGCGCTACCCCAGGAACCGGGAAAGGAAACAAGAGCTTCCAGCGCAGCCGTGGATTCTTCCACGGGCGTTTCTGGCAGCTCGTCTATCGTCAGGTCAAACTGCAGGTGCAGGTAACGGCTAAGCTGCAGGGTCAGGTCGCCATGTAATCCGCTGGCTGGTCCGGCAAGTTCTGCCAGGGGAAAGGAGATGGCGTCCTCCCGCGCATAGCCGGGTTGTATCCAGGCCATGTGAGCAAGCAATGCATAGTTACCGCTATTGCCAATACGCCTGCTTGCTTCGGAAAGCTCCAATTCATTCATCAAGGCATAATCTGCAGCCTCTTCAGGGCTCAGGTCTGCCTTGGGGTCTTCACTGGTCAATTCTGACTCCACTTCGACCTGTTCCGGGTCGGGGAACAAGTTCTCGATGGCAATTAGCCGGAAGTGGGACCCGGGTACGATGCTGTCATCCTCGGATTGGTCCATCTGCTGCTCAGAGTCCTGATCGATTTCCAGCGAATCCAGAGCGTCTCCGAAGGCAGGCACGGCCTCATCGTCCGATTGTTCCAGCATGGTGTCATCTGATTCCAGGTCGCCGCCTGAGTTGCCGGCTTGTCCAAGAGCCCGGGCATCTATTACGCCGGGTTGCTCGTCGCCAACTGCACCCAGAGTGATTGCTTTCGGGGCGGGGGTGAAGACTTCGTCATCGGGAATTTCACGCAGATTTCTGAACACAATGACTTCGACCTTGAACCAGGGGATTTCGGGGTTTAGCTCGGCGGATGCGGCTTCCTGGGCGCTGGCTTTACCAGCCAACAGGGGCAACATCGCCAGTGTCGCAAAAAAGATCTTGGCTGAGCTTGTCAATGAGTTCATATGGCACAGTGTATGTGGAGTGAGCCTGTCGGGAAAGCGGGAAATGGTTCAGGATGCCTCGGCATTCTTGGCTATTTGCTCCGGAGCCAGCTTGTCCAGTAGCTTCATAACCTCTTCCAGACGTTTTTCCGGCTCCTCCCAGTTGTCCCGTACCCTCAAGACATTTGGTCCCTCAAGGCTGTAGCGCCTGGACTGGGATTGGATCAGCTTGATCAATGACAGAGGGTCGACGCTGGTGCCCTCGGCAAACATCAGCCTGCCGCCACCCGCATTGGCTTCGATGCGCCGGATACCCAGGGGTTGCGCGCGGAGCTTGACCTGGGCAATCCGGAACAGGGTCTTGGAGATTTCGGGTAGCAGGCCAAATCGATCGATCATTTCCACTTGCAGGTCCCACAGTTCCTGCTCGCTTTCTGCACTGGCAATTCGCTTGTACAGAATCAGGCGCATGTGGACATCGGGCATGAAATCCTCCGGTAGCAGCGCGGGAATTCCCAGTTCCACCTCGGGTCCGTGGTCCAGGGGCTTTTCCAGGTCCGGGTCCTTACCTGCCTTGATGGCGTTTACCGCGCGTTCGAGCAAATCCATGTACAGGGAGAATCCGATTTCCTGAATTTGTCCACTCTGACCGTCCCCCAGCAATTCACCAGCGCCGCGAATTTCCAGGTCATGGGTCGCCAGGGTGAAACCCGCCCCCAGTTCTTCCAGTGACTCGATGGCTTCGAGGCGCTTGATGGCGTCCGCGGTCATCAGGGCCCGGGGTGGGGCAACCATGTAGGCGTAGGCCCGGTGATGCGAACGACCCACCCGGCCACGCAACTGGTGCAACTGAGCCAGGCCTAGCCGGTCAGCCCGGTTAATGATGATGGTATTGGCAGTGGGTACGTGAATACCGCTCTCCACGATGGTCGTGCAGACCAGCAGGTTGAAGCGCCGGTGATAGAAATCCAGCATGACCTGCTCAAGGTCGCGTTCGCGCATCTGGCCATGGCCCACCCGTATCCGGGCCTCGGGTACCAGTTCGCCCAGCTTGGCGGCCATTCGCTCGATGCTGTCCACTTCGTTGTGCAAGAAGTAGATTTGTCCGCCGCGCTTTATCTCTCGCAGGCAGGCTTCCCTTACCAGGCTGTCATTCCATTCACTGACGAATGTCTTCACCGCCAGTCTTTCCTCGGGTGGGGTGGTGATCAATGACAGGCCGCGCAGCCCGCCCAGTGCCATGTTCAGGGTCCTGGGTATCGGCGTTGCGGTCAGGGTCAGCAAATCGACCTCCGCGCGCAGGGATTTCAATCTTTCTTTCTGTCGAACCCCGAACCGGTGCTCCTCATCGACAATTACCAGGCCCAGGTGTTTGAACTTGACGTACGGCTGCAACAGCTTGTGGGTCCCGATTACGATGTCCACGCGGCCATCTTCCAGACCTTCGAGTACTTTTTCGGTTTCCTTGTTGCTGCGAAATCGTGACAACACCTCGACTCGCACCGGCCAGTCCGCGAATCTATCCACAAATGTCTGGTAGTGCTGTTGCGCAAGCAAGGTGGTTGGAACCAGCACGGCGACCTGCTGCTGATTTTGCACAGCGATAAAGGCGGCCCTGAGTGCCACTTCGGTCTTGCCGAAGCCCACGTCGCCACAAACAACCCTATCCATGGGCTGTGATCCCGCCATATCCTCCAGAACCCCTTCAATAGCCAGGGCCTGGTCCACCGTCTCTTCGAACGGAAACTCGGCCTGGAAACTAAGGTATTCGCGCTGGTCGATCTTGTACTGTGTCCCTTGTTTGGCAGCACGTCTCGCGTATAGATCCAGCAGCTCTACAGCCACGTCGCGAATTTTTTCGGCTGCCCGTTTCTTTGCCCGGGACCATTGTTCGCTGCCGAGCCTGTGCAGGGGTGCGTTTTCCACTGCGGCTCCGGTGTAGCGGGAGATCAGGTGCAGGTCGTGAACCGGAACGTACAGCTTGTCGCTGCCGGCGTATTCCAGTGCCAGGAATTCGTTCAGCCGACCTCCTGCCTCAATGATTTCCAGTCCCAGGTAGCGGCCGATGCCGCAGGTTTCGTGAACTACCGGTGCGCCTGCGCGCAAGTCGGTGAGATCCCGGATGATGGCCTCGGGGTCCCGCTCACTGCGCTTGCGGCGACGTTGTTGCTGTTTAGCCCGATCACCGAACAGCTGTCCCTCGGCGATGATCGCCAGGGCGGGGGAGTCGAGCAGCAGACCGCTCTCCAGGGGAGCCACCGTAATTGCAAGATTCGCGTTCGTGGCCAGGAAGTGCTCCCACGACTCGGTCACCGGAACCCGCATTCCCCGACCTGCTAACAGGTCAAGCAAGGCTTCCCTGCGACCTGTGGATTCCGCGGCGATCAGCACCCGTCCATCGAAGCCTGCCAGGAAATCAAACAGGGCCTTTGCCGGATCCTCGGCACGGTGATCCACCGCCAGCTGCGGTGGGCGCTTGCTGGGAAAGTTCACTCCGCTTTGAGTTTGATCAGGCGTGAGCTCAAAGGACTGGGCTGACAGGGACGGGAAGCGGGCCCAGTTCTGTTCCAGTTCCCCGGGTTCCAGCGCAATCTCGCCGGGGCTCAAAAGCGGCCGCTCAAGATCGTGGCGACGGGATTCAAAGCGCTGTTGCATGTCCTCCCATACCTGGGGGAATACATCCCTGGCCTGGTTGGCTTCCACCAGCAGTGTCTGCTCGGGCAGGTAGTCGAAAAGGCTTGCCAGCTCGTCAAAAAACAGGGCCAGGTAGTACTCGATACCATTCCCGGCATTGCCGGCGGATACGTCCCGGTAAGGCATGGCCTGGCGGTGATCCACGTCAAAGCGCGCCCGGAAGCGTTGACGGAATCCGCTTATTCCTGGTTCATTCAGCGGGAATTCCCGGGCCGGGAGCAGTTCCACTCTATCCAGTTTTTCCTCGGTCCGTTGGTCCGATGGCTGGAAGGAGCGAATGGTATCGATTTCGTTGTCGAACAGGTCGATACGGAAGGGCAGCTCGCTGCCCATGGGGAAGAGGTCGATCAACGATCCCCGAACCGCAAACTCCCCGTGCTCCATGACCTGGCTGACACAAGTGTAGCCGGCCGATTCCAGTCTGAGTCGGAAACTATTCAGTTCCAGGCTGTCTCCGGTTTGGATCACCAGGCTGGAACCGTCTATATAGCTCCTTGGAGGAAGGCGTTGTATCAGGGTGGCTGCGGCAATTACCAGCACGCCCGAGCCCATGTCGGGAAGTTGGTGAAGCGTGGTGATGCGCTCGGAGGTTATGTCAGGGTGAGGCGAAAAGACATCATAGGGCAGGGTCTCCCAATCCGGCATCTGCAGGACCGGCAACGCACTTCCAGCGAAGAAGTCCAGTTCCTTGCGCAGTTGGTCTGCTTCGCCAACGCTGGGTGTGATTACGACTATTGGCGCGGGATGCGTTCTGGCCGCCTCCACAACCGCCAGGGAAAACGCGGCTCCATACAGCTGCCCCCAGCGGGAGGTCCTGCCGGCGCGGGTAGGGGTGGTGGGGACCTTGATTGGGCTGGAGGCCATGTCGAATTGTTATCCGGGGGAAAGGCGGGATTATCTCACAGCCACGGCCATCGGGAGCGGCAGCCCCTGCAGGTGC
>JAOTSW010000190.1 GCA_029864735.1 Chromatiales bacterium | reverse complement strand
GCTCAAGGGCATCGACACCGGGATCATGGAGGAACCGGCCTTTGCGGTGTACGTGAGGGACTGGCATCCACCCGGCCCTTACCTGGATTACGCACCGGGCAAATGGCGCTGGGAAGACGGCTGGCCGATTGAGCGCATCGAACAAACCCCCTTCTATCCCCGGGACAACCATGACCTGGCGGACAGCGCGGACCAACCGTCTACCCACCAGTTACGCTACCTCCCTTCCATCGGCATGGAAGCGGGCGGCCCGGTGATGTGGTGGGGAGACGTGGCCCACGACCAGCGCGGAACCGATGCCTATTCGCTAGTCTACGACAGCGAACCCCTGGCGGCGGACACCGAGATCCTGGGCCTGCCCAGGGCAGTGCTGAAAGTGGCGGCCAACGCCACCCGGGCCAACTGGTTCGTACGGATTTCCGATGTGGCCCCCGACGGCACGGTCACCCAGGTGGCCGGCGCCGGGTTCAACGGCACCCACCGCAACTCGGCCCGGAACCCTGAGGACCTGGTCCCCGGCGAAGTCTTCCCGCTGGATATCGAAATGCACTTCACCTCCTGGGTCTTCCCCAGGGGACACCGGATTCGGTTTGCCGTGAACAACGCCCAGTGGCCCATGCTCTGGCCAACACCGGAGCCCATGACCAGCCAGCTGTTCATCGGCGGCGAGGACGGCAGTCACGTGATCCTGCCCATCGTGCCCCCTGGCAAGACCGGCGCGCCTGACTTCCTGCCCCCCTCTCCCAGCCCGTCACTGGCCGGGTTTGAGAGTATCGACACGGGCAATGCCTCGGGCTATGGCGAGGTCTCCTCGGTGGATCGCAACCCACAGACGGGTGAGGTCACCGTCACCGCCACCAATACCGGCGGCTATCGTTATCCCTGGGGCACAGAGTTTTACCGGGAGTCCATCGAGCACAAGACCTCGGATTCGCACCCGGAGAACACCTCCATGACCGGCAGCCACCGGATGGAGGTAAACCTGGAGAAGCGTCAGCTACTCTGGGAGGCGGAGCTCAGGTTCACCTCGGATGAGAAAAACTTCCACTATCACTACACCCGCAAGCTCAGCGAAAACGGAAAACTCATCAGGGAGAAAACCTGGACGGACACCATCCCCAGGGACTTCCAGTAAGCAATCAACAAATCACCACCACCGGGTCTGCTGGCCCGGTGGTGATCATCTCGTTCAGCGGCAGGCTATTCGGAGGTGCGCACCGCCTCGATCATTAAGGGAAGGGTGTAATTTTCATCCAACGACGGCGTATCGTAGATATTCCAGCCGGTGAACACCGCGACCAGGTCGTACTCGGGCACCACCAGTAACTGCTGTCCGCCATAGCCTATGCCGGTCCATGCGTATTTCGGCTCACCCTCTCCGTAAGGCACCAGCCACCACTGGAATCCGTAACGCCAGTCATCGCCGCCAAAGCCCGGGTCGACCAAGGGCGCGGTGGCTGCCCGCACCCAGCCTTCAGGAAGAATGCGCTTGCCATCCCAGATGCCATCCCGGGCGTACAGGTAGCCAATCTTCGCCAGGTCCCGGGCGGTCAGGTACAAGCCTCCCTCGCTGTCGGTCTCCCCCGCCGGGGTCTGCTTCCAGTAATAGTCCTTGATGCCCAGGGGCGCGAACAGTCGCTTCTCGGCGTATGCCAGGGAGTGCTCACCGGTAGCCCGAAACAGGACGTGATCCAGCAACATGGTCACGCCGGAGTTGTACAGGTAGGTGCTTCCGGGATCTGCGGCCATGGGCAGGCTCAGCACATAGCCCGTCCAGTCATCACTGCCTTCCATCACCGCACAGGTATTGCGAGGATCGGTGTAGGGGTAACTGTCCTCGTCCCACTGAATCCCCGCGGTCATGGTGAGCAGATCATGCAGGGTCATGGCAGCCCGTCGCGGGTCATCATCCGCGGACTTGTAATCGTCGAAAAATGGCGCCGCCTTTGCTTGCGGGCCACTTATCTTGCCGTCTCCAATGGCGATACCGATCAGGGTGGCGGTGACGCTCTTGCTCACCGACTGCATGCTGTGCAGCGGGCCCCGTTGATAGTAGGGGTGCCAGTCCGGGTCGTAGTAATTGTAGGGACCGCGAGTCTGCTCGGGCTGGGACTTGAAGGCGCTGTCGTAGTCATGCTCGTAGAATTTTTCGTAGACAACATGGCCATTACGAATCACCAGCATACTATCGATATAGCCGTGCTTGCCGGATGCGAATTCATCGTCCAGCCGGCGCAGCACATCCACGTTAACGCCCTGCTCCGCAGGAGTGGATTCAGGCCAACCCGATGTGGGCCAACTTGCATCGGCCAGGGCAGGCGTGACGGACAACAACATGAAAAGTAGTGCCCGCAGGCGAAATTCCCAGGTCATATTCGAGCTCCGATGGTTATCAGGCAAACACGCCAGTCAGCATATCCGGTCGAGACCTTTCCTGACTGGCCAAGGCGTGACCGCCCAGAGAACATTTTTCCACTCACCAGCTGTACTGCAGGTAAACCGAGGGGTAATTGCTACCACCCTTGATGCGTCCAAAAGACGAGGATTGCTCGAAAATTGACGAGCGGTGGTGAACGCCGATGCCCAGGAAAAGACTCCGGTCAGGGTCCTTCAGCAACCATGGACCCAGGTCCGCATCCAGGGTGAAGTCCAGGTAGTTCATCAGGTTGCTGGCCCGGTAGCCTTTCTCGTCCATCTCTCGCTGCTCGAGATTACTGACATCGCGAATATAGGAGAGGCCCTCGGCAAAACCCACCCGCCACAGGAAGGGCCAATGAAAGCTGTAATACGCCTTGATACCCAGGATGTATTCCGGGGTAGGCTGGCTGTCGTAGGTGCGGGTCAGGGGCGTGTCGCCGATATTGATTCCCTCCCCCGGCTCAAGGGTCACGCTGTAGGGATCCGAAGCCAGGTGGTAAACCAGGCCCGTGGTGAAATACAGGTCCAGGTCCTGGAGCCCAAACAAGTCATCGGCAATCGGATGGCCATAGAAAATCGAGGTCATGCGATTTTCCTGGGGATCAGACTCGGCGTTCAGCCTGAGAATTTCCCCAATATTAGAGGGCGACGCCCAGCCATAGGCAACCCTCACATAGGGCCGCAACGCCAACGAATCCCGGGGCGGCTTGGTCTTGTCGCTAAAAAACCCGAAGCCCAGGTAATACTCGCTGTACGTCCCATCGACAATGGAGGCCGAGTCACGGGTCTTGCCGTCGAGGCTGGTGAACTGGGCCCTGCCCAGCAAATACAGATTACGCGTTACGTGATAGCGCAATTCGCCGCCCACGGTCAGGTCCACGGCACTGCCTATCTTGTTATCAATCCGATTTGGTAAATCGTTGGGGTTAACGAATCCGTCCAGGCCAAAGTAACGATTATTGAATTTCGAACTCTTCCAGCGCAGGGTCGCATAGGGGAATAACTCCCAGTTCCCCGACTCCCATTTATAGCGTGCGTCAAAGGCAGCGTAATAGCGGCCATCATCGTCGGCCATGAGCTCAATATTGGACTCCAGATTTTCGTTCCACAGATACTTGGCCTGGACACCCACATCCGTCCCGTCACCGCGCACCAGGTTCTGGTATTCGGCAGGAATATCAAAATAGCGGTAGCGCCCGATGAGATTGAATTGCCAGTCATCGTGCTTGAACAATTTCACGCCGCCGGTGAGGCCGCGAATAAAAAACCGGTCACCGTCGTAAAACATCAAGGGGATGAAATCTGAAACCTGGTCTTCAGCGGCTGCGAACGGGATGCTGGCATTTCGAAAGCCGGCGGCAATACCCCAATCGTTGGGTTCCCGGGTCTCCGAAGCCCGACTGGGCTCAGCCGACAAAACTGCGCCAACAACACCTAAAACCAGGGGCCAGAAACGGCGATTCATTTTCTTGTTCTCCCCTGCGCCCATTGCACCAAGCTACCCCACTGGCACAGATGTTCAACTCGCCAGTGCCGACAATAATAGGTCAAAATTTCCTATCAAGTATTGATTACCCGTGTCCCAGGTCATTCTTCCCCTTGTCTACTCACTCTAAATCGGGCTCCTACCGACTGCAGTTTCAGCGCAACCTGGCTGGCTTTTTCAATCCCGGACCCGGAAAACGACTACTTGTTGACCGCCCAATCTTGTTTTATCGCGTTTACGCATCACATTTAGGACTGAAGGAGGTAAAATCCCCCGTTTACTATGCTTCTCGGGACATAGGACAAATTTGTTGAACGTTCCCGCACACAAGCTTGACCCGCTTTGCGCAGACACAGGATCCAGGCATGAATTTGAGTACTGACACACTGGCTTTCACTCCCGAGGTCAAAGCCGCGACCCAGCCTATCTACGAGCAGCTCAAGGGACTTATCCCGGAAGTCGAGTGGGCGATTTACGCACCCCTGATTCATGCCATCAACAAGCTCAAGCGGGAGCGCAACGCCTACATCGTCGCCCACAACTACCAGACCCCCGAGATTTACCACGGCATCGCCGACTACACCGGTGACTCCCTGGGACTGGCCCAGCAAGGCGCGAAAACAGATGCCGAGGTTATCGTCATGTGCGGGGTGCGTTTCATGGCGGAAACCGCAAAGATTCTTGCCCCGGAGAAAAAGGTTCTGATGCCGGATATGAGCGCGGGTTGCTCGCTGGCCGCCTCCATCACC
>JAOTSW010000188.1 GCA_029864735.1 Chromatiales bacterium | reverse complement strand
ACGATGGGAACATCATCAATGCCCTTGGGCTTGATCAACGGCTGCATGATCCCCAGTCCCGGGGCACGCCAGTCCTCGTTCGACATCACCGCGTTATACAGTCGCACGATGGCCGGTGTTCGCAGCTGCCCGACTTCAAACTGCACGGTCAGGATGGACATTCCAGGTCTGGAAACGGAATAGGTGTGCTCTACGCCCTCGACCTCGGCGAGAATCTGCTCCATCCGTCCAGATACCAGGTTCTCCACTTCCACCGCGCTGGCGCCAGGGAAGGGAACAAAGATATTCGCAAAGGTCACGTTAATCTGAGGCTCTTCCTCGCGAGGTGTAATACCCGAGGCAAACAGACCCAGCAACAATCCGGTAATAGCCAGCAGCGGCGTTAGCCGGGATTCCTGAAACCTTGCTGCCAGGCGACCGGAAAAGCCCAGCTTCGAATCATTGCTCATGGTCGGCTCCCTGGACCCGACTTTGCTTCAAATAGATTCCTGCCTGCACCGGGTCCAGCGCGACTTGCTCGCCTGCATCCAGACCGGCCAGGATTTCCAATCGATCACCGTAAGTGCGTCCAAGCCGTACTTGCCGCAAGGCGATGCCTCCCTGGCCATCGGCCACATATACGGCGGTCAGTTCACTGCGGCGCACCAGGGCGCCGACTGGAATCAACAGGCGCTGGGATTCGCCCACGATAAAACCAACTTTTACGAACATGCCCGGATACAACACCACATCGGTCTGGGGAAGATTCACGCGAACCCGGAAGGTGTTGCTCCCCGGATCGGCAACCGGAAAAAACGTGATGCTCTCTGCGGCGATGTCGGCGTCACCGTGATGCACCACTGCCTTTCCAATCTGGCGAACCGAGTCGATCATGCCCTGGGGCACATCTACATTGACCCGTAATTGTTGCAGCGAAAGTCCGGTCATCAGGGGCTGGCCAGGCCCGACACTCTCCCCGGTTTCCACCAGGCGCCTGGAAACAATCCCGGCATAGGGGGCACGGATCACGGTGTATTCCAATTGCTCCCGGGCGGCGCTTACTCCGGCGCGAGCAGAGGCAAGGCGGGCCATGGCCGACTCGTTATTTGCCTTGGCCTGATCCATTCGAGCGCGGGAGACTGTCTCGTTCTTGAACATGCCTTCAATCCTGGCGAAGTCTGCGGCGGCTTCCGCAGCCCTGGCCTCGGCCTCCCGCAAATTCGCCTGGGCGGATTTCAGTGCAGAGCGTTGCTCGGTGTCAGTCAGTCGAATCAGAACTGCCCCGGCTTCCACGAAATCGTTCACATCCACCAGGATGCTGGTTATCCGACCTGCAGTCTGGGCGGAAACCGTAGCCTCGTTTACCGCCTCAACTTTTCCGTCCCAGATCCGCTCCCTGGGCGCTACCTCGTATTCCGCTCCGGCCAGTGCGAACGGGTAATCGGCGGCGAAGGCAGCGCCACTTGCCAGGACCAGGCCAAGGGCAACCATCAAACCCGGTACATGACGGACGATGCCAAAGCAGCGGTCGTTAAAGGACAGGCTCATTTTGTTCTCCATGTTCAAAGCAGGCCCACGGCCCGGGCCAACCTGATACGCGACAGTTCAATATCGTATCGGGCGTTGTCATAATTTTGCTGACTCAGGTTGCTCAGGGCCTGGGCATCCAGCACCTCTGTATTGGTGCCCTCACCATTGCGATAACGGTCCCGCACAACTCTGAGATTTTCCTCCGACTGCTCAACCGACCTGGCAACCGCCTTCAGCCGTTGCCGGGATTCAGATAAATCCAGCCATGACTGGCGCACTTGCAAGGCAACGATGCTTTCCATATTGCGGCGATTCTGGCTCAGGGCACGGGCACGGCGAGACAGGGCATCTGCCGCATGGCGGGTGCGCCCGCTATCAAACAAATCCCAGCGCACACCGACACCGACCATCCAGTAGTCCTCCTGGTTGAGGAACTGGTTTTCCAAATAGGTGTAACCGCCTGTCAAGGCAACCTGGGGCAAACCCCTTGCTTTGGTGGCATCCGCCTGGGCCCTCAGCGCCACCGCCCCCTCGTCCATCCCACCTAATTCCGGCCGTCGCTCCAGGGCCATGGCGGTCAAGCCCTCAAGGTCGGCAGCGGGGAAATCTAGTTGTACCACCGGCGTCTTGGTCTCCAGGACGACTTCCGTATCCAGGGGTCTGTCCAGCCCCCGGTTATAGCCTGCCCTGGCAAGGTCCAGTTGGTTGGTCGCCTGTAGCTGACGCTGCTGGGCATCGGCCAGCGCAACCTGGGCAGAGAGGTGGTCATTGCGCGGCACCAGTCCCGCACTGAACATTTCCTCCACGTCGGCGGCATGGGCTGTAAGACTTCGCAGATTGCTGTCAGCAACTTTCAGGTTGCTATGGGCCCGCAACACGCCAATGTAGGCATCGGCTACCGACAACTTGGTATCCATGGCCACAGAAAGCGCCTGGAACTTGCTGGACCCCAGCCCGCTCTCTGCGGCAGTAATGCCGTGACTCAGGGCGCCCGAGGTGAACAGCGGCACGGTGACCCGTGCGTCCGAGGTGACTACTGTGGAGCCCTCATACAAGGGCAATTGCACCGGGATTCCCGCGGCACCAAAATCAAATGCCGGCGTCTCATCCATGGTCATGACTGTGCCGGAGGCCGACAAAATAGGATAACGCTGGGCCTTCGCCGCAGCCAGGTCAGCCTCTGCAGCCTCAACCCGGGAATTAGCGGAAAGCAAAGTCAGGTCCCGCTCCAAGGCAATTTGCCATGCTTCGCTCAAGGTCTCCGCCTGACCAACACCGGCCGACAAGAACAAGCACACAGACAAGGAACCGGCGCGCAATGCGTCGCCGCTGGTGGCCAGGTTGAATAGGCGTTTCATAATTCTTTGTTCTCCAACGCTGCGCGAGTGTAAAAATCGCCAACACCCAATACAAGCTAGCGGCCCCCGCCACAGTCAGGCGGACACGACTGGAAAAAATTCAGCCATAAACTGACAGCTTTTGGGCTCTTCATCACGGGGCACCTCCACCATCCTTGTGGGGACCCAAACGAAACACTCGGCATCCAGACACCGTGTGAGACTCGTTACAGAATATAAGGGATTTCTAATAAACTATGCAAATCAATAAGCTATATTGGCATCCGAGCCAATTCGTAATTGCCGAAGCGGCTCTGTAAGGCACTGTGCAAGTCACTGAAAAGGCTGATTTTCGCCATGGAGCCCAATCCCCCAACACCCATTGGTCGAGCCGGGCATAATCACGGTCGGCGTCCTGCCTTGCGCGGAAAAATCCGGGCTAGAGGGCAGCGATAATGACGACTCCCAACAGCAGCCTGTAGAGAACAAACGGCCACATGCCGGCTCTCCCAATCAACTTCAGGAAGAAGTGAATACACAGGTAGGCGCTGACCGCAGACACGGCAGTGCCCAGGAGGATCGCATTCCAGTCCACGGCAGAGGTGGCGTGCAACAGTTCCAAGCCCTCGAGGCCGCCGGCCAGGACGATCACTGGAATGGATAGCAAGAAGGAAAATCGGGCCGCGGATTCACGGGTCAGGCCCAGCAATAATCCCGCCGTCATGGTAATACCCGAACGCGAAGTACCCGGCACCAGGGCCACGGCCTGGGCAACACCAATCAACATGACATCTTTGAGGGTAAGACTGTGCTCGTCCCGGGATCGCTTGCCCAGGTAATCCGCAGCACCAAGCAGCAGGCCGAAACCTATGGTGGTCGCCGCAATCACTTTGGGATCACGCAAGGCTGTGGACACCACATCACTCATGGCAAGGCCAGCCAGTCCAACCGGAATCGTACCCAGCAACACCCCCCAGGCCAGGCGGGAATGCTCATCCAGTCGACGGGTAAGCAGGGAACCGAGCCAGGAGCGGGCAAGTTTTTGCACGTCCTGCCTGAAATACAGCAAGACCGCCGTCAGGGTCCCCACGTGGACTGCAACATCGAAGGCCAGTCCCTGGTCCGGCCAACCCAGGAACCTGGGAACCAGTATCAGGTGGCCGGAACTCGAGATAGGCAGGAACTCAGTCAGCCCCTGAAGCAACGCCAGCCAAACGGCGTGTAAGATATCCATGCGCGGTCGCTACTCCCCTGGTCGCGGCATTTGGCCGCAGATTACCCTAAATAGGCCTCAATGACGCGAACCTTCGCCGGCTTCATATCTGTCAGTTCCGTCTTTACAGCGTGTGGGTCAGGTCACGCATAGCAAATCCCGACAGACAGTGATCCATTCCCCGGGACAGGCCGATAACCTTGAATCGCTCCCCCATTTCACCAGGTAAGGTCAGCTTTCTCACCTGGCCGGCCAGGTCAACGTTCTGTTGGGTTGTGCCGACTGGAGCCTGTTCGATTAGCTGCTGCAAGCCAGCCGCCATCAGGAAATGCGCCTGGGTCGAAAAACCCATGATCTCCAGGTCATTATCCACGGCCGCCTCCGCGACGCGGGTGAAATCCACCCAGGCAGTGATGTCCTGTATTCCCGCAAATCGCAAAGGGTCCGGATGGGCTCGATGCCGATAATGACAAAGCAAAGTTCCGTCGCTGCGTTCCGGGTGGTAGTACTGGGACCGGGGCAAACCATAATCGATAAGCAATATTACGCCCCGCCTTAAGGAGTCGGCCAGTGATCCCGCCCAGGGTCCCAGCTGGCGGCACAGTTCC
>JAOTSW010000062.1 GCA_029864735.1 Chromatiales bacterium | reverse complement strand
ACCTCGGCGGGCATGGGGATCTTCACCACGTAACCGGATCCCGGAGCGATCTCCATCCGGGCGCCCTCCCCGTCGCTCATGTCCTCCAGGCGGAAAGACCGGTTGCCGGCCGGAGTCACCAATTCCATGAAGTCTCCGGTTCCAAAGCGGTTCTTCACATCAATGGTGATCCAGTTATCGTTCACTTCCCGGATTTCACCCACCACCTGTTGTTTGTCGGAGTGAGAGGCGCCACTTTCGTAGTTCTGAAATTCGCCAGGTGGATGACGACGATAAAAGCCCTCGGTGAATCCCCGGTTGGACAGGCCTTCAAGCTCATCCATCATAGTCATGTCGAAGGGCCGGCCCGCTGCCGCGTCTTCGATGGCCCTGCGGTAAACCTGGGCCGTACGGGCGGTGTAATAAGCCGACTTGGTACGCCCTTCGATCTTCAGGGAATCAATCCCCATGGCGGCCAGGGTGTGTACATGCTGGACCGCCCGCAGGTCCTTGGAGTTCATGATGTAGGTGCCGTGCTCGTCCTCATAGGCCGGCATCAGCTCGCCAGGGCGCGTCTCCTCTTCGAGCAAGGCGATAGTGGGCTCCCGGGGCTGCTCGGGCATCATCACCGGCTCCACGCCGCCCGTACTCGTCTCACGAGCCTCGAAGGCGTTGTACTTCCACCGGCAGGTATTGGTGCAGGCGCCCTGGTTGGAATCACGATGGGACATGTAACCCGAGAGCAGGCAGCGTCCTGAGTAGGCAATGCAGAGTGCTCCATGGACGAATACCTCCAGCTCAATATCCGGGCATTCCTCGCGAATCTGACCCACTTCCTTCAGGGACAATTCCCGGGACAGGATGATCCGACTCAGGCCGATGGCCTTCCAAAACTTCACCGCGGCGTAATTCACCACATTGGACTGCACCGACAAGTGGATGGGCATGTCCGGCCAGCGCTCCCGCACCATCATTATCAGGCCGGGGTCAGACATGATCAGGGCATCGGGAGCCATCTCGATCACCGGCTCCAGGTCGCGCAGGTAGTTCTTCAGCTTGTTGTTGTGGGCCGCGATATTGCTGGCCAGGAAAAACAGCTTGCCGGCCGCGTGAGCCTCCGCAATGCCCTGCGCCAGGACCTCTTCCTTGCTGAACTCGTTGTTACGTACTCGCAGGCTATAACGGGGCTGGCCCGCATAGACCGCATCGGCGCCGTAGGCGAAAGCGAAACGCATGTTCTTCAGAGAGCCGGCAGGCGATAGCAATTCAGGTTTTTTCATTGGGGAACCGGGGCGTAAAGGCGGAACGGGCAAGTATATAGGGCTATTGCCCAAGAGCAATCCGGGGCCGCCGCCTAGTCCTGTTTCAGCCGCACCCTGAATTTATCGTCCCCGAATTGCAGGGTATCCCCCGCGACAATCTTCTTTCTTTTCTGGGTTTCGATATGGCCATTGACCCGCACATAGCCCAGGGAGATCGCGGCCTTGGCTTCTCCGCCGCTGGCAACCAGGCCCTCGAACTTCAGGATCTTGTAGAGCTCAACTGGCTCGCAGGTAATCTCAACGATTTTCATCGGGTCAGCATCTCATTGGCGGGTCCGATATGGACAGGCGGAGCAAATCATACCAGCAGGCAGCCGGGTGGCCAGCCCACGCAAATCACTGAAGGCAACAACAATCTAGTGCTTTTTGGCTGCCTTTTTGGCCTTTTTTGCCGCCTTCTTTTCCTTGGGGCTCAAGGCAGCCTTTTTCTTGACTTCCTTGGTTGCGTTACGTTCCTTGGACATGCTCGCTCCTCCTGTTGGTATATTGGGCATGATTAGTATGCGACGAACTACTCAGTGCCCGCCAGCGCTATTTGATCAGCCAGCCACCACCGGAAGGAAATCCGTTTGGCGCGGGAAAAAATCCGGGCCGAACCGCAAAATCAGGACGGCGCTATTCCCGCTGAAGAACAATTAAGAACCGGCCCTTCAGAAGTGCCACTGGACCGACAGCAAAACAATGGCCGGCAAGGCGGCGCCAGCCTCCAGGCTCAGGTGGCGACCCAGGTCGTATTCCAACCCGTGGTACATATAAAAGGTAAATCCAATGCCGGTTATGTCCCTGACGCTGTTATAGAAACCCTTGTCGCCGCAGTGACTGAATGCATCAACGAAAAATTCCCCTGCATACGCGTAGACCCCTTCAAAGCTTAACCGCTCATCGAAAGTAATCCAGTCTTTTTGAACCCCCAGCAAAAAGCAGCGGTTCCCGTGACTGTTCAGGACGCTGCCAATAACCAGGGCATCGACATAAGGATTCTCGATCTTTCGTTCCAGGGAAAGAAAACGATTCTCGAGATACTGGGTGAAATCCCGCTGGGGAGAATAAGCGTGATAAACAAACGAACCGGTGTTCAGCGAATACTTGAGATCTGCGTTGAGCGTATCAACCGGACCTGGATACTCTTCCTGGGCCAGGGCCAGCTTGGCGCAACCAAAAGCCAGCAAGGTGAAAACCAGTATTACAGGCTGCATCCTGAACCCTCCGAAAAGGGCCTATCCACACTACCGTCCGACACCTTGATTATCTTAGGTTACACAGCCCAAGCCGAACCATACTGGCTTGCCACAATCAGACCTTCCTATGCCGCAGCGCCACCCAAGTTCATCCTGGCAGCATGTTTTCCGGCATTTTGACTGCGATTACCGTTCCCCGGGCGCACAGGACATCGCCCGCCTGCAGACTGATCTCCACAATCACCTTGCGATCCTTGATCTCTGTGGGCCTCCCCCGCAGGACCAGTTCCGTGCCCATCGGCGTTGGCGCCAGGTAATCCACTTTCAGGGAGGCTGTGACAAACCTCAGCGGTGGGTCTTCGCTCATCGCCCTGCCCTGGGCCCTGCAGGCCACCGCAAACGCTGTACCGGTGCCGTGGCAGTCGATCAGTGATGCGATAAGCCCTCCATAGACGTAGCCGGGAATGGCCGTATGCGCCGCATCAGGCGTAAATCGAGCCACCGTTTCGTCGCCGTCCCAATAACTCTTCAAGTGATGGCCTGCAGGATTCTTGCTGCCACACCCAAAACAGTGGCTTAACTCGTCTGGATAGTAATCCTGGAACCCCTTGCTGCTCATGGTATTCACCCTGGAACAGACGGACTGACCCGAAAGGGCCAGGCACGCCACTGGTTGAACTCGTACGATGGTTTTGGGCGGGCGCCCTCACCCAATCGTGGGTCAATCGTGGGCGATGGGCTTGTCGGTAAACAAGAAGTCCTTCAACTCCTTGTCAAAAACCGGATCTTTGCGCCGAATCCACTCCAGGACCATCGCCGCGTGCTCCTTTTCTTCATCCCGGTTATGGGCAAGTATGGCCTTGAGGGCGGCGTCCTTGCATGCATCCACCCGCTGGTTATACCAATCCACCGCTTCAAGCTCTTCCATTAGCGAAGAGATGGCCCGATGCATATCCCTGGTCTCATCAGTGAGATCCGCAATTTCCTCGTGATAACCCTCGTTCGACATGATCAGCCTCCGTATATCCTATGCCTGCGGCACACTGCCGTAGGGAGATACTAGGGTGTAATGCAGCCTCCAGGACATAGTGGCATACCTCTACAGTTCTGACAGGCGACAGGTGGCTGGGCAAAAGCGGGTTGACGGCGCAACTCACCACAGAGCTTCGGTCAGTCTTCAGGCCGACAAATCTTTCTCACCCGCAGCGACCCACCTGGATTTCTCAAGTTCCACCTTGAAAGGGAAGTCGAATTTAAGGCTCGCATTGGTGATGCCAACCAGCTGCATTGCAAGGATCGCCTCGCAGTCCGTGTCCCTGAGGGCCTCCTTCACCGTGTAATGCGCGGAAGTGCACCCCATGACCAGCGCTGCATCAAACTGCCGTGCTCGCTTCTGCAAGCGCTTGCGCTGACCAGAGGTCCACATACAGGTTGTGGGACAGGGAAAATAACTGGTGAACACGCCGGTTCTGATTCCTTGCCTTGCCAGGGACTCACGCAGTTCTCCCAAAAATTCCTCGTAGGCCGGCGTCTTGATGCCGTGCTTGAAAAATTCGATCAGAACCGAGTCATTGTCACTGGCCAGGCTGGCCGGCGGACAAACGGGACAGGAAACGAGCAGGACAGATCGATAGTTCTGCAACTTGCCAGATAAATCCATTGGCTCCAGGTGAAGTGGCATAGCAATATCCTTTTGCTGCTGTGATGACGACATAGGCAAGGTGGTCGCCAGCTGGCCAACTGCCACCGAAGCCCGGCCGTCCGGGGTCATTCGTGGTGTTCGAACATCGCAAAGCTCGCGGAAACCACGCTACTTTGTAGACACTTTTACAGTATGCCTGGAGAGAATCTTCCGTCAATTCTGGCTTGTACTTAAAAACCGGTATGGATTGCCGTCAGTTTTTCATCACGGGGACCGACCGCGGCATTGTGAGTCGCACCGGCTAATTGACCAGGCTGGCCTTGAGGGATTCCATTTCCTCGGAAGCAATCATCCATCGCTCTTCCGCCTGGCCGCAAAACCTGTCCACCTCGGCCTTTTCTGCCAACAACCGCTTGAGCTGGTCCCGGTTGGCATCTTCATAGATCTCCGGCTGGGCCAGTACCTGTTCCAGCTCCGACTGGCGGGCATGCAGGGTCTCCATTTCCCGTTCGGCTTTCTGGACCTGCTTGCGCAGCGGCTCCAGCGCCTTACGCAGCTCCGCCTCCTGGCGCTTGCGCTCCTTGCGGGCGGTGGCGGTGTGCTCCCCGCTGGACTTCTCAAATACGGCCTGTTCAAACCTGTCCCGGTCAGCCAACCACTTGGGGTAATCATCGAGACTACCCGGAAACTCTCCGACTGCACCGCCGTGTACAAGCAATAGCTTGTCGCAACTGACTCTCAGCAGGTGTCGATCATGTGAAACAAGCACCATGGCTCCCTGGAAGTCCTGCAGCGCCATGGCCAGGGCCTGGCGCATTTCCAGGTCCAGGTGATTGGTGGGCTCATCAAGCAGCAACAGGTTGGGTCGCTGGTAAACCAGCATGGCCAACACGAGCCGGGATTTCTCGCCGCCGGAGAACGGCGCGGTGGGCATCAGGGCCTGTTCGCCGATAAAACCAAATCCACCCAGGAAATTCCTCAGCTCCTGCTCCCTGGCCTTGGGGTCCAGTCGCTGCAGGTGCTCCAGGGGCGAGCCACCGGGATCAAGCTGATCGACCTGGTGCTGGGCAAAATACCCAATCAGCGCGTCCTTGGCCGGCATACGCTTACCGGCCTGGGCCTGCAGTTCGCCTGCGATGAACTTGATCAGGGTGGACTTACCCGCCCCGTTAGGCCCCAAAAGCCCCACCCGATCACCCTGCCCCAGGGTCAGGTTGGTGCCAGAGAGCACAGTCAGGTCCTTGTAGCCGACGCTGGCGGACTCCAGCTGGAGCAGTGGATCCGGTGCCTTGTCCGGCTTCTTGAAGGAAAAATGAAATGGGGAGTCCACATGGGCGGGAGCGATCAGTTCCATGCGTTCCAGCGCCTTCAAGCGACTCTGGGCCTGGCGCGCCTTGCTGGCTTTGGCCCGGAAACGGTCCACGTAGGAACGCATATGTGCGATCTCTCGCTGCTGTTTGACGTACTCGGCCTGCTGACCTGCAAGCCGGGCGGCCCGCTGGCGCTCAAATGCCGAGTAGTTGCCGGTGTACAAGGCCATCTTCTGGCCCTCGATATGGGCCACATGTTCGACCACGGAGTCCAAAAATTCCCGGTCATGGGAAATCATCAACAGGGTGCCGGGATAGTCTCGCAACCAGTTCTCCACCCAGATCACCGCATCCAGGTCCAGGTGATTGGTGGGCTCATCCAGCAACAGCAGATCGGAACGGCACATCAGTGCCTGGGCCAGGTTCAGACGAACCCGCCATCCACCGGAGAATTCTGCCACCGGACGGTTCTCATCACCCGGTGCGAATCCCAATCCATGTAGCAACTGCCCGGCACGACTGCGGGCCGAATAGCCACCAATGGAATCCAGCCGTCCATGCAGCAAGCCCACTGCATGACCGTCTCCGCCAGCCTCCGCTCCCGCCAGGTCTTTCTCAACCTGGCGAAACTCGGCATCGCCATCCAGTACAAACTCGATAGCCGGTCGAGGGTCTGCGACGGTTTCCTGGGCCACATGGGCTATTACCCAGTCCGGCGGAAGGCTCAGGTTGCCCTCGTCAGTCTGCAACTCGCCGCGAATCAGGGAGAACAGGCTGGATTTGCCTGTGCCATTGGCGCCCGTGACACCCACTTTTTGTCCGGGATGAATCTGAAAACTCACCCCTTCGAACAAGATTCGGGGACCACGTCTCAGGCAAATGTTATCGAAGTGCAGCACGGCGGCGGATTTTACATGGGTTGGGAAAGATTTGCCGGGCGGGGCTAACGCTAGCGGCCCCGGCCCATTTTGAATTTGATTTTCTTTCGCCGCCTTGGGGTGAACAAGCCTTCCCGAATTCGAGTACTGTCGACCTCGATTCCGCGTGCTTTGACCTCCTCAACGAAGGCGCTGACACACAAGGTGTGAACCCTGGAGTTGTCTATGTGGATCACGTTATTGCGCGTCTCGAGGCGCCGGTTATCCGGGGGTATGGGGCGACGGTACAAGATGATTTTGGCCACACCTTCGAGACTCGCCTGGCCAACGACCCATCCCAGTTCATGACGCAGAACAACTTTGTCATCCTCAACCCGCATCCATGCCACTGACTTCGTCAGGCCGTACAGCCAGGCAGCTACCAGCAAGGCCACGGCGTACAGGTAATTCCAGTCGATCGTGAATGACAGCGCCAGCATGACCGCTGTCAGCACCCCCATCAGCAAGTGCTCTCTCAATCTCACCAGTTCTTTAAATAAACCCATCATCGTCCTGTTCTCTCGTTCCGCTTAACCTGGCTTGGGATGCTCAATGGCATGCCGGACTACCTGGATCAAATCGTCCATGGGAAGCTCGTCCCGATCGCGAAGCTTAATGCAACCCTTGCCGGTTTTCACACCGGGATGGGCTTGCTTGAACGCTTCAATGTGGTGATAGCCACAGGTATACAGCGAAATATGCTGTTTTTGATTTGCCAGGGCCACCCAGCCTTCGCCAGCCTTGTAGGTCGGCATCCGGTAACCCATGTCCACCTTCGCCCTGGGATATGCTGTCATGATCGCCTGGTGCAGGGCCAGCAGTCGCTCCCGCCTGGATTCAGGCTGAGCCTGGAAATACTCCATTACCGCATCAGCGACTCGTGAGCTCATTTCAGCTACCTTTGGGCGATCAGGTAAATCCCTGCCAACAATAGCAAGATTCCCGCAACGTCTGTGCCCAGGAGTTTCTCCTTGAACAACAAAATCCCGACAGGGACCAGGCTCAGGGCAACCAGCGCGTTGACCACGATGGAGGCAAGGCTGATATTCCAACCACTGCGATACAGCAACAGGAACCCGACCTCGATCCCGATAATCGTTATTCCCAATAGCACGCTGGACCAATTCAGCCTGCGTAATTCTACCAGCACCCCACTGTCTCCAATGAAGACCGGTAACAAAGCTATGGATGCCAGGGTGGCCACCAGGAATGTCACACTTACCGATACCATGGGGTTCGCGACACCGGGGATGGTTTTCTGACATACGTGATAGGCCACATTCGCGCCAATCAACATGGCCATCGAGAGCCAAAACATAGGACGGTCCTTTAATGAAGAAGTGGCCATAAGCTATGCCATGCGCAGACCAAGCATCACCCACAGGGCAGTCAGGGCAACCCAGCTCAGGGCGAACACCCTGACCCTGACCAGGACGTTATTGCCAAACAAGTGCACTCCGGAGTGCATCACCCGGGCAACCACATAGGCCCATGCCACCCAGACCATGGCGCCATTCGCCAGGCCGGTGGCATAACTCATCGCAATCACCGCATAAAACAATATTGGCTGTTCGAACAAGTTAGTCAGGTGGCGTGTGTAGACAGCCACATCCTCGGGTTCCTGGCCGTCACGGTACAACTTGTAGAATTCCGGATTTACGCGTCGTTGAGACACTGCGCCAAAGCGCTTGATCACCAGCGCCAGGGCAACCACCAGGGTCAGGAAAAACATGCCAAAGGCCGGCCAAAGAATAGTCATATTTGCTCCCTGTAGATACTCACTTCCGGCAAGCTGCAGGCTTCACCGAAGCAATCAAACGCATTGATGTTGGCTCAGAATCCCGAGCGAAGGGACTCCATCAGGCTCTGAGGGCAATCGTAGGCCTGTCCAAAAAATGTCACTGACGTTCCGAAAGGAATCGGCGGCACGATGCTCACAACGTTCGCCCGCCTGGTCAGCGCGTCGTTTTTTATTTCGTTGAGTGCGCCATTAACCAGGTCTGAATTACTGGTAAGCCAGAAGTCATACCAGGACCCCTGGGAACCGACTTCTCCCCTGAACTGACAGGCGCTCAAATCAGGGGAATCAAAAAAAAGCTGTATCGGCCTGGCTTCTTCAAGCACAGGAACCGTGGTACAGCCAGCCAGGAACAGCGCGATCAAGACCAGTAGATTATTTCTTGCTTCCAACATCTCTTGTTCCCGAGGTTGATACGCTTAACGGTAAGAATTCCAATCCTACATCGAACCAGATAATACTCCTCACCCGGAAATTACATCAAAATTCTCCGCAGGATTATCGCTACCAGATACAGCGCCAGGACACTGGCGGCCCAAATAGCGACGAACCACGCCAGCCTGCGCATACCTGACGAGTGCTCACGCTTCGAACTTGTCAATGATAGCCCGCCGAAGCATCAATCTTACCCCTGAACACCCAATATGCATGGGCGGTATAAACCACGATGATCGGGATCAACACCGACGCGCCCACCAGAAGAAATTTCAGACTGCTATCCGGTGCGGCGGCTTGCCAGATCGTCACGCTTGGCGGCACGATATTTGGATAGAAGCTGATGATAATTCCGATATAGCAGAGAATAAAAAGCACATTGGAGAAAATAAATGGTTGGGCTTCCGCCTTTCGCCGCAACCCGAGGAACAGAGCGATCCCTGCGGCCAGTACCAGCAGGGGTACCGGCGCCACATACATGATCGCCGGCCAACCGAACCAGCGCTCCATGTATTCGGGAAGCAGCATTGGGGTCCACAGGCTGAAAATTCCAATGAATGCCAGGGTGCCCCAGCCGGCGTACCAGGCAATCCGACGAGACAGTTCCTGCAGAGCCCCTTCGGTCTTGAGAATCAGCCAGGTGGAGCCGAGAAGCATGTAACCCACTACCATGGCCAGTCCGGTCACCAGGCTAAATGGCGTCAGCCAGTCCCACCATCCACCGCCATAGGCTCGACCATCCACCTCAATACCCTGCACCAGGGCACCCAGCATGATGCCCTGGGCAACAGTGGCTATCAGAGACCCGGCGGTAAATGACATGTTCCACAGGAACTTGCCCCTGACCGTCCGCCAACGGTACTCAAATGCCACGCCTCGCAGGATGAGTCCCAGGAGCATCGCGATCATGGGAGCGTACAATGCCGGCAGGATAATCGCGTAGGCCAGCGGGAAGACGGCAAACAATCCACCGCCTCCCAAGACCAACCAGGTTTCATTACCGTCCCACACCGGGGCTACCGAGTTCATGGCGATGTCCTGCTCTGCCTCGCCACCGAGCCAGGGAAACAAAATTCCGATTCCCAGGTCAAAGCCGTCAAGCAGCAGGTAGGCAAGTACGGCGAAACCAATCAGTCCGGCCCAGATCAGGGGATAATCGAGACTCATGAGCTTGCTCCCGTATTGTCCGACCCTGGCCCGCCACGAGCGCGTAATTTCTCCGGATCCATGGACATGGCGGCCGCCCGGGTTGGCAGCAATGCATCCGGTCCCTGGTCGCCGCTGATGGGTGTTTTACCCATCATGCGCAGCAGATAAAACGTTCCAGCGCCAAAAACCAACAGATACACAACGATGAAGGCTGCCAGGGAGGCGCCAACGGCCGGTGCGTCCAATGGAGACACCGAATCCGCGGTCCTGAGAAGTCCGTACACGGTATAGGGTTGTCGGCCTACTTCCGTGACCACCCAGCCGCAAATCACCGCGATCAATCCTGCTGGTCCCATCAATATCGCTGCCCGTTTCAACCACGGGGTGTCATACAGTCGCCCCCTCATCCGTAACAGCAAACTCGCCAGGCCCAGTCCCACCATGCCAAAGCCCATCGCCAGCATGATCCTGAAACTCCAGAAAACCATAGGGACATTGGGCCAGTCTTCCCGGGGCCATTCTTCCAGGCCCTTTACCTCCCCATCAGCATCATGGGTAAGGATCAGACTTCCCAGCTTGGGTATTGCCACGGCGTAACGAATCTCTCCGGCTTCCTGGTCCGGCAGTCCGAAAAGGATCAGGGGTGCACCGCGCTGGGTTTCGAAATGCCCTTCCATGGCAGCGATCTTGGCCGGTTGGTGTTCCAGGGTATTCAATCCGTGCATGTCTCCAGCCAGGATTTGCAGGGGGGCAACAATCACCGCCATCCACATGGCCATTGAAAACATCAGCCTTGCCAGCGGATTGGTATTGTCGCGTAACAAATGCCAGGCGCCGGTGGCTCCGACGATGAATGCAGTACTCAGGTAAGCGGCGAGTACCATGTGAACCAGGCGATACGGAAACGACGGGTTAAACACGATAGCCCACCAGTCTTCCGGGACAAACTGCCCCACCTCGTTGATCCCATACCCGGCAGGCGTTTGCATCCAGCTATTGACGCTTAGTATCCAGAAGGCCGAGAAAGCGGTTCCCAGGGCCACCAGCAAGGTGGCGAGAAAGTGCAGACGCTTGCCCACCTTTTGCATGCCAAAGAGCATGACACCCAGGAACCCGGCTTCAAGAAAGAATGCCGACAGGACTTCATAGCCCATTAACGGACCCAGTATCGGGCCGGTCTTGTCGGAAAATACGCTCCAGTTCGTGCCGAACTGATAACTCATCACCAGACCTGAAACGACTCCCATGCCGAAGACCACGGCGAATATTTTCAGCCAGAACTTGAATGTATCCAGGTATACAGTGCGACCGGTGTGCAGCCACAATCCTTCGAGAACCGCCAGGTAACTGGCCAACCCGATGGAAACGGCAGGAAAGAGAATGTGAAAGGCAATCGTAAAGGCAAACTGAAATCGAGCAAGATCTATCGCGTTTGCCCAGTCCATGGTGTTCCCCACACAGTCTTGAATTTATCCGGCATGGCGCCAGTGCGCACCTTTCACAGTGCTTACTATAGCAGGCTCAGCCTGCGAATGGGCCCGGCCACTAGCCCAGAATGCCCTGGGTCGGGATTGCCAACCCGCGCCCTCTTAACCGGGTAGCCCGACCACTTTCACCGGCACCCCGTTTAGCACCGCATTTCCCGATAATACGTCCACACTCTGATCATCGGTCAGGTCATTTACACACACGCCGGGATACTTGTTGGCGACCCGGGTCCGGGTGCCCGCGCGCCCGTGTCCCCAGCCGTGGGGAAGACTGACTACCCCGGGCATCATTGCCTCAGAGATATCCAGTTCCACCGACAACTCTCCGACCCGGGAAGCGACTTTGACACGTTGCCCATCACTTAGGTCGAGCCGGGCCGCGTCCGTGGGGTGCATCATCAACTGGTGACGCGGCTTGCCCTTGGTAAGGCGACGGAAGTTATGCATCCAGGAATTATTACTGCGGACGTGGCGACGACCAATGAGCAGCAAACCACCCTCCTCGATCTCCGCCCGGGCCTGTAGCAGCCTGGGAATATCTTCCAGCAGCGCCTTGGGGGCACACTCAATCTTCTTGTCCTGTGTAACCAGTCTGCCAGGCAAACAAGGTTTCAACGCACCAAGATCTATGCCGTGGGGCTTTGCCGCCAGGGTCTTGAAATCCAGGGCGAACTCGCTGCCGCCGGCCTTGCCATAGGGGCCGGCCTTGAGTCCCATGTCCAGGATGGCTGTGGGGGGATAGCTGGGTCTCGGGTCCACCCCCAGTGCCCTGGCCAGGTAGTTACCGGCCTCGCTCATAATCTCCCAGTCGTGCATTGCACCCTCGGGCTTTTCAAAGGCGGGAGCGCTGTAACGGGTGACGTTCCGGACCGCAAAGACACTCAGGGCCAGGTCGTAGTGGTCATGTTCCATGGGTGCCGTGGGTGGCAGGATGACGTCCGCATGGCGGGTGGTTTCATTCAGGTAAAAATCCACAGACACCATGAACTCCAGGCTACCCAATGCCCTGTCCAGTTGTTGTCCGTTGGGAGTCGACAACACAGGATTCCCTGCACCGGTAATCAACGCCCGGACCTGTCCCTCACCGGGGGTTAAAATTTCCTCGGCCAGGGCTGCCACCGGAAGTTCTCCGCCGAATTCCGGCAAACCTCGCACCCGGCTTTGCCACAGGTTGAAATGACCCGGCCGGTTATTGGGTCCGGCAACCAGGTCAACCGCCGGCAGGTTGAACATGGATCCGCCTGCCCTGTCCAGGCTGCCGGTAGCGATATTGATCAGCTGGATAGCCCACTGGCACAGGCCACCAAATCGCTGCACCGAGATGCCCATACGCCCATAGCAAACGCCTCGTGGCGCGGCTGCAAGTTCCCGGGCCAGGACTCGAATTGAGTCGGCCGGAATACCGCTCATGCTCTCGGCCAATTCCGGGGTGAAAGCTTTTACCGACTCAAGCGCCTCGTCCCAGTTTTTGAGGTAATCCTGGTAGGCGGCATTGTCTCCAAGGTCTTCTTCGATAATCACATTCAGCAGGGCCAGCAGAAACCATGCGTCGGTTCCAGGACGGATGAACAGGTGCTTGTCAGCGATCTCGGCGGTCTCGGTGCGCCGGGGATCCACCACGATCAGTTTGCCCCCTCGTGCATGCAGTGACTTCATGCGGCCACGAAAATCGGGGACGCCCATCAAGCTTCCATTTGAGGCCATGGGATTGCCACCCACAACCAGCAGGTAATCGGTATGGTCCACATCCGGCACCGGCACCATGAACTGGTGTCCGTACATCAGGTAACAGAGCAACTGGTGGGGCAACTGGTCTACCGAGGTCGCCGAATAGCGGTTCCGGGTCTTTAGAAGGCCATAGAAGTTTCCACCGTGGGTCATCATCCCCCAGTTATGGACATTGGGATTGCCCAGGTACACGGCCACCGAATCGTGACCATTGACCCCGGCAATGCGCGCCAGTTCGGTTGCCACTGTCTGGAAGGCTTCATCCCAACTGCACTCTTGCCACTCGCCATCGACTTTTCGCATTGGGCGGCGCAGCCTGTCGGGATCTGAGTGCAGATCTTTCAGCGCCACCGCTTTGTGGCAGACATGCCCCCTGCTGAAAGGATCGTTCTTATCGCCCCGGACCGAGACTACCTCTTCATTGGCGATGGTCACCTCGACGCCGCAAAGCGCTTCACAGAGATGGCAGACGCGATAATGTTTCCGGCTGTTCTGGTTAGTCACGAAAAATCCTTTCTAGCAACAGGTTTCAGGGTTCGGCAAACCATGCCACCAATCGAAAATGTATCAACACCCTCAGGCGGGTAATGACACCCAAACTGCCCGGGCCCTGGCAAGCCTGCGACCGTCGCGATCAAAGACTGCCGTACCCGCAAAATGCTTGCGGCCTTCCTGGCCCAACGGCCATGCAAGAACGATATATTCCTCGCCCGGATAAAGATCACCCTCACATTCCAGCGTCAGCCGCCCCAGCAACATGGACTCCGCATCCTGGGTCACTGCGAAATATCCGGGGCAATCCAGGGCAGCCCAGACAAATTCCGAGTTAATCTTGGCCTCCTTGTCAGCCAAAATCACGCCGGGAACCCATACAGCAGCAAAAACCTCAGACCCTTTCACGGGGCCGGCAAAAATTCTCAGCCCGTCGCCCGGCTCGCGATGAGGCCCGCATACAAAGCACTCTGGATACAAATGATGTTTGAATCCGGGATACCCGGCACCGGCTTCAATCACCTGCTCCCATTCCGGCAGCTCCGGAATGTCCAATTCCAGGTCCGCAGATCGGGCCTGCGCGACCAGTTGGCCATCATCTACGACCCTAAGTTCA
>JAOTSW010000187.1 GCA_029864735.1 Chromatiales bacterium | reverse complement strand
GGAAAAACCAGGGAAGATATTGCGCAAAGATTGTGGGTTACAAACCGCTGCGAAACTGGCTATGTATTCGATTTATAACCAATAATTTCACGGGCGTCCGAAACAGGTCGCCCGCGAAAAATCGTTCCACATTTCAAATTAATTGAATATTCAATCGCTACCGACCCGGTAGTTGATGCGCTGCAAGCCAGTGTTCCCGGTTACCGTGTCGTAAGCCGTTACCACGACCTGGTAGTCACCCGCCCTGGCGGCAGGCAATTGCACATGGAACTGGCTGGCCTCACCGGCAAACTGCAGTGGCCAGTCTCCCAGGGGCTTGCCTTCGAAAAACAGTCCCGCCGACAGTTCGATCTGGTCGGCATCCCACAGCCCCCCCGGCATGATGGGACAACCGCACATCATCACCATCTTCACCGCCACCCTCACGTCGCTGCCCACGGGCAGGGACGCACCGGTGGCCGGCGCCAGGGTCTGCAGTGCAAAGCCCGGTATTTCCAATACCACGCCGTCGCCATTATTCAAGTGCTTGCCTGGCAACAACCACTGGCTGAGGCTCACCCGGTTGGCAGACTCGGGCATGTCGGCCGGACCCTCGGCACTGATCTGTATCCGCGTGGGTTCCGCAATATCCAGGATCGCGGCGAACGAGGCGGCCCCTTCTCCGATGGCCTGACCACGCCCGTGGGCGCTGTTCATGATCAACCCGGTATCACCGGTGCCGCCCTGGGTCAGCCCGGAAGCCAGCACTTCTCCGGTGTCGGCATTACGAATCTCAACCATCGCCCCGCCCATGCCGGTGCCGATGAATTTGGCGTCCTTGGCCAGCACCCGCACCGTTACGCTGGTGGGTTCCGCGCCGGCATTCGTCACCAGCAAGCCCACGCTGGCCAGCACCAGCATCCCGCGCAATACATTCCTGATTGTGTTCATCCATCGCCTCACTTGTTAGCTTTACCGCGGCCCGGGCATTTCTTCACGCCGCTGGTTTGCTTGATTCTATTTGATTCCACTAAATTGCAGCCTGCAACTCGCTCTCGTGAAGTAGCAGACCCCGCCTCAAGATAGTAGATTCGTCATTCTGAACACAGACTGGATCAATTCCTATTCCACTTCAAGGCAGTTCACAGGATATGCAAGACATCCAACTCGACTTCGATTACCTGAGACAACAGATCGTCGGTATTGATTCGGCGTTCCAGACGCCCTATGGAAGGCGCCTGATGTCTTACTGTGATTACACCGCCTCAGGTCGCTGCCTGTTGTTCGTGGAAAAGTACCTCCAGAGTTTGCAGAAAATTTATGCCAACACCCACACCGAGGATGACCTGACCGGTCGCAGCATGACCAAGTTGCTGCATGAATCCGAGGACATGATCAAGAGCGCGGTTAATGCAGGGCCAGAGGGCCGCCTGGTCGCCTGCGGCACCGGCGCGACCGGCGCCATCGACAAGTTCCAGCAAATTGTCGGCGTGGCTCTCGCCCCCGCCACGGCCGAAAACCTGCGCCAGGAACTCAAGGGCTTCCTGGGCGAGGAAGACCTGGAAAAATTCCGAGCGCATCGACGCGCTCACGAACCGGTGGTATTTGTCGGACCCTACGAACACCACTCCAACGAAGTGTCCTGGCGCCAGGGACTGGCCACCGTGGTAGAGGTCAACCTGGCCGAGGACGGAGGCGTGGACATCGAGCACCTGGAGGAACTACTCCAGAAACCGGAATACCAGAATCGTCTGCGCATCGGTTCTTTCTCCGCGGCCTCCAACGTAACGGGTATGAAAACCCGTGTGCATGACATTGCCGCCCTGCTTCACAAATACGATGCAATGGCCTGTTTTGATTTTGCCGCCAGCGCGCCGTATGTCGACATCAACATGAATCCGGAACCCGGCCCCGATGGCCAGGACCGTTCCCTGGACGCGATTTTCATCTCACCTCACAAATTCCTTGGGGGCCCTGGGTCAAGCGGCGTCCTGGTGTTCAACCAGCGCTTCTACCACCACGACCTGCCACCCAGTGTGGGTGGCGGCGGCACCGTGGATTACGTGAGCCCGGTGGACCAGGATTTCGTGAAAGACGTGGAAGAACGTGAAAAGGCCGGCACTCCGGGAGTGCTCCAGACCATGAAGGCGGCACTGGCATTCCAGATCAAGCGCAGCCTGGGAACGGAACGTATCGAAAAAAGAGAGGCAGAGTTGCTGGAGCGCGCAGCCAAACGCTGGAAGAGCAATCCGCGCATCGAGATCATGGGCAACCAGGACATGTCCCGTCGCATCGGCATCGTGAGCTTCAACCTGCGCGACCCCGGCGGTCTGTACCTGCACCCCAAACTGGTCACCGTGCTGCTCAATGACCTGTTTGGCATCCAGTCGCGGGCCGGTTGCTCCTGCGCCGGGCCCTACGGACATCGCCTGCTGGATATCGACCTGGACACCTCGGAGCAATACCGGGACTGGGTACGCAAGGGCTATCACGGCATAAAGCCGGGCTGGTGCCGGGTGGGCTTCCATTACGTAATGGACAATGCCGAAGCTGACTATGTCATCGAGGCGGTGCACTTCCTGGCTGATTTCGGTTATCGCTTCCTGAGCGAATATGACTTCGACATGCAATCGGGTATGTGGAGCCATCGCAATTACGAGGAAAAAACCGAGCCGTTCACCCTGGCCGCCGCACTCAAATCCAGTGGCTGCGACCAGACGGCCCTACCCCTGGATGTGCGTGTCAGGCTCTACGAGAGCTACCTGAACGAAGCCCTGGCGATCGCCGAAGACATCGGCGAGCCGGATGAGGAAGACCGGAATCGACTCAAAGACCGGTTCGGCAAGCTGCAGTTTTTCGCAGCCTGAGCTCTACTGGGTGGGAAATCGACTATAGATTTTTCATCAGCCGATACCAGTACTTCATGGCCTTGTACAACGCATCAACACTGACTCGCTCGTTCATGACGGGAGAATCTGGAGCATGTTCCAGATGGTGAAACAGAAAATGAAGCGGGCCTGGAAAACCTCTCAGGCGCTGCGTGTTTCCAGGCTGGGATAGAAGGTCACGATTGCTTGCATTACCTCTTCGACGCTGGAAAATCGCTTGTCCGCATCCTTGGCCATGAGTTTCTCAAGCATGGGCTGGAATCGCGAGACGAAGGTGGGTAATACAGGAACCGGCGCTGTCCTGTGCAATTCAAGCACGTCCAGGGCAGAGCGTCCGGTATAGGGTTTCTCACCGGAGAGCATTTCGTACAGGATCACGCCCAGACAATAAAGATCGCTGCGTTTATCCACCTGCTCTCCCCCGGCCTGCTCCGGGCTCAGGTAATGTGGCGTGCCCTGGATTTCGCGAACCCCGGTCAGGCGTGTCGCATGACTGAAATGCGCCAGCCCAAAATCGATAAGCGCCAGGGAGTCATCCGGGCGCAACATGACATTCGAGGGCTTCAGGTCCCTGTGAATAATCCCCTGTGCGTGGATGGTCTCCAGCGCTTCACATATCTGGTAGACATACCGAACCGCTTGCTTGGGGAGAATCGGACCTGCCATGCGCTGCTTCAGATCACCCTCGGGAAAATACTCCATGACAATGAAAGCCGCGTCATCAGTCTCGCCAAAATCAAAAATCCGGGCAAGTCGCGGACTTTCCAGTTCCACCGTGAAACTGTACTCACGCTTGAAACGCTGATACGTGCGGTCGTCTTCGTCCGCCGTGGGGCGGTCCATCAACTTCAACACCACTTCCTGTCCCAGCGATTCGGAAAAGGCCAGGTACACCGAGGAGCGCCGGGTGCGGGCGAGATTGCGAATAATCTTGTATCCGGAAAGCTCGGGAACCCGCATGTCTCCCCAGAGCGCGCCCTCTCTCCGGGCCCTCTGGATTCTTGCTGCATCCTCCAGGGCCTCGGTCACGATGCCCTGGGCCAACAGGCGCTTGGGAATAAAGTTGGTGGCGCCGATCTTCATGATCTTGACCGCATCCAACTCGTCACCACCCTCGCCAATTACGATAACCGGAGGGCAGCGGGTCAGGCTCAGAATCCGACGCAAGTAATCGAAGGACTCCGCGCTGACCGAATGTTTGCCGCTGAGTTTCAAACCCAGCACGAGCAAATCCAGGGGAGAGGCAGACAGCTTGTCAATGACTTGCTCGGAATAGTTGCCACGCCCAAGGTCGACGTCCGCCTTGACCAAAACCGAGGTGATCATGTGCACCAACCAGGCCCTGGTTTTTGGATCGTCCTCTACTACCAATACCTTGGTCACGAGCTCTCCCCCTCCTTTAACGGGGCATTTTGCAGATAATTTCGCTGCCCAGTATGTCGAAAGCCTGTGGCCAGTCACTTGACCTACCTCACAGTACGGGACATTCGGCAGCCCAAAATACTCAAGAAAAGCCTCTATTCCGGAGCTGACAACCAATCCACCCGGGTCCGGAAAGCGGGTTTCCCCAGCAGCAATGGCCCCAGCTCAGGCAGCCAGCGCCGTATGTCCTGGTCCAGTTGCCATGGCGGCCTGATTACAAATACACCGGTTCCGTTAAGGCTGGCCGGCGTATCGTCCGGGTGCAAACACAATTCCGCTCTCAAGACCGCGCCGTAAGTCCCTCCTGACAAACGCCGATATACCGGGTCCAGGTCGGCGCTGCGCTTGATGGGATACCACACGGCAATGCAGGCGTTTGGCCAGCGATGCTCCACCTCATCCAGGCCACG
>JAOTSW010000186.1 GCA_029864735.1 Chromatiales bacterium | reverse complement strand
ACGTGGCTCGGCGAGTTTCCTTACTCGTGCTACCGCAGTGCTGGCCACCTTGTTTTTTGCGACCAGTCTTGGGCTGGCATTCCTTTCCGGCCAACGGCCCGAGGTACAGAGCGTAATGGAAAGCGCTGTTGCCCCGGAATTGGTTGAAGAGGGTCTTCCCTCGCTTATGCCTACGCAGGAAGAAGCGATGGAGTTGCCTGCTGTGCCTGAGCAGCAGGACGCGGACGAGGCAGTTGAAGAGCTGCCGCAGGTCCCCGAGACCAATTAATAGCAGCCTGGGTCTCGATTGATTAGCTCGCCGATGTGGTGGAATTGGTAGACACGCTATCTTGAGGGGGTAGTGTCTTAGGACGTGCCGGTTCGAGTCCGGCCATCGGCACCAATTATTTGGAGGTATGCCACCGTGGCTGGTGGTCTGTAGCGCAAGAATCTGGCAGGTTAAGGTCTGATAAAGGCAAACTTGCCGGGCGTTAGAACGCTGCCAGTCGGTATTTTGCTGACCGGTAAATTTGCTCCGGGCAGTGCTTCGCTGCCAGTGGGTACAGGAAGAGATGCAATGTTGGAAAACTACCTGCCGATACTCATCTTTCTGCTGGTCGGCGCCGGTCTAGGCGGCGTGCTGCTACTGCTTGGTTTCTTGCTGGGCAGGGGTGGAAAGGACGCACAAAAGCTCTCTCCCTATGAATGCGGTTTCGAAGCCTTCGAAGACAGTCGCATGAAATTCGACGTCAGGTACTACCTGGTCGCTATTCTCTTCATTATTTTCGATTTGGAAATCGCGTTCCTGTTCCCCTGGGCCGTAGCCCTGGACGGACTGGGCATGTTCGGATTCCTGACGATGGCCGTTTTCCTGCTTTTGCTGGTGGTCGGCTTTATCTATGAATGGAAGAAAGGAGCCCTGGAATGGGATTAGCCGAGCAGGGCACTGACTTGCTGTCTGAAGGCGGGGTTCGCACCACCAGCCTGGACGCGTTGATTAACTGGGCGCGCACCGGATCCATGTGGCCAATGACCTTCGGCCTGGCCTGCTGTGCGGTGGAAATGATGCACGCCGGCGCGGCTCGCTACGACCTGGACAGGTTCGGCATCGTATTCCGTCCCAGCCCTCGTCAGTCAGACGTGATGATCGTGGCTGGTACCCTGGTGAACAAGATGGCCCCGGCGCTGCGCAAGGTCTACGACCAGATGCCTGAGCCCCGGTGGGTCATCTCCATGGGATCCTGTGCCAATGGCGGCGGTTACTACCATTATTCCTATTCAGTAGTCAGGGGTTGCGATCGCATCGTGCCCGTTGATATCTATGTGCCGGGTTGCCCACCCACGGCTGAAGCGCTGCTGTACGGGATTATCCAGTTACAGAACAAGATTCGCCGCACCAACACGCTATTTAGATAGGTCGCACATGAGTCCCAAGCTTGAGCAAACTGCTGCCGCGATCCTGACCCACCTGGGAGACAAGGTGGCTCTCGTTCCGTCGGTATGTGGCGAGCTTACCTACGAGGTCGCGGCGGAAAACCTGGTCCATGTTTGCACCGCACTGCGGGATGAACCCGACCTGGCGTTCGAGATGCTGGTAGACGTTTGCGGCGTGGACTACATGGATTACGGCAAGGTTGAATGGGCCACCCGGCAGTCCTCCGGCAAGGGGTTCAGTCGTGGTGTAGAACCTGGTGAGGCGCACCCGGGTAACACCGATGAGCGCCGTTTCGCCGTGGTCTATCACTTGCTGTCGATAAGCCGAAACGTGCGGGTCCGCCTGAGGGTGTTCGCCGGCAATGCCCGGGTACCCATGGTTGAGACGGTAACCGGCGTCTGGAGTTCTGCCAACTGGTTCGAGCGCGAGGCATTCGACCTGTTCGGTATCCTCTTCAAGGGCCACCCGGATTTGCGTCGCATCCTCACCGATTACGGTTTTATTGGTCATCCTTTCCGCAAGGATTTCCCACTGATCGGCAATGTGGAAGTGCGCTATGACCCGGAGAAGGGTCGGGTGATTTACCAGCCTGTGAGCATAGAGCCGCGGACCCTGGTGCCACGAGTGATTCGTGACGATCACCGTTACGAAGTCAATACCAAGGAGTCTGGCGGCAATGGCTGAGATTCATAATTACACTATGAACTTCGGTCCGCAGCATCCCGCGGCTCACGGCGTGCTCAGGCTGGTGCTGGAGATGGACGGCGAGACCATCCAGAAGGCCGACCCCCATATTGGACTGCTTCATCGGGGTACCGAGAAGTTGGCCGAGAGCAAGCCCTATAACCAGAGTATCGGTTACATGGACCGTCTCGATTACGTGTCCATGATGTGCAATGAGCACGGCTACGTGATGGCCATCGAGAAGTTGCTGGGCATCCAGGTGCCCGAGCGCGCCCAGTACATCCGGGTCATGTTTGACGAGATCACCCGTATTCTGAACCACCTCATGTGGTTGGGCGCCCACGGCCTGGATATCGGCGCCATGACCATGTTCCTGTATTGCTTTCGTGAGCGCGAAGACCTGATGGATTGCTACGAGGCGGTCTCGGGTACTCGCATGCATGCAACGTACTATCGGCCCGGTGGCGTCTACCGTGACCTGCCTGACAGCATGCCCCGTTACCAGTACTCGAAATTCCGCAGCAAGAAAGAAATCGATCGTTTGAACAGTGTGCGCGAAGGCAGCATGCTGGACTTCATCGAGGATTTCACCAATCGCTTTCCCAAGTGCGTGGATGAGTATGAAACCCTGCTGACCGACAACCGTATCTGGAAGCAGCGTACTGTGAATATTGCCGTGGTCAGCCCCGAGCGCGCCATGGCCCTTGGGTTCACCGGCCCGATGCTGCGTGGTTCCGGTGTGGCCTGGGACCTGCGCAAGAAACAGCCCTACGAAGTTTATGACCGCATGGATTTTGATATCCCGGTGGGCGCGAGTGGCGATTGCTATGACCGTTACCTGGTTCGTGTTGAAGAATTGCGCCAGTCAAACCGGATTATTGCCCAGTGTGTGAAATGGTTGCGTGATAACCCCGGCCCGGTGATTGCGGCGGACCACAAGGTAACGCCGCCGAAGCGCGAGGAAATGAAGGGTGACATGGAGTCGCTGATTCACCACTTCAAGGCATTTACCGAAGGGTATTGTGTGCCGGCTGGCGAGGCTTATGCAGCGGTTGAGCATCCCAAGGGTGAGTTCGGCGTCTACCTGATTTCCGACGGTGCCAACAAGCCGTACCGGGTAAAAGTGCGGGCTCCGGGTTTTGCTCACCTGGCAGCGCTGGAAGAAATGGTAGCCGGTCATATGCTGGCCGACGTGGTTGCGGTGATTGGCACCCAGGACATCGTATTTGGTGAGATTGACCGCTAATGACTGATGCAGCGAACAAGACAGCACTGCTTTCCGAGCATACCCGTCACGAGATAGATCACTGGGTTGCCAAGTTCCCCCAGGGACGCCAGCGCTCCGCAGTGATCGCTGCGCTGCGTGCCGCCCAGCACCAGAATGAGGGCTACCTGACTCCCGAGTTGATGGATGCCATTGCCGAGTACCTGGACCTGCCGTCAGTGCAGGTTTACGAGGTCGCCAGCTTTTACTCCATGTTCGAGACCGATCCTGTTGGTCGGATTCACGTGTCGGTGTGTACCAATATTTCGTGCATGCTCAATGGCTCGGAAAGCATCGTAGAGCACGTTGAAAAGAAACTGGGTATCAAGACCGGTGAGAGCACACCTGACGGCAAGATTTTCCTCAAGTGCGAGGAAGAGTGCCTGGCTGCCTGTAACAATGCGCCCATGATGATGGTGGACCACAAGTACTACGAGAACCTCACCCCTGAAAAGGTGGATGAGATTCTGGACGGCCTGGAGTAAGCATCATGCAGTTTAACCAGGTTTGTTTTGCCACCATGGGGTTTGACCAGCCGTGGACCTATGAGAACTATCTCAAGGTCGGGGGTTACGAGGCTTGGAGAAAGATACTCAGCGAGAAGATTCCCCCCGAACAGGTCATCGAGGAGGTCAAGGCCTCCGGACTGCGGGGTCGTGGCGGCGCAGGTTTTCCCACGGGGTTGAAGTGGAGTTTCATGCCCCGCAATGCACCCATCCAGAAATACGTGGTGTGCAACTCTGACGAAAGTGAGCCAGGTACCTGTCATGACCGAGACATCCTGCGCTTTAACCCCCACTCGGTGATCGAAGGCATGGCCATCGGCGGTTACTGCATGGGCGCCACGGTGGGATACAACTACATCCGGGGTGAGTTCCTCGCAGAGCCCATCCCGCGGTTTGAAGAAGCCCTGAAAGCCGCCTACGAGGCAGGTCTGCTGGGCAAGAATATTCTCGGATCAGGCACAGACTTCGACCTGCACATGTTTGCCGGTGCCGGTGCCTATATTTGCGGTGAAGAGACCGCGCTGCTTGAATCCCTGGAGGGCAAGCAGGGCAAACCGCGCTTCAAGCCACCGTTCCCGGCCAATGTTGGCTTGTACGGCAAGCCCACTACCATCAACAACACCCAGAGCTATGCGTCGGTACCCAGCATTATTCGCAACGGGGCCAAGTGGTTCGCGGACCAGGGCAGTGAAGGTTCTGGCGGCCCGGTGGTGTTCTCGGTATCGGGTCACGTGAACAAGCCCGGCAACTACGAAGTGGGGCTCGGAATACCGTTCAAGGACCTGCTGGATTTGTGCGGTGGTGTGCGTGACGGCCACAAGCTCAAGGCCGTGATCCCCG
>JAOTSW010000061.1 GCA_029864735.1 Chromatiales bacterium | reverse complement strand
TTGAATCGCCTGGAGCAGGTCCTGGCGCGGGCGGAATGGACTGATCCCGATATTGCGGAAGGCGTGATGCTGGATACCCAAGGAAGGCTGGTATGCGGCACCATGACTAACCTCTATTTGCTGCGCGGCTCTCGCTTGCTGACTCCGTTGATTGAGCGCTGTGGCGTAAAAGGGGTGATGCGGGAACAGGTGCAAAAAGCTGCTCACACTCTTGGTCTCGATTGGCAGGAAAGGGACCTGGCAGTGGAGGATGCCTTGGGCGCGGACGAAATGTACTTCTCCAATGCGCTGATTGGATTATGGCCGGTGAGGGAACTGGAAGGACATCACTATCCCCGCATGGACGGTGGCAAGCGTCTGCTTGCCGCCCTGGCCGCCCAGGGAGTTCGCCAATGCGACGTGGCATGAGGTTCGTGGTGGTGCTGTTGATCTGCCTGACCAGCGCCCTGGGCGGGGGATGGCTGTATCTGAATTCGATGATGAATTCTCCCGGGTCCCGAACTGCGCCGGTGAGCCTGGAAGTTACGCCGGGCAGTAGCGTGCGGCGTATTGCGGCAAACCTGGAGCAGATCGAAGTGGTGGATTCTTCCGGTCTGTTCGAAGCTTATGTTCGGGCCAAGGGGCTTGCGACGCAGATCCAGGCGGGTGAGTACCTGATCGTGGAAACTGACAGTCCCCGGGACGTCCTGCAAAAAATGGTCGATGGTCGGGTCTTGCTACATTCGGTCACCCTGGTGGAAGGTTGGACCTACTGGGAAATGCTTGAGCGACTGTCCCAGATAGAGGTTCTGACAGACGACGTTTCCAGCCTGGAGGCGGAGGAGTTGATGAGCTTGATGGGCGCTCCAGGTAGTCACCCCGAGGGAAGGTTCTTTCCCGATACCTACCATGTGCCCAGGGGAACTGCGGCGAGTAAGGTGCTTGCGTTGGCAATGCAGCGGATGGAGGACGAGTTGACCCAGGCCTGGAACGCCAGGGACCCGGATTTACCCCTCGAGGATCCATACCAGGTGTTAATACTTGCATCGGTGGTTGAGAAAGAGACTGCGCTTGCCTCGGAGCGGCCGACGATTGCCGGCGTGTTTTCCCGACGCCTTCAAAAGCGCATGCGTCTGCAGACCGACCCCACGGTCATCTACGGAATCGGTCAGTCGTTTGACGGCAACCTGAGAAAGGCTGACCTGGAGCGCGATGGTCCATACAATACCTATACGCGAAGGGGTCTGCCGCCGACGCCTATCTGTATTCCTGGCCGCGAGGCATTGTTGGCAGCAGCAAGACCGGCAGAAGGCAGGGCCCTGTATTTCGTGGCTACCGGCGAGGATGACGGCAGCCATTACTTCTCAGCAACCCTGGAAGAACACAACCAGGCAGTTGCGCGCTACCTGAAGAAACTCAGGCAAAAGCGACGCGAGCAAAGGTAAAGAAAGCATGCAGGCCCGATTTATCACGGTAGAAGGTATCGAGGGAGTGGGGAAGTCCACTCACATGGCGTTTATCCAGCAGTGGCTGGAAGCCAGGGGTGTGAAAGTCGAAACCAGTCGTGAGCCCGGTGGAACGCCGCTGGCCGAACAAATTCGTGATCTGCTGTTGTCGCCCCGTACCGAAAACATGCCCGAGATGGCGGAACTGCTGATGATGTTCGCCGCCCGTTCAGTACACCTGGAAAATCGTATCCGACCCGCGCTGGAACAGGGCCGGTGGTTACTATGCGATCGGTTCACCGATGCCACTTTCGCCTACCAGGGTGCAGGAAGAGGCATGGACACCGATCGAATTGCCGAGTTGGAAGAGGCCGTGCAGGGTGATCTCAGGCCCCACCTGACGTTGTTGCTGGATGCCCCGGTCGAGGTTGGCCTGGGCCGTGCCCGGGCCCGGGGCGAGGCGGATCGTTTCGAACTAGAAGCGGTGGAGTTCTTTCGCCGGGTAAGACAGGGCTATCTTGCCCGCGCCAAGGCAGATCCGGGCAGGGTAAGGATTGTTGACGCCAGTGGCAGCCTGGAACAGGTGCAGGCGGACCTGGTCGAGGTGCTGGAGAAGGCTTGGGCCCAGTGGCAGACGGGGCAGGGTGCATGAGTACCCAATCCCTTTATCCCTGGCAGGAAAAGACCTGGGAAACATTGATGAAGTCTCTGAATTCCGAGAGGCTTCCTCACGCCTTATTGATCACCGGGCATGATGGGTTGGGTAAGCAAGAGCTTGCCGAGGCATTGGTGGCCAGGGTGTTTTGCAAACAGGCCAGTGACCGAGAACTGGCTTGTGGTGGTTGTGGAAATTGCCAGTTGATTAATGCCGCATCTCATCCGGATCTCGTTCGCCTGACCGTGGAAGAGGGTAAGACCCGAATTGCGGTTCAGCAGGTCAGGGACATGATCACCCACCTGGGCATGAAGAGTTATCGGGGTAACGAGAAGGTTGCCCTGGTGTATCCTGCTGATCTAATGAACGCCAGTTCCGCCAACAGCTTGCTCAAGACGCTGGAGGAACCCAGCGACGGGACCTTGCTGATCCTGGTGACTGCCCGACCTTCGCGACTGCCGGCCACCATCCTCAGCCGCTGCCAGAGAGTGGAAATCAAGCCCCCTGGGCGTGACCTGGGGATTCAGTGGCTGGAAAAAGAGCATGGCAAGGCCGATTGGGGCCCGGCGCTGGCGTTTGCCTCGGGCGCGCCGGTCAAGGCGCTGGAACTGCACAAGGCGGGTTTTGCGAAGCGGATTATCGACCTGGAGAAACAAATCGGGGCGATTGTTGCCGGGCGTAGCGATCCCACCGCCGTTGCCTCGGAGTGGGCCGGGAAGGATCCCCAACTATGCCTCGAATGGCTGAAAGTGTGGGCTGGGTACTTGATTCGGGGGCGAAGCCTCGGCAGTCTTGACATAATTTCTGGTGGGGCGGATGCTAAGGCCCTGAAAAGTTTCATCCAAAACATAGACTTGAAGATGTTTTTCAAGTATTTGGATGATGTTAATCGATCATTTCGCCTGCTAGAGACCACGGTGAACAAGCAAAGCCTGATGGAGGCTGTGCTTATCCCCTGGGCACACGGATTGAAGCGTGTGCAACCTATTGCAGACTGAGGAAGGAAAATGAGTAAGCCGGGACTGTTAACGCTGACCATCAAGGACAAGAGCGCGCTCTACCTTGCGTACATGCCGTTTATCGGCAACGGTGGCCTCTTTATTCCCACCACCACGGCCTACAAACTGGGTGACGAAGTATTTATGCTGCTGAACCTGATGGGAGAGGAAGAAAAAATACCGGTGGCCGGAAAAGTCGTTTGGGTGAGTCCGAAAGGCGCCCAGGGAAGACGGACCGCGGGTATAGGCGTGCAGTTCAGCTCACAAGACCGTGGCGAAACGCAGAAAAAGATTGAGAACTACCTGGCCGGTGCGCTGGGTGGAGACAAGCCTACCCACACCATGTGAGGTTCAGGCTACGGGAGCGAGATGCTCTTCTAATTCTTGTCCGAGTTCCCGATTTCGAATCCGCCGGTCAGGACACAGGCATCGAAGCCACGCTCGCACAGGATATAGGCGCCTGCTGAACTGCGTCGGCCTGTGTCGCAAGCAACCACGTACCGCTTTGATCTATCCAGCGTCGTGAGTTTCATGCGAATAAAATACAGAGGGATATTGATCGCACCCGGCAGGTGGTAGTTATTGAATTCGCTTGGCAGACGCACATCCAGCCAAGCGCCACCGTTGGCGATGATCTTGTCTGCCTCATCCTTGTTTACCCACTGAAGCATAGGTTCATTCAGGAGGGTCTTGAAATCATCCTTGGCAAGGCGCATTAGCGAACCATCGGTGAGCATGGTGACCGTGGCATTGCGCTTTGCATCGGAAATCAACGCTTCTTCGCCAAAGGTGTCTCCAACCTTAAGTTCAGCTAACTTGATGCCTTCCTTGTTCAGCGGCGTCTCACGGGTTACCACGCACTTGCCCTTGGTGACCACGTAAAAGAAGTCGCCCTCATCACCTTGTCGAATCACCAGGTCATCTGCCTTGTAGTTGATCTGCTGCATGCGCATGAAGATCGCCTGGATATTGGCGGGAGGAATCTTGTGGAAGGCCTTGGTCTGGAGAAGCGTGGTCATCCAGTCATCTTGCTCATTCGGTTCAGAGCCATTGCGCAATTCGCCGACTTCATAGCTGCCGGTTTGGTCCCAGGTCAGCATAACGTCCAGCAGGTCACTATCGATGGAAATGTAGTTAACGTCGGTAAGTGTCCTGGCGCTCACCTGCCGCGGCAGGCCTGGAGCGACGGGGTTTTTCGCTTCCGGAGTGTCTCCACCTATCGTTGTGGTGACCGTCCCGTCCCGGCTTATTTCCAGTTCCCCGGTTAGCAGATAAATCGCGCGATTTTCCATGTCTCCCTGTTTAAACAGGAAACGCCCGGCCGGCAGTTGTCGAACGGCGGTTTTTTTCACCAGCGCATGAAGATTCTCCTTCTTCAGCCCATCAAGGGGCGAGAGGGTCTTCAAAAGTTCAATAGTTACCGTTTGGTCTTCCATAAAATCCGTTTGGCTGCTGTCGAAAGCAGTAACTTTCCGAAGAAAAAATCCTGGGCAATGCTTTATATCGAGGTGATGCCCGAGATTTCCCGGGCATCACGATGACTGGCGACATAATAGCATAAGGCTTTGATTTGCCTAGCGCGCTGACTTATGTCCAAAGCTCAGGCTGGTCCCAGCCCGGGTCAGCTTTGAATCGATCCCCGTGGCGGGTCTCAAGTTCCGCGAGGCGTTCGCGGATTGCCTCAACTGAGCGAGCACGCGCGTAGTTGATCGGCCCACCACGGAAGGGTGCAAATCCAGTTCCGAAAATCACGCCAGCATCCACCATGTCTCCATCGCTGACAATCTTTTCGCGCATACAGGCCACAGACTCATTCACCATGGCCATCACCAGCCTGTCAGGCAAATCCTCTGGCATCGCTGCCTCGCCTATGGCCGGCTTCTGGGGCTTATCATTTTTGTATTCGTAGAATCCCTTGCCGGTTTTCTTACCTAGTTGCTTCTCGCCAACGAGTTTTTTCAAGGTGTCGGGAACCGGAACGCCAAAGGCCTCGCTAAGAATCTGCCCCACGTTATAGGCCACATCCAGACCCACCGTATCCACCAGCTCTATCGGTCCCATGGGCATGCCGAAGTCCAGGGCGGCCTTGTCGATCATTGCCAGGGGGATGCCTTCCTCGGCAGCCAGCATCGCTTCCATCATGTACGGCCCCAAGACCCGGTTGACCAGGAATCCCGGTCCACTGAGGCAGGGCAGGGGCAACTTGTCGATGCGCTTGCAGAACGCCAGTCCAAGGTCGATGGCCTCTTGATCCGAGTCATGGGTATGAATGACCTCTACCAGGGGCATCATGGCGACCGGGTTGAAGAAGTGCAGGCCAATCAGACCGTTGGGCTTGCTCAAGCCTCCTCTTAGCGTCTCCAGTGGAATACTTGAGGTGTTGGTAGCCAGTATTGCACCTGGCTTCATCCTGGGCTCCATGTCCGCGTAAAGGGCTTTTTTCGCTTCCGCATTCTCGAAGATGGCCTCAATGATGACATCGGCATCTGCCACCCCGGCGCCATCCACGTCTGCCACCAGGCGCGCGACGGCTGCTTTCCTGAGCAGCGGATCACGAATTTTTTTCGAGAATAGTTTGTTGGCTCGCCTGAGGGCCGGGTCGATGTATTTCATCTCCCGGTCCTGCAGCGTCACGTGCAGGCCTCGCAGGGCGCACCAGGCCGCGATATCTCCGCCCATCACTCCCGCGCCAACCACGTGGACTTTCTTAAATGCGGCTTTCTTCCTGCCTCCCAGGGCCTTCATACGGTCTTGAAGGAAGAACACCTTTACGAGGCTGCGAGAGGTATCAGTAAGCAGCATGCGAGCGAAGCTCACGGCCTCCTCATGCCAGCGAGTGTCCTCACTGGACGCGCCAAAACGCCGCCACAGTTCGATCATGGCGTAAGGAGAAGGATAGTGCTCGGGTCTGGCCTTGCGGGACACGGTCTGGACCATCTTCTTGGCCAGCATATTCCTGACTGGCGGAAGGCTTAACAACTTGTTACGAATACCGGGCTTTTTAACCGGTGGCGCCTTGCGTACCAATCGTCTGGCCTCGGCTTCCAGGTCATCCTCATGGACGACCTTGTCCACCAGTCCCAGGGCTCTGGCCTTGGCAGGACGGGTCATGGACCCGGTCAGCATAATCTGCAGGCCCTGGATGGGGCCTGCCAGGTCTACGATGCGTACCGTGCCGCCAAAACCCGGGTGCAGGCCCAATTTGACCTCGGGTAACCCGATCACGGCCTTGGGGCTGTCAATTATGACGCGATAATCACATACCATGGCCAGTTCGAGTCCGCCGCCGAGGGCGAATCCGTTGATGGCTGCCACAGTTGGGCATTTGAGCGCCCCGAGGCGCCTGATCACGCTCTGTCCCTGGGCAACCAGTTCTCTGGCCATTTGCTCGTCGTCTATCGTCCGAAATTCGCTGATGTCGGCGCCTGCGATAAAGCCGTTGGTCTTACCCGACATGACGATCAGCCCCTGGGGCAGATCGGCCTCGATCTCGGCCAGTAAATCGTTTAGTTCTTCCATGACCTCGCCGGAAAGTACGTTGGTGCTGGTACCTTCCTTGTCAAAGATGAGCCTGCTGATTCCATCGATATCCCGTTTGAGTTGCCAGTGACGAGCGGTCGTAGAGTCTTTCATTGAGCTTTCCTTAAGGTGGTCTGATTCCGGCGTTGGATCCCTGTATCGGCCAATATTCTGATGCAGAGCAACATTAGTCGTTAATAATATGGGCTCTCGGCGACGGTCGCAATTTCGCTAATCGAATTCAAATTCGCGGTGCGCATACTCCGGTCAATTCAAAATCGCAGATAAGAGGTAGGTGATCAGAGTACTCGATCAGAGGGGTTTCGAAATTGGTCGCCTCGATACCCTTGCCAAAAAGTATAAAATCCAATTCCTTGCGAGGGGCCCGTGCCGGGTAGGTCGGAAGGCCGGTCCGGTTGGCGCTGGTCAGCCCTGCAGCCTCCATGAACAGATAGATTTCGTGCTCACCCCAGAAGGTATTGAAATCCCCGGCCACGATTACCGGTTTGGTGGATTTCTTGATCAATTCATGCAGCATTCGAAGTTGGTAATGCCGATGCCGGTATTTCAGCGACAGGTGGACCAGGAATACCGACAGTTCATCCAGCTCCAGTTCAATAGTCAGGCGTTTTATTCCAGTGTCAAAGTAATGGAAGCGCTCGCCCTTGATACTGGGGGCGGCGAGAAAGGCATTGGCCTGCTTGCGAACTATCGGGATACCCCGGTTCAGGGACTCATGACCATACTTGCACTGGTAAATCGAAAAATGGCCCAGGGATTTAGCAATTTCCTCTGCCTGGTTGACCAGACCGGAACGGATTGAACCGGTATCGACCTCTATCAACCCAACGATATCTGGAGAATGGGACTGGATAAAGCTGGTGATTCTACCGAGATTAATTCGGCTACTGCGCAAATAGCCCGCTCCGGGTATGGGGAAATGGAACTGCGGGCCGTGACCGGAGGCGTAGCGAATATTCCAAAGTAGCAAGCGCATAATCCGATGATCTTCCGCTTCTATTGCGATTGACAGGATTATCGGCAGGGCGCCACGCTGGCACTCATCGTCCGATGAATTCATTATAGCCACTTCGGTGCGCTGGGCATGGGATTTTGCATTGCGGTAGACTTGGGCCATATTCGGATAAAAGTCGGTGCTGAGGCGAGCAGCAAGGGTGAGAGGCAATGTCAGAAGATAATCCGATCAGAATTTACGTCAGCCATGTTTGGCAAAACGACGACGATTACCAGAGGGTTTTTGAGTATCTGGAGAGCGCACGCAATTTTTTCTACAAAAACTGTAGCGATCCAGACGGCGACCCTGGTCCAGACAAGGAAGCGATGCGCAGCAGTCTACGTAGCCAGATGGAAAAATCGGAAGTGGTCATCCTGCTGTCCAGTCTTTTCGCGACCGACCCGTCCTGGATGCAGTTTCAGGTCAGTGCCGCCCTGGCGCTGAAGAAGCCGATTATTGCCGTGCACCCGTTTGGGGGAGAGGGCGTTCCGGATGAACTCGGTTCAAAAGCTGACGAAATTGTCGGATGGGATCCCCGCGGATTGGAAGACGCCATCCGCCGCTGTGCTCGACACGAGGAACCCCAGCGCTGGGACACCATTGAGTGGGATCCGGATTGATCGTCGGCCCATCACGGCTTTTCACCAAGGCATCGGTTTTTGTTTGCCTGCTTCTGTGTTGCGCGGTTGCCCGGGGGGCGAGCCAGATGCATTGCGGATCACGCCTGGTGAAAGTGGGTGACGGCAAGGCTGAGATACTTGACAGGTGTGGCGAGCCCGATTATCGGGAAGTGGTTTCGGGAAACGATGAAATCAAGCGCGAAATCTGGGTATACCGATTCAGTTCTGCCAAGTTCGTTCATACCCTAACCTTTTCCGGCTACCGCCTGGATGACATTACCGTTGAGTCATACCGTTAGTCAGCCGGGTCAATGGACCTGGAGCGCAATGTGAAAGTAATTGCTGATATTTGTGTGATCCCCATAGGGGTGGGAACCTCTGTTTCTGAATACGTGGCAGAGTGCGAACGTATTTTCACCCAGGTCGGGCTGTCGCATCAGTTGCATGCCTACGGCACGAATGTAGAAGGCGAGTGGGATGAGGTTTTCGAAGCGCTTCGCCGCTGCCACGAAAGGGTGCACGAGATGGGCGCTCCGCGCATCAGTACCACGGTCAAGCTCGGTACACGTAGTGACCGCTCGCAAACCATGGCCGATAAGGTAAGTAGCGTTGTGTCAAAGCTGGACCAGGGAAGCTGAGTTAGCCCGTTTGCGGGTATTTCCTTAGGCGCTGACGGATGCTGCCGGCAAGCAGGTCCACGTCCAGGTCATTACTGTTGGTGACCCCCATTACATTCGGCAGCTCTTCCCTTGGAAGATCATTTGCCTCGCGCATTTGTTCTTCAAGGACCTTTAAGCTGGCTTCGGAAGGGTCTCCGCCTTCGGCTTGGCGGCGGGCAATTCTGTGGCGTAGCAATCTCACCGGTGCCTTTACGTCAAGTACGAGGTAGCCAATGCCAAGTTCTTCGGCCAGGGCCTGGAAAATCTGTCGTCTGCCGCGATCCAGAAAGCTTGCGTCAACGATGACGTTAAATCCGGCCAGAAGCATGCTCCTGGCGTTGGCCTCCAGCATTTTGTAGGTCTGAACGCTGGCCTCGGGAGTGTAGATTCCTGCGTTCACAGCGCTGCGGGTGAACGCTAGCCTGGGAATTCCGAATAGTCGCCTTCTCTCAAGGTCTGAGCGCATTCGAATGGCGGGCAGATACATCGCCAATCGTTCACTAATCCAGCTCTTTCCGGAACCTGAGTAGCCCCGCATCAATATCAGATTTGGCGGGCTTGTGGTTGACAGTTTGAGGGCCAGGTCCAAGTGGCTTTGGCAGCGTTTTCTTGCGAGAGACAGATCGCTTTTGCTCACGCCCGGAATCGCCGCCATAAGCAGAGCAACCTTGGCCCGGACGAGGCTTCGATAGACCAGGAAAAAGCGTAACAAGTCCAGGTCCTGGTAGTCGCCACTGCGCTCCAGGTAGGCGCTGAGGAAGCCGTGGGCCAGGTCTGGGCGATTCCTTTCCATCAGGTCCATGACCAGGAAGGCGGTATCGTTAAGTACGTCGATCCAGCGAAGTTCGTCGCTAAATTCTATGCAGTCAAAAGCTGTAACTGATCCATCTGCCAACTTGACCAGGTTGCTAAGGTGCAAGTCACCGTGACATTCCCGAACCCGGCCGTTCCTGGCTCGCACGACCAGCTTCGGTTCGAGTTCGTCAAAGCGCTTCTGTGTCCAGCCCTCCAGGCTTTCCACCTGTTTGCGTTGCTCAGAGCTCAGAACGCGGCTACGCAAAATAGTTTCTATATTGTCCATGACAGCCCCGTGCACTTGTTCCGGGTGTCGTCTTGCCATGGCCCCACGTGCGACTGCCGCACGCTCGTGGAAAGTTGCCAGGCGGCGTGCAAAGCCAATCATGTCGGAAGGGGTTACGAGTCCGGCTTCCAGCTGATTGTCCAGCTGAGCGGATTGTTTGAAACGTTTCATGCGAACGGCGTATTCCACTATCGGCCCCTGGCCGCCAATTTCCACGCCGCTATCGGTTTCAGTAATGGGGACGACATCAAGGTAAAGGTCGGGGGCCATGCGCCGGTTGAGCCGGATCTCTTCGTCGCAGAAACGCTTGCGATCAGCAAGGCTGGAGAAATCGAGAAATCCGAAATTCACCGGTTTTTTGATCTTGTAGGCGTGAACTCCTGCCAGGACGACCCAGGATATATGGGTTTCAATCAGCCGCGGGCTGGCACCGGGCTCAAGAAGTCCGGGTGCCACTAATGCCTGTACCCGCTCGCGGGCCAGTTGAAATTCAACGGTATTCGTCACAGTGTATTTTCCGCCTGCTTCAGTACGAATTCTCTCAATTTGACTGCCGAAGGCGCATTGGGGATAACCGAGGGTGTGTAATTGGCCTCAAAGGTGCATGATAGTTGGGTAAGATCAGGTCGGGTTTTTCATGACAGGCATGTCAGTCATCGACCTGGCGTTCTTGCTTGCAGAGACCGATGACAGCCCCAAGCATGTCGCCGGGTTACAGATATTCCGTAAGCCAATTGGCATGGAAGCGGATTTTCTTGATCGGCTCTACCAGCATTGGCTGTCTAGTGCTGTCGACCCACCCTTTAGCCAGATTCCAGACTTTCACCTTGGCAGTTTTCCTGGCTGGCGGGATGCTCCTTGCGTCACGCTATCCGATCACCTCCATCGCCACGATTTACCGAAACCGGGTACCCGTTCAAGCTTGATGGCTTTGGTAGGGCGATTGCATAGCGTGCGAATGTCTCCCGAGGCCCCGCTATGGGAGTGTCACCTGATCGATGGGCTCTCGAACAATCGTTTCGCGGTGTTCTTTAAGATTCATCATGCCTACGGAGACGGACACAGTATTCGTCATTGGCTGACCCGCCCCTTGTCGAAACGCAGGCGGAGGTGGCCTGTCCAGGCTTACTGGCAGTCTCATCATGGGGAAAGCCAGGGTAGCGCTGTCTTGGCGAGTACACGGAGGGGGCTGGATTTAGCCCTGGAACAGATTTCGCCCGTCCCCGGTATTTTGCAAATGGGGGTCAGGCAAGGATTGAAATGGCTTGGGGTGGGTCGCAATGGAATGGTTCCGCCATTTAGTGCGCCCAGGACACCGCTGAATACGCGCCTCGGTCCCGATCGAGAGATTGCCTTGCTGCGCTTTCCGATGGAAACCCTGATTCGGATTGGCAAGCACAACGGCTGCACACTGAACGACGTGATATTGGCCATCTGCGACCAGGCGCTGACCCGCTACCTGGCCCGATACGGAGGTCTGCCACAGCAGCCCCTGGTGGCCCAGGTACCGGTCTCCCTGCGTGAAGACTCCCAGAACTGGCAGGGCAATCGGGTCACCCTGGCACTGGTGCAATTGGCGGGGCCGGATGCTGACCCGCGTCAGCGCCTGCGGGCAATCCATGATGCCTCCGAGGATGCCAAGCGCGAGGTCCATGGCATCTCGCAGGCATCAATGAACGGCTATATCAGCCTGGTGGCAGGCGGTGTGCTGGCTGCAGAGGCTCTGGGATTCGGAGCGAGCGTACCGCCTCTTGGCAATGTGCTGATCTCCAATGTGCGGGGCGAGCAGGACATCCAGTACATGGCTAATGCCCGCTTGCTGGAGGCCTATCCGATTTCAACCCTGATGCCTTCGTTGGCCCTGAACATCACGGTGCACAGCTATGCCGGCACACTGTTTGCCGGGCTGGTATGTGATCCCTGTGTCTTACGCAAGCTCCCGGCGCTGGCGAGATATACGCGCCAGGCTTATCGAGAGCTTCAGGGAATGGCGGCCTGATTTGGCGGCTATTCCTGATCAGCCTGTGCGTCCAGGTTTCCCTTGCGACTCGCGACGCGTTTCTTGGCCTGGGGGGCGCGGCGTTTTACATAGCGGTAACGCTTCTGCAAGCGTTGCAGGCATTCATCGAAGGTTTGGCTGATGATCGTGGTGTTGTGAACCCGCGAAATTTTTGGCCAGGCTGCACGCCTGCCCGCCATGATGAATTCCTGGACGTCTTCGGGACTGGGATTGGAGAAAATCCTCAACAAGTCCCCGAGGTGGCGATCCGGGAAGATCGTCACATCACCGCTATAGGTCTGGGTTGCCACCGCATGGGCCTTGTTGACCAGGGCATTTAGCGGGGCGAAATCAAAATGCCGCCGGGCCAATTCAAGTGCGTGCTCTACCTGCACCATAGGTGTTGAAACCATTAACTGACGCAAGAAGGGCAGCAGTCCCTTGCGAGGATCTTCTTCCTTTATAAAAGGCACGATGTGAGGATTGGTCTGGCTCACCACGTAATGGTTGACGTTGTGCATGCGGCTGACCCGGCCCTTGGGCACATCACCATGCACGGAGCCATCGATCCAGAGGCTGCGTTTCATGTGAGGCACGGTCTTGCCTTCGAAACTCTTGGCTTTCAGCTGCACCGGTGGGAACAAACCGGGTATCGCAGTGCTAGCCATGACGGCGCTGCGTACATAGACGTTTGGCGCGGTCAGGTAATTGAGCAACCTGGGAAATTGATTGGGGTCAGCTGGAGATACCGAAATATTGATGATCCGATTGGTACGCTTGTAGGCCTCAAGGAATGTCAGTCTTTTGACGTTCTTGTTGACCGTCTTGGCCAGGTGCTTTGCGTCCAGAATTCCTTTGCCCTTGATCATGGATTCAAAACCCAGGGCCTGGGCCCATTCGAGGTCCATGTTTCCAGGCTCAAAAATGGCCTCCAGTTGGCGATCCGTGTGCGTCCCCACCACTCCGGCCACCAGTGCACCCGCGCTGGAGCCGGTAATGACCCGAGGCAAAAGGCGATGTTCCCAAAGCTCCCTGATCACTCCAAGGTGGAACAGGCCCAGGGTGGCGCCACCGCTAAGCATCAGGGCAGAGCGGCCAAAACTTTGTGCTGCGCGCTTGAAAAATTCGACTTTCTTGCTGGGCGGGAAACCTTTGAGTTCCGTATCGCACAGGAAGTACAGAGCGCTGGTTACCTCGCTCAGGTAGTCCGTAATCAGATTCTTTGTGCCTGCCCTGGCCTGCATATACAGCACAGGGTTGGCCATATTAGCCAGGTTTCCATGTAATTCCTCACGCAGGTAAAACACCAGTCGAGGCACGTCCTGGGCCTTCATTAATTTCTTCAACAGCCGGGTACGTGATGCGAGCAGTTCGTTATCGTAGTTTTTGCCTTCAACTACCTCGCGCCAGCCAGCCATGCCTGATGCCTGGTCATGGGAGATGGCCGCATCCAGCCATTGTTCGTAGTTTGTGGCCTCGGCCATCGCAATCTCTGCCCGATCTTTCTGCAGGTTGAGTTCGTGCCGGGTTTTTGAATTTCTCATTGCGGAGATTAGAAACATATATAAAACAATAGGGTGAGGGTTAATATTGAGAAATTAAATGAAATAATATTTCTGCGATCGAATTCTATGACCCTCCCTGGATGGCCGGCATACATTCCGGCCAAGACCCTGTCTCGAAGCTCAGTCTGCCATAAACCCCAGTAATTGGTATATGCAAGGACCGCAGGGATATCGCCGATGGTTGCCGGCAGAGTGATCTGGTAGCGTAGCGTGCTACAAACAAAATTGGAGATTAGCCTTTTGTCGGACACTATTACGGTGCAAAAGCGGTTCTGTGGCCCCCCGGAATCGGGTAATGGCGGCTATGTGTGTGGCTTGCTTGCGAAGCGCTTTACTGGCCCTGTCGAGGTGACTTTGCGCGCGCCACCGCCTCTGGACCATTCGATGAAGATAGAAGGCGATATTCGCCATGAACTTAGGGTCGTAGATGATGGCCAACTGGTCGCGCAGGCCCGATCTGCGGACCTGGAATTGGACATTCCGGAGCTGCCGGAATGGGAGCAGGTGATTGAAGCCGGTGCCGGGTATCCCGGATTTAAACATCATTT
>JAOTSW010000060.1 GCA_029864735.1 Chromatiales bacterium | reverse complement strand
CCAAATGACACTTCCACCCGCTTTCCAAGGGCGTCTTTGCCGCCCGTCCAGTCGGCCGGCGGCAGGTAATCAAACAGCCCGTGGAGGGGGGCATTGATGGCAACCTGGAAAATCATCGGCAATAGACCCAGTTTAGGCATTGATCTTGTCCACAGTTCCTGTGGATAACTCTGTGGATGACTTGGGTCAAAAGGGGGTTCCTGGCTTGTATCAGTGGAGTTGTTACAGATTGGTTAAAAAGTGATCGAAGTTAATACTATATATAAAACAGTCAGTTACAAGTCTTTCCAAGAGTCGGTATGCAGTCGCACGCAAAATACACTTATATTTTCAGTTTTGTGCATAAAATCCGTCTTTGCCAACACCAGGGAAGGAGTTAAACCTTCTCAAAACCCGCCGGGCAAGCCGGAAACGTCGGCTATTCTCACCCCTGAGTCAATGTTTTCGAGGCTATCTGCGGGTTGAAAGAAGCGCTTGCCGTGACACTGTGGCCGGGGCGGGCGTTGGGCGCAAGACCGGGCGTCATTCCCGGGTTGGAAATTCGGGGCTTATCCTGGTTGTGTTGAGGCATGGATGGGCCAGTTGCGCATTTCTGATCCTGGCCGGATGGCACCCCGGTTGGCCGCCAGAGAGCACCCGGTGCGGACACCAGTTGGGGGAGAGGGCTCGTCGAAGGCTTATGGCCTGGAGGTGTCGGTGGCGCAGAAGACCATGGAAAGCCGTTATCGTTGGAGGCGACAGTAAGTGATTGCTTATGCGGCCCCCAGATGCGTGGATGGCAAGCGTCTGCTTCGTATATCACGTACCAAAGTGCCTACTTTCCGTCTTTGCAGACTCGATGGGCGTTCGGTTAGACTGCCGCGATCCAAATGGAGACTTACGAATGAAAATCGGTGTACCGAAAGAGATTTTTGCGGGTGAGCGACGCGTAGCGACGACCCCCGAGGTTGCCGGGCAGTTACAAAAGCTCGGATACAGCGTTCTTGTAGAATCTGGTGCGGGAACTGAGTCGAGTTTCTCGGACGACGCTTATCGTGCCGCAGGCTGCGAGATCGTCACAAGCGCTGACGAAGTTTGGTCCCAGGCCGACATTATTATGAAGGTCAGGGGTCCGGAGAAGGAAGAGGCGTCCCGGCTTACGGCTGGCAAGACGCTTATCAGTTTCCTCTGGCCGGCCCAGAATCCCGAAATGTTGAAGCAGCTGAGCGAAAGCGGCGCCACCGTCCTGGCGATGGACAGCGTCCCGCGTATCTCCCGCGCTCAAAAAGCCGATGCCCTGAGTTCCATGGGGAACATCGCCGGTTACCGCGCCGTTGTCGAGGCCGCACAGCACTTCGGTCGCTTCTTCACCGGCCAGATCACCGCCGCAGGCAAGGTGCCACCCGCCAAGGTCCTCGTGATCGGCGCAGGCGTTGCCGGCCTCGCTGCCATCGGCGCGGCGAACAGCATGGGTGCGATCGTTCGCGCCTTTGACACCCGGCCCGAGGTGAAAGAGCAGGTCGAGAGCATGAATGCCGAATTCCTGATGCTCGACTTCAAGGACGAGGACGGCTCTGGCGAAGGCGGTTATGCCAAGGTCATGAGCGACGAGTTCATCAAGGCCGAAATGGCCTTGTTTGCCGAGCAGGCGAAGGACGTCGACATCATTATTACCACCGCGTTGATTCCGGGCAAACCGGCGCCGCGACTGATCACGGCGGACATGGTTCGCGCCATGAAGGACGGCAGTGTCATCGTTGACCTGGCAGCCGAACAGGGCGGTAACTGTGAATTGACTGAGCCGGGCAAGGTTGCAAAAGCCAACGGCGTAACGATCATCGGTTACACCGATCTGCCCAGCCGACTCGCTACACAGTCGAGTCAGTTGTACGCAACGAATCTGCGTCACCTGCTCACTGATCTGACCCCTGAAAAGGACGGCAACATCGTCGTTGATATGGACGATGAGCTCATTCGCGGTGCGACAGTTTGCAAGGCCGGCGAGACTACCTGGCCTCCGCCCGCACCGAAGCTCTCGGCGGCACCGAAAAAGGCTAAGCCTGCGCCGGCACCGGTAGCGGTTGAGAAAAAGAAACCGTCAAAAGCAGGCCCGGTGATTGGCGTAATCGTCGCTGCCCTGGCGTTACTTGGCCTGGGTGCCGTGGCACCCCAGTCGTTCATGGCGCACTTCACGGTATTTGTGCTGGCATGTTTCGTCGGCTACATGGTGATTTGGAATGTATCCGCGTCACTGCATACCCCGTTGATGAGCGTTACCAACGCGATTTCAAGCATCATCGTGATCGGCGCGCTAATGCAGATTAGCGCAACGGATACCCTGACGATGTGGATCGCTACGGCAACGGTATTGATAACGAGCATCAATATCGCAGGCGGATTCGCCGTAACACGTCGCATGCTCGAAATGTTTAGAAAGTGAGAACGACATGATTAGTAGTGGCATTGTAACTGTGTCGTATATCGCTGCGACGGTTCTGTTTATCCTGGCCCTGGGGGGCCTTTCCAACCAGGAGACTGCACGTCGCGGCAACTGGTACGGCATCAGCGGCATGGCAATCGCACTGCTCGCGACGGTGCTTGGGGTCGTAACCCAGAATTACGTAATCTTGATGGTCGCCCTGCTGATAGGTGGCAGCATCGGTATCGTGCTCGCGCGCCGCGTCCAAATGACCCAGATGCCCGAGCTGGTTGCCATCCTGCACAGCTTGGTGGGTCTTGCCGCAGTCGCTGTGGGTTACGTGAGCTTCATGGACCATGCGGCCGAATTTACCGGGGTCGAAAAGACTATCCACGATATCGAGACGTATCTTGGCATCCTGATCGGTGCTGTGACGTTCTCAGGCTCAGTCATCGCATTCGGCAAGCTTTCAGGTCGCATCAGCGGCAGCCCGCTTACGCTGCCCGGACGTCATTGGTTTAATCTTTTGCTCCTGCTGGGTGCTATCTGGTTTGGCCGTGAGTTTGTGATCCAGTCCGCCGCCGGCGCAGGTATTACACCGCTAATGATTATGACGGGCATTGCCCTGTTGTTCGGTATTCACATGGTCATGGCGATTGGCGGTGCTGATATGCCGGTCGTCGTATCGATGCTCAACAGCTACTCTGGCTGGGCTGCATCAGCGACCGGTTTCATGCTGGGCAATGATCTTTTGATCGTTACCGGTGCCCTGGTCGGCTCCAGTGGTGCAATCCTGAGTTACATCATGTGCCGCGCCATGAACCGCAAGTTCATTGCCGTTATCGCGGGTGGATTTGGTACCGGCGGCGGTGGTTCGCCCGCGGCCGGCGGTGATGAGGAGCAGGGTGAGGTAGTTCCTATCGATCCCCAGGAAACCGCTGAGCTGCTCTCGAACGCCAAGGAAGTCATGATTATCCCGGGTTATGGCATGGCCGTGGCCCAGGCACAGCATACGGTTTTCGAAATCACCAAGACTCTTCGTGAGAAGGGCGTCAACGTTCGATTCGGTATCCACCCGGTGGCGGGCCGCATGCCCGGCCATATGAACGTGTTGCTGGCGGAGGCCAAGGTGCCTTATGACATCGTTTTCGAGATGGAAGAAATCAACGAGGACTTCCCGAATGTCGATGTGTCGGTGGTTATCGGCGCGAACGACATCGTGAACCCGTCGGCGCTCACCGACCCCAACAGCCCCATTGCCGGAATGCCGGTGCTTGAGTGCTGGAAAGGCAAAGTCTCGATCGTACTCAAGCGCAGTATGGCCACCGGTTATGCCGGCGTACAAAATCCGCTGTTCTTTGAAGAGAACACCCGGATGTTGTTTGGCGATGCGAAACAGACGCTGGACGAGGTGCTCAAAGCACTGTAACAACAGCTGCTACGCTGCAGCGTTTTGTCGCTGTAGCGTAGCGTTGGCTGAATTGCACCCCTCGATGCGGATGTTTCGGCCCCACCCCCTTGCATAAGCTGTGGCAAATGCCGACACTTGGGATGGCTAAACACCCGTCGGGCACAGAAAGTGCAAAATTTGTCGCAAGAAGTATTGCGTACCGACATGGCCGGGATGCCGCTGGAGTGGGTGGACTACCGGGATGCTGTACGCCTTTATCATACCGAGCAGGTAGTCTATGCCTGTGGAACTCCCCTGTACGTGCTACACGGTGGAGTCAATGCGCGCACTGGCAAACACAGCGTGGTGGAGATCAACAGCATTATCGCCACCCGGGGAACCCATCAGGTTCAGGCCCGGCTGCGCTCCGACTACGTGCCCCCTTTAAATAACATCACTCTTTTCAGGCGTGACGCTCACTTGTGCCTGTACTGCGGTGAAAAATTTCCAGACGAGCAACTTTCTTGCGATCACGTCAAGCCTATCAGCCAGGGCGGCAGAAATGTCTGGACCAACGTAGTGACCGCCTGTCGAAGCTGCAACAACTACAAGGCCGGCCGCACACCGGAACAGGCGGGCACACAATTGCTGGCGGTTCCATTTCGACCGACCTACGCGGAATACATTTTCCTTAAAGGTCGCCGGGTGCTGGCCGACCAGATGGAGTATCTGCTGGCGCACTTCCCCCGCAGCAGTCCCTTGCACGCAAGGCTCGCCGGAGAGCTTTCCAGACATTATTGAGAACTCGTGTCCCAAGCTGTTTACCTGATTGACGCAAGCGTCTGGATTTTCCGGGCCTATTTTTCAATATCTGACGCCATGACCGGTCCCGGGGGAATGCCCGTGAATGCCTTCTATGGTTATGCCGGCTTCCTGCTGGATGTAATCGACGAAGAGAAGCCGACAAACATGGCGGTGGCATTTGACGAGAGCCTCACCAGTTCATACCGCAATGAAATTTTTCCCGCGTACAAGGCGAATCGGGAACTGCCGCCGCCGGAGTTGGAGGCCCAGTTTGGGCTGTGCCGTCGATTCACCGCCGCCCTGGGTATTTCAGAGATGGCCAGCCCGCGTTACGAGGCCGATGACATTATCGGTACCCTTGCCCGGTTGCAGCGAGAACAGGGACGGACCTGCGTCGTGGTGACCCGGGACAAGGACCTGACCCAGGTCATGAAGCCCGGCGACGAATTTTGGGATTACTCGGGCCGTCGGCGCCTGGCCTACGAGCAGATTGCCGAGACCTTCGGCGTGCTTCCGGAACGCATGGCTGACTTCCTGGCGCTGACCGGTGACCCGGTGGATAACATTCCCGGGGTTCCCGGTGTGGGCAAGAAAACCGCGACCGTTTTGTTAACCGAATTTGAAAGCCTTGAACATCTTTACCAGGAACTGCCCAGGGTGAAGGAATTACCCCTGCGCGGCGCGGCGAGGATTTTCGACAAGCTGAGCCAGCACAAGGAGGATGCGATGCTGGCCAGGCGCCTGACAGTCATTGCTGATGATATGCCCCTGGACGGAGTAAGCGTGGGGCGACGCGCACCGGATCTCCACCGCCTGCTCGAGGTCCTGGATGAGGCGGGACTGGGCGGACGATTGCGCAGGCGAACCGAGGCCCTGCACGCCGCTTACGCCGGGGGAAATCACGCTCCATGACCGACTGGGGCGAATTATTGCAGCAGGTGGGCGAGCAGTCCGGTCTTCGGCTATTCCGGGACAATGTTCGCCAGGTTGGCGGTGGAAGTATTCACCACGCCTACCGTCTGGAGGGGGACTCCGGTGCGGTTTTCATGAAGCTGAATGCCACGGATCAACTGGCAGGGTTTGAAGCTGAAGCCATGGGTCTGGAGGCGCTGGCCGGGACCAACACACTGAGGGTGCCCGGTGTCCTGGGCCGGGGCCAGGCAAACGGGATGGCCTACCTGCTATTGGAGTGGCTGGATCTGACTGGTTCCAGCGCCATCGGCGGTGACAGCCTGGGCAAGGGCTTGGCGGCGTTACATCGCCATACCGGCAAGGCGTTTGGTTTCACCCAGGATAATTTCATTGGTAGCACACCCCAGCCCAACGACTGGACGGATAATTGGGTCGACTTCTTTCGTGAATACCGATTGGGATTCCAGTTGCGGCTGGCTGCCGATAACGGATTCGGATTCCTGCTGGCCGACGGGCGGCAACTGATGGAATTACTGGAGAGCTTCTTTGAGGGTTACCAGCCGGTGCCTTCCTTGCTTCATGGTGACCTGTGGGCGGGCAACCAGGGCTGTACTCACTCGGGTGAGCCGGTGATCTTTGATCCGGCTGTGTATTATGGCGACCGTGAAACAGACTTGGCCATGACGGGCCTGTTCGGCGGGTTCGGCCGGGATTTCTACCAGGCCTACCATTCCGAGTGGCCTCTATCGCCGGGCTGGGAAACGCGCAGCGGCCTTTATCAGCTTTATCATGTTCTGAATCATGCCAACCTGTTCGGCGGCGCTTACGGGCGCGATGCCCATGGCCGGATCAGGAATTTGCTTGATCAGGTTTCCTGATCGGTGATCTCTGGCAGCAGGTAGATGGGCGTGCCCTCGGGGGCGAGCAAGGTGGCCCCTGTATGCCGTTCCGGGGAGATCGGCGTGCCCTGGGTGAGACGGTATCCCTGGGCCCTGACGTATTCAATTCGTTCGGCCATGTCTGGCTCCCTGAAAGTCAGGCCGGGAGTGCGCATCCGTGGGTTAACGTATAAACCCAGGTTCAGGAAGTCACTGGTTAACCATGCGCCGGCCAGGCCTTCGTCTTCGCGTCCGGTGAGAACGAAGCCCATGTTTTCCCAGAAGGCGATGGATGCGTCCAGGTTGCTCACCGGCATGCTGAATTCAGAGAAGTGCCCCAGCACTGTGATGTCTGAACCGACGATCTCCGGTGGCGAGAATGTGCGGGCTTCCAGCACCGCAATCATCTGACCGTCCGGGTCGGTGAATCCGGCCTCATTGAATTCGTCATCGTCGGTCTTGGAAAAAGCCAGGGAACCTGCACGGGCCCGAAGTTCTGAAAGGCTCTTTTTTAATTCCGGGCGCACATAGGTCAGTGAGGGCGACTCAAAGCTGTAATCGTGCAAGCCCAGGACCAGGTTGCCGTCGGTCACCACGCCATAGCGATGGGGCCATACTTCACCCACCGTGGCGGACAGCATCCCCAGGCCCTGGTAAAACTCCATGGACGCCAGGATGTCCGGCGCCTCGATGCTGATTTCCAGGAAGCGCCCGATCAAGGCTAGCGCTCCGCACCCATTTCGAGCGCACGTTCGCGAGAGGCATTCAATGCGGCCGGGTCTTCCGGGTAACTGGCTTCCGGCCAGCCACGCACGTGCCTGGCCACCAGTCCTGCCAGGGCTCGGGCATGGTCCTCCCGGGCGTTCAGGGCCGGGATGTACCTCAACTGGTCGCCGCCGTGTTCCTGGAAAAATTCATTATTTTGCATGGCGATTTCTTCCAGGGTTTCCAGGCAGTCGGAAGCAAATCCAGGGCACACCACGTCAAGATTTTTCATGCCCTCGTCACCAAAGGCCATGACCTGGTGGTCAGTGTAGGGGCGCAGCCATTCCTCGCGACCAACCCGGGACTGGAAACTCAACGACCAGTCATCCTTGCCCAGTCCCAGTTTTTCCGCCACCAGTCTTGCGGTCTTCTGGCAGTGGCAGAAATAGGGGTCGCCGCTGAGGATGTAGCGCTTGGGTACGCCGTGGAAAGAAAACAGCAGGCGCTCTCCCCGGGGCTTGTTCGCCCAGTGCTCGGTGATCGAGTTCGCCAGCGCTTCGATGTAGGCCGGATCGTCATGGTATTGATTGATGGTGCGTACTTCCGGCACCCACCGCCATTGGCGCAACACGTCCCACACGGCATCAAAGATGGATGCGCTGGTGGTGGCCGAATACTGGGGATACATGGGTAACACCAGCAGGCGTCGGCAACCGGCCTTGCGCAGGGCTTCCATAGCGCTTTCGATAGACGGGCTACCGTAGCGCATGCCCAGTTCGACCTTTACCCTGCCCGGCAACGTCTCTTCCATGGATTTTTGCAGCTGTTCCTGTAGAAGGCGGCCGTTAACCAGCAGGGGGGAACCTTCCTCGGTCCAGACTTTTCGATAGGCTTCTGCGCTGCGCCGGGGGCGGAAGCGAAGGATTACGCCATGCAGTACCAGCCACCAGATAGGCCTGGGTACCTCGATAACCCTGGCGTCCCAGAGAAACTCGGCAAGGTAGCGTCGCACCGCAGAGGTGGTGGGCGCATCCGGGGTTCCCAGGTTTGCCAGCAGGATGCCCAGGCTTTCTTTGCTGCCGTGGCGGTAGTCTTTGTCACCAGTGTAGGCCATGAGTGATATCGTTATGTTGCTTGCTTAGGCGGGTAATTGTACCCGACCCGGATAGCCAGTTGACTATCGAAGATAAAATCTATGCTCCTGGCAGTGAATGCCCCGGGGCCTGGAGGGGGAGTGATGCCGAAAACCGGGGATGACAAAAACAAAAGCGATACCGGCGGCGATCGCAGGGGGTTGCTCAGGCGGGTGGTGATTTTCCAGTTCAAACTGTTTGTTGATGGTTTGCGCGACGTGATACTCGTGCCGGTATCTATCATTGCCGCGCTACTGGATCTGGTGTCGGGAACGTCCGGCGCATCGGGCAACTTTGCCAGCGTGATGAACCTGGGTCGTCGTTCCGAGCGGTATATCGATTTGTTTGGTGAACGGGAGCACCGGGTGCCTGATGAAAATGGGGAGGAGCCGGCGCTGGATGACTTGCTGAGCCTGGTGGAGGGCCAGGTCAGGGAGCGCTACCGCAAGGAAGGCCCCGCCGGGTCTGCCCAGCAGGCCCTCGACAGGTTGAGAAAGGCCCTCAAGGAAGGCCGAGACGATGCGTGAGCCGTGCCTGCAGGTGTGGCACCCGCTCACGCCTGGCAGTGATTGAATATGTCCAGTTCGGGCCTGTAGACAGACGTGTCCGTTCCGGTTAGCCGCAACAGGGAATGGAACAGCTAGTCCTGTGTGTAGGGCTCCAGCGCCGCGGTGGCCTGCATGGCTGCTCGGTAAAAGGGTGCGTTTAGTACGATCGCGAAGTACAGGGCGGCCAGCATCATCAGGGTGCGACGATTCTTAATGCCTTTTTCCATTTTCAACCGGCCAAGACTGGGCTTTACAGCGATGGCAGGGATCTTAAGGGGGCCTTAAAGCCGGCGGCCCGGTCGAGGCCTGCCGGGAATGGGGTTTACTTGACGTCCTTGCCGCTTACCAGGTCTTCCAGTGAAGGCGGTGTGTGTCCGGGGCCCAGTTCGCCATTCTTGAGGCGCTGGACGTATTCCTTATATGCCGTGATCGCCTGGCGACTGCCCAGCCAAAGGATCGGAAGGTTGGCCAGGATCATCACCCCGGTGCCTATCCCGGTAATATTATCCAGTTGCGCATCGGTCTTGATCAGTCCCAGGGTCGCCACGGCGATCAGCAGGCAATAAATCAACTTGTAGCCGGTGACCGCCCTTTCTCCAATCAGGTACACCACGCCCTGTTCCCCGTAGTAGGCCCAGGAAATAATCGTGGAGATGGCGAACATCCATACCGAGAGCGTGATCAGCCATTTGCCCAGTCCGGGCGAGACGGTGTCGAAGGCTTTGGCCGTCAGGGTGGCGCCCACATAGGCAAGGAACACACCATTCGAGTCCAGCGTGGGTTGTGCCTCGCTTTGTATGCTTCCCCAGGTGATGAAGGGAACGTCGTCGCGCATTTCGACCAGGCCGTTGATCCGGTGCAGCGTGTTGTCGCTTTGTGGGTTGAGGTCGCCGGATACGATGGAATAGACCGCCTGCCCGTTTACCCAGTCGATACCCTTGGCATGTGGCGCCGGCATTTCCGGGATGCTCCAGCTTCCCGGTGTTGCGGTTTCCACCATCTGGGGCCGCTCGGAGAATGCCACATCCACCGGGCGATTCCAGATACCGGTAGTGAGGATGACCAGGGCGGTGAAGGTGCAGACAACCAGCGTGTCGATGAACGGCTCCAGTCCTGCCACGATACCTTCGCGCACCGGTTCGCTGGTCTTGGCGGCGGAATGGGCCATGGGTGAGGAACCCTCGCCGGCCTCATTGGAGAACAGTGCGCGTTTCATGCCAAACATGAATGCATAGCCGACCGTTCCGCCGATAAAGGCGCCGCCGGCCTCGCTGGTTGAGAAGGCCGAGCGGAAAATCAGCATGAACATTTCCGGAATCAACTGGACGTTGACCGCAAGCACGTAGGTACCGGCCATCATGTACATGGTGACCATGACCGGGACCAGGCGCCCGGTCGCGGCGCCAATGCGCTTGATGCCCCCGATAATGACGATTCCCACCACGATGGACAGGACGATTCCCGATGCGATGCTGGGGATGCCGAAGTAGGTCTGGGTGATTTCTCCCACGTTCCAGGCCTGGAACATGTTGCCGCCAATCAGTGTGGAGATAAGCAGGCATACGCAAAATACAGAGGCCAGTACCTTGCCGGGGCCGGCCAGTTTCGGGTGCACCAGGGGCAGGCCGTTTTTCGCCACCCACATGGGACCGCCATGAGGGTTGTCCGGATCATCGGTGTTCCGGTGCAACATGGACAGGGTGACCTCGGTCAGCTTGGTTGCCATGCCGAACAGGCCCACTACCCACATCCAGAAAATCGCCCCGGGTCCTCCCAGGGACACTGCCAGGGCCACGCCTCCGATATTGCCCAGTCCGACAGTGGCTGACAGGGCGGTAGACAGGGCCTGGAAATGGTTGATGGCGCCGGGTGCATCCGGATCATCGTAATGTCCGCGCAGTACGCGCCAGCCGTGGGTCAGCGCCCGGTATTGGCTGAAGCCGCTCCAGAATGTCAGCACTACGCCGGTCCCCAGCAGGGTGAACAACACGTAGTTGTGCCAGATGATGGCGTTGATGTCGGTGATGATCTGGTTGAATAACTGCATCAAGAATCCCTGGTATGCGGCTGCGCAGACAGGGTATCACCCCTTGGGCAAGGGGTGGAAAGTGGCTTGCTTGGGGAATGGCCGGGCGCAAGGCCCGGCCTGCCAGTTATTTTATCAGGCCGCTTCGACGATAGCGGTCACGCCCATCCCGCCTGCGGTGCAGATAGAAATCAGGGCGCGGCCGGAGCCTTTTTCTGCCAGCAGTTTGGCCGCATTGGCCAGCACCCGGGTTCCCGTGGCGGCGAACGGATGGCCGGCGGCGAGACTGCTGCCTTTCACGTTCAGCTTTGCCCGATCGATGCTGCCCAGGGCATCACGACCCAGGCGTTCACGGCACCAGGTATCTGACTCCCAGGCTTTAAGCGTGCACAGCACCTGTGCGGCAAATGCTTCGTGAATTTCGTAGAAATCAAAATCCTGAAGGGTCAGCTTGGCGTCGTCCAGCATCCTTGGAACGGCGTAGGCGGGAGCCATGAGCAGGCCTTCGTCATGGACGAAATCCACCGCGGCGACCTTGCCGAATGTCAGGTAGGCCTGTATCGGCAAACCACGCTCTTTGGCCCAGTCTTCGCTGGCCAGCAGGACAGCGGACGCGCCATCGGTCAGCGGAGTACTGTTGCCTGCGGTAAGGGTGCCTTGACCGCTCTTTCGATCGAAGGCAGGTTTCAGCTTGCCCAGTTTTTCCATGCTGCTGTCGCCGCGCATGTTGTTGTCCTGGGTCAGGCCACAGAATTCGACGACCAGGTCGTCATAGAACCCTTCTTCGTAGGCCGCGGCCATTTTTAAATGGCTTTCCATGGCCAGCTGGTCCTGGTCCTGGCGTGAAATATTCCATTGCTTGGCCATGATCTCGCAGCTTTCACCCATGCTCAGACCGGTGCGCGGTTCCAGCACCCCTGGGAAGGATGGTTTGAAATGCTTCGGGCGAATTTTCAGCAGCGACTTGATCTTGTCTGCCGGCTTGCGAGCGCGATTGGCGGCCATCAGAATCCGCCGATACGAATCCGGATAAACGATGGGCACGTCGCTGATGCTGTCCGAGCCGCCGGCAATGCCGGAGTCGATCTGGCCGGAAGCAATTTTCAAGCCGATGATGATGGCTGATTCCAGTGCCGTGCCACAGGCGCGTTGGAGGTCAAATCCGGGGGTTTCCGGGGACAGGCCACTACCGAGTACCGATTCCCGCGTAAGGTTGAAATCACTGCTGTGCTTGATTACGGCGCCGGCTGCGACATCGCCCAGTACCTGGCCGCGCAAATCATATTTTTGCACCAGTCCCTTGAATGCCGCGGTGAGCATTTGCCGGTTACCGACCTTGGTGTAAACCGTATGGGAGCGCGCGAAGGGAATACGTGAGCCGCCGATAATCGCAACGCGACGTGGTTGTCCCGTGTACATAGTGATCCCTCTTGAAAAGAAAGGTGAAGGGAAGGTTTTAACTAGCTCGATGGTAACACATGCATGGGCTCACCAATTGGCTGCACGCAAGCTCTGGACTCAGGATAAGATGCCAGGTATGAGTCACCCAGGCAGCTATCCCCGACCCCGCTCACTGGCCCATCACGGCCAGAGTATTTTGACCCTGGGCCTGCCCCTGGTAGCCAACAATATCGCGACCATGGGAATGGGCTTTACCGACACGGTCATGGCTGGTCAGTTGGGTGGTCACACACTGGCCGCGGTAGCGATTGGAAACACCCTGTGGTACACGGCGCAGCTTGCCGGCATGGGCGTGTTGATGGCGGTCAGCCCAATGGTCGCCCACGCCCTGGGAGCGAATGAACCGGAGAAAGTAACCGGGCTGGTGAAGCAGTCTTTCTGGATTGCGTTAATGCTTGGAGTGATTGGCCTGTTCTTGTTGAACCAGGCTGGTCCATTTTTCCTGGCCGTGGGCGTGGATCCCGACGTGGTGCCCACGTCGACCGGCTACCTGTCGGCCATCGCCTGGGGCTTGCCCGCGATACTCGGCTACCTTTGTCTTCGATATATGTCCGAAGGCATGGGCCATACCCGGCCCCTGATGTATTTCGCCTTTCTCGGGTTGGTCCTCAATGCTGCCGGAAATTATGTATTGATGTATGGCAAATTTGGATTTCCCGCCATGGGTGCGGTGGGTTGCGGCGTATCCTCCGCGATCACCATGGTGAGCGTGTTACTGGTGAGCCTCGTCTACGTTCGTCGTTCCCGACGCTACAGCGCAGTTAAGCTGAGACCCCTGATGGAGGCGCCCAACTGGGAATCCATCAAGGAAATACTCACGCTGGGTGTGCCTATTTCTGCCAGTGCGTTGGCCGAGAGTACTTTTTTTCATGCCACGGCCTTGATTATGGCGGCCCTGGGCACCGCCATCGTTGCGGCACACCAGGTGGCGCTGAACTACGCCGCCACCATGTTCATGATTCCCCTTGCCGTGCACTCGGCAACGACCGTCAGGGTGGGTCACCTGCTGGGTCGGGGGTTGCCCGAGGACGCCCGGCGGGCCGGCTTGGCCGGGATCGGCATGAGCCTGCTGTTCATGCTGGTGTCTGCACTGGTGATGTACCTGGGCCGGTACGCTATCGCAGGTTTCTATACGACTGACCAGACGGTGGTGAACCTGGCGGCCTCGATGCTGGTTATGGCAGCAATCTTCCAGCTTTCTGATGGTGCAAATATCGCCGCCATGGGAGCGTTGCGAGGCTATCGTGACGCAAAAATTCCTCTGTACCTGGCCACCGTCTCCCACTGGGGAGTGGGATTTCCACTGGCCTGGTACCTGGCATTCAAAACCGATCAGGGCCCGGTGGGTGTATGGTTCGCCATCGTTATATCCCTGACGCTGTCTGCCTTCTTGCTCATCAGGCGCTTCCTGGTGATATCGGGGCGGGCGCTACACGCGGCCCGGTGAGAGGCTATACTGGCCCGCAATATGAAGCCACGGGCCTGCGGAGATTCTTTGCAGACTCGTCCTTCATTCGTCTTTCAATCATTCCATCGGAGAATGTCAGTGAAGAAATTTCTTCTCGTATTACTGGGTGTCATGGCGTTGGCCGGTTGTTCAAGGTCCGAAGCTCCTCCGGCCGTCGAAGAGTCCTCGCTGCAACAGCATCAGGTGCTTCATGACCTGGTCGAGCAGTACTGGCAGGACAGCCTGGAATTGAATCCGCTGCTGGCGGCGTTTGTTGGTGACAACCGTTACAACGATCGCTGGGTGGGCGGAATCAGCCCCAAGGAACGGGCCGATAGACAGGCGCACCACCAGAAATACCTGGACGCGGCCAGGGCTATTAATGCCTCGACCCTGGATGCCGAGGATCAACT
>JAOTSW010000059.1 GCA_029864735.1 Chromatiales bacterium | reverse complement strand
TTCGCCCTCGGGAGCCCCTTCCTCGGCGGGCTGGAATATGAACATGATGGTGCCGGGTACCTGGTCGCGCAGCTCGGCAAATATGGCGGCAGTTCCCAATCCCAGGGCAATGTGAGTGTCGTGACCGCAGGCGTGCATGACGCCGGTATCTGCACCCCGGTACTCACCCCGGGCCACCGATTTGAACGGAAGATCATTAACTTCTTCCACCGGGAGCGCATCAATATCGGCCCGAACGGCGATCACCGGCCCCGGCTTGCCGCCCTTGAGTATGCCCACGACTCCGGTGTGGGCAATACCTGTCCACACCTCCATACCCATGCCACGCAGCGCCTCTTCAATGGTCTTGGAAGTATTGAACTCACGATTGCTCAGCTCGGGGTGCTGATGAAAATATCGCCTCCATTCCAGCACCCGGGCGTCAATTTCCGGTGCCAGCGCATCCACGCCATCAGCCAGCGAGGTCTCGGCCATCACGATCCCGGGACTCAGAAAAAATAACAGGCTGAACAGGGCGATCAATCGTTGCATGGCGAAACACTCCTCGGGCACGACTTCAGACAAAAGGTTTGGGGCAGTCTGCGCGATGGGCCAACCCAAATGCAATGCCGGGTTAAACATTCATGCCAATTCGTGTTGTCATGGCCCGACCTACAGGGCTATAAAAGTAGTTCGAGCGACAAAGGACAGGTCACGTGCCAACCTTACCCGATATCCAGGCAGTAGCCGCCATGCTGCTGGTGGTCTGTGCGCTTTTTCTGTTTACCCGGGAAAAGATCCCACTGCCCAGCTCGGCACTGTTGCTGCTTACGGTCATCGCACTTGCCGTTCAATGGCTTCCCCCGGTGCCCGGAAGCGTACAACTGACCCCTGCCGATCTGTTCGCCGGTTTTGGGAACCAGGCGCTGGTCGCCATCGTTGCATTGATGGTGTGCGCAAAGGGACTGGAGCAATCAGGCGCGCTGAATTCCCTGGCCGCCATTCTTGGCAGGGCCTGGAGCCGATCACCCGCTATTGCCTTCGCCCTGACCCTGGTGACCGCGGCGGTGTGCTCCATGTTCATGAACAACACCCCTATCGTCGCCATGTTGCTGCCGCTGCTGGTCTCGGTGTGCATACGCCACAAGCTTTCCAGCTCAAGCATTCTCATGCCCGTGGGCTACGCCACGATTCTCGGCGGCATGACCACCACTATCGGCACCTCGACAAACCTGCTGGTGGTCGGCATCGCCCAGGACATGGGATTGCCAAATTTCGGCCTGTTCGATTTCTTCGCCCCCGCCAGCGTGGGAATGGTTATCGCCCTGGTGTTTCTCTGGTTGGTCGCCCCAAAGCTGATTCCCACCCGTCACCCTCCCATGCCCCACACCTCTCCGCGAGTATTCGATGCGGTTCTGCACCTGACCGAATCCAGCGAATTCGTGGGCAAGGCATTTTCCGAAGCGCTGTCAGCAGGCGAGGGCAATATGAAAGTACAGCGCATAGAACGCGGGGACGGCCTGCAACTGGCGAAATTACCCACCCTGAAGCTCCAGGCCGGCGACCGGCTGCATCTCAGGGATACCCCTGAACGTCTGAAAGACTTTGAACAAGCCCTGGGGGCGCGGCTTCAGCAGCGTGAGCCCGGTTCGCAAGACGATGACGAAGAAACGCCCAAGCCAGACGAGCAGCTGGCCGAGGTCGTAGTGACCAGCAGTTCCTATCTGAATGGTCGCAGCCTTGATGAACTGAATCTGCAGCACAAGCACGGTTTGCTGCTGATCGCGTTGCACAGACCCGGAAAGCACGGCGACCTGGATCCCGGGGAGACTCTCTTGCACGCCGGCGATGTACTGCTGGTCCAGGGAACCCTGGAGAAGATCCAGGCGTGGAAAAACAGTGGGCAAATCCTGGTACTTGACGGAACCCTGGACGTGCCCGTGTCCCGCCGGGCGCCCCTGGCAGCGGGCATCATGGGCGGTGTGGTGTTGCTTGCGGGCACCGGCTTGCTGCCTATCTCCGCTGCGGCCGTGGCGGGTGTGGTTGCCATGCTGCTTACCGGTTGCCTGAACCGCAGCAGCATGAAGAGAGCCGTGGATTTCTCAATCATCATGGTGATTGTGGCCAGTCTGGCGCTGGGCAAATACCTGGTGGTCACCGGGGCGGCGCAGTACCTGGCCGAATTGTTTGTTTACGCGGCTGGCCCCATGCCGGTTGCCATGAAAGTAAGCATGCTCATGCTGGCCATGGCGCTACTCACCGAGGCGGTCACCAATAATGCAGCGGCGGCCATCGGCACCCCCATCGCCTTTTCCATTGCCACCACCCTGGGCGCACCGGTGGAACCGTTCGTACTGGCCGTGCTGCTGGGGGGCAACATGAGCTATATGACCCCCATGGGTTACCAGACCAACCTGTTGGTCATGAGCGCCGGCGGATACCGGTTCAGTGATTTCCTGAGGGTGGGCATACCCTTGCAGGTGATTGTCTGGGTCAGCCTGAGCCTGTCGCTGGCATGGTTCTACGACCTGCCCTGGTAACCGTACTAGATTTCCAGGTAGGCAAGAATTCCCCGGGCGGCTTCTCGACCCTCGAATACGGCGGTCACCACAAGGTCCGAGCCCCGGACCATGTCGCCACCGGCAAATACCTTGGACGCAGAAGTTTGAAACGGCGTTCGGGCATCGGCTGAGACCACCACGCGACCGTTGCCATGGAGACTGACCCCCGCTGCCTCCAGCCAGTCCGGCGGACTTGGGCGGAATCCGAAAGCCACGATCACCTCGTCGCACTCCAGCAATTCTTCACTGCCCTCCACCGGTTCCGGTGATTGCCTGCCCATCGCGTCCGGCGGCCCCAGGGCGGTTTGTGCCAGGCGCACGCCCTCCACCCGGCCAGACCCCACAATTTCCAGGGGTTGGCGTTGCCACAAAAATTGCACGCCCTCGTCGATGGCATTTTCGACTTCACGCCGCGAGCCCGGCATGTTCTCCCTGTCCCGCCGGTAGGCACAGACGACACTGGCGGCACCCTGGCGTATCGCGGTGCGCACACAGTCCATGCCGGTGTCTCCACCGCCCAAAACGACCACCCGCTTCCCGGCCATGTCCAGGAAAGGCGTCTGCTCGCACTCCATCTCAAGCTGCCGACGAATATTACCGATCAGGTAGGGCAGGGCGTCACGAACCTGGGGCAGGTCTTCCCCAGGGAATCCGCCCTGCACACTGTTGTACGTTCCCAGGCCCAGGAACACCGCATCAAACCCGTTTATCAACTCATCGATGGCAATGTCTTTTCCAACTTCCGTGTTGAGACGAAACTCCACCCCCATTTCTTCCAGCAATTCCCGGCGGGTCTGGACGACGGACTTCTCGAGTTTGAACGGGGGAATACCAAACGTCAGCAATCCGCCAATCTGCGGATAGCGATCGAAGACCACGGACTGCACGCCATTCCTGGCCAGGACATCGGCCACGGCAAGACCCGCGGGGCCGGCTCCCACCACGGCCACCTTCTTGCCGGTGGGTTTCACATGGGACAGGTCCGGTCGCCAGCCCTGCTTCAGGGCCTCATCGGTAATGTACTTTTCGATAGACCCGATGCTCACCGCACCAAATCCATCGTTCAGGGTGCAGGCCCCTTCACAGAGCCGATCCTGTGGGCAAATACGCCCACAAATTTCCGGCAGGGAATTGGTCTGGTGTGACAGTTCGGCGGCCTGGAACAACTTGCCCTCGTCCACCAGCTTCAGCCACTCCGGAATATAGTTGTGTACCGGGCATTTCCATTCGCAGTAGGGATTTCCGCAAGCAAGACAACGCCCCGCCTGGTCAGCCGCCGCGGCAGAGGAATAGTGGCCATAAATTTCGTTGAAATTTTGTTTGCGGTCTGCCGGTTCGGCCTTGTCGGGATCACGCCGTGGTATGTCGAGGAACCTGAGGGTTTTTTCTGTCATACCGGTTGCCTCACGCTGCCCGGCGCAGGAACAGGACCAGGGATTCCAGATCCGCAGCCTTGGGTTTAACCAGCCAGAACTTGCCGATATAGCTGCGGAGGTCCTCCAGGATTTCCTGGCCCCAGTCGCTGCCGGTCAAGGCCACATGTTCCTCTATCAGGCTTCGCAGGTGATGCAGGTTCGCCTCCATGGTCTCCGGGGTGATGCGATTGATATCGATAAGCTCATGGTTGTATCGGTCAACGAACAAACGGTCCATATCCAAAACGTAGGCAAAACCACCCGTCATGCCGGCGCCAAAATTCACGCCGGTATCACCCAGCACCACCACCACACCGCCGGTCATGTACTCGCAACCGTGATCTCCCACGCCCTCGACCACTGCTACGGCGCCTGAATTTCGTACCGCGAAACGTTCGCCCGCTGTTCCGGCTGCGAACAGGCGGCCGCCGGTTGCACCATACAAGCAAGTGTTACCCATGATGGGCGTGGAGCTGGCGGGGAAAATGGAATCTTCATGGGGACGCAGCACCAGCTGACCACCCGCCATACCCTTGCCCACGTAGTCATTGGCGTCACCATCCAGGCTCATGTGCAGACCGCCCGCGTTGAAGGCGCCGAAACTCTGTCCGGCCGCTCCCTGGAGTGCAATTTCAATTGGGTGTTCAGCCATTCCGTAATCGCCGTGTGCGCGGGCAATCTCGCCGGATAACCTGGCACCTATGCTGCGATCACTGTTACGTATCTGATAGGAAAAACGTCCGCCGGTTTTTTCAAGGATCGCGGCTTTGCAATCATCCACCATGCGCTCGGCCAGCTCACCCCTGTCCCAGGGCGCATTACGTGGCTCGGTGCAAAAACAGGACTGCTCTTGCACCAGGCCGTCCCGGGAGAGAATCGGCCTCAGGTCCAGTCGTTGCTGCCTGGAAGTATTTCCCGGGGTAGGCGTCAGGAACTCGGTCTGGCCAATCAACTCCTCGACACTGCGAACACCCAGCGCCGCGAGTCGCTCCCGCACATCCCGTGCGACAAACAAAAAGTAGTTCATCACCATTTCCGGCAGGCCGGTGAAAAACTGGGTGCGCAGCACTTCATTCTGGGTAGCAACCCCTGTCGCACAATTATTGAGATGACAGATTCGAAGATACTTGCAGCCCATGGCCACCATGGGACCGGTGCCGAACCCGAAACTCTCGGCGCCGATAATCGCCGCCTTGATCACATCCAGCCCGGTCTTCAATCCACCGTCGGTCTGCAATCGAATCTTGTGCCTCAGGTCGTTGCGTCGCAGGGTCTGATGGGTTTCCGCCAGGCCCAGTTCCCAGGGACTGCCCGCGTACTTCACCGAGGTCAGGGGACTTGCGCCGGTTCCGCCGTCATAGCCAGAAATCGTTATCAGGTCCGCGTAGGCCTTGGTCACACCCGCAGCGATAGTGCCCACTCCCGGCTCGGCCACCAGCTTTACCGAAACCAGTGCCTGGGGGTTAACCTGCTTCAAATCGAAAATTAGTTGGGCCAGGTCCTCGATAGAATAAATGTCGTGATGGGGCGGCGGTGAGATCAAACCCACTCCCGGACTTGCATGACGCAATCGGGCAATCATCTCGTTCACCTTGTGACCGGGCAGCTGGCCTCCCTCACCCGGCTTGGCCCCTTGGGCAATTTTGATCTGCAGCACTTCTGCATTGACCAGGTACTCGGGAGTGACGCCGAAACGACCCGAGGCCACCTGTTTGATCTTGGAGGCTTTCTCTGTCCCGTAACGGGCCTTGTCCTCACCGCCTTCACCCGAATTGGAGCGCGCCCCGAGTCGGTTCATGGCGATGGCCAGGGCCTCGTGGGCCTCGGGCGACAGCGCCCCCAGGCTCATGCCGGCACTGTCAAAGCGGGCGATGATGGCCTCGATGGGCTCCACCTCTTCCAGCGGGACCGGCTCTCCGGCCGGGACCAGTTCCAGCAAATCCCTCAGGGTCGCGACGGGGCGTTCATCCACCAAGGCCGCAAAACGCTTGTAGTGATCGTAGTCACCGCTGCGAACCGCGGCCTGCAAGGCAACGACCACGTCCGGGTTATACGCGTGGTATTCGCCGCCGTGCATGTACTTGAACATCCCGCCATGTTCCACCGGCACTCGCGGATTCCAGGCTCGTGCCTTGAGTTCTCGAAAATCAGATTCCAGCTCGGCAAAGCCTGCACCCTGGATGCGACTCACGGTTCCGGCGAAACAACGCTTCACCACTTCTTCATGCAGTCCGACAATTTCAAACAGCTGGGCCGCCCGGTAACTGGCTATAGTGGCTATGCCCATCTTCGACATGATCTTGAACAGACCCTTGCGGACACCACGTCTGTAACTGCGACCCAGCTGCTTGGGCTCGCGACCACCCGCGCTGATCTGTCCGCTGCGCAGCATGTCATGCAGGGTGTGGTAGGCCAGGTAGGGATAGACCGCCGTGGCGCCGTAGCCAATCAGGCAGGCGAACTGGTGAGCGTCCCTGGCGGTGCCGGTTTCGACAATGATGTTGCAGTGAATCCGCAGGCCCAGTCCCACCAGGTGATGATGCACCGCGCCGGTGGCCATCAGCGCATGTACGGGCACGGCGTCTTCGCGCAGATACCTGTCGGACAACACCACCACCAGCTTGCCGGCTCTCACCGCGCCCTCGGCCTGCTCGCACACCCGGTCCAGCGCCTGGGGCAAATTCAGTTTCTCGTCTATGTTCAGGTCGATAAATTCATGGGTCACACCAAAGTCTTCCAGCGCCATCAACTCGCGAAACTTGCGCTGGGACAGTACCGGGGAATTCATGGTGACCTGTCTCGCATATTCAGGCCTGGGATCGAAAATATTGCACTCCCGGCCAATCTCCGTTTGCAGCGACATCACGATGCGTTCACGCAAGGAATCGATGGGCGGATTGGTTACCTGGGAAAACTGCTGCCGGAAGCTGTCATAGAGAGAACGCACCCGCAGGGAGAGCACCGGCATAGGCGTGTCATCGCCCATGGAGCCCACCGCCTCCACCTCCGATTCAGCGAGCACACGCAGCACCTGATCCCTTTCCTCGTCGGAGAAACCGAACTGCTTGTGGAAAACCGCCAGGGTCTCGGAATCCATCGGCTCGGCAGCGGTCGCAGTATCCAGCAATTGGGAACCCAGGTAGCGAACGCCGGCTTTCAGCCATTTTTTGTATGGGTGGCCGCGACGAAGCAGGTCGTTGATACGGTCATTGTTCAGAATCGCGCCCGTGCGTGTATCCACCGCCAGCATCTCGCCCGGACCCAGGCGCCCCTTGCTGACCACGTCTTCGGGCTGATAGTCATAGACGCCAATTTCCGAGGCAATGGTGATATGCCGATCACGGGTAATTACGTAGCGGGCTGGACGCAGGCCATTGCGATCCAGCACACAGGCTGCATAGCGCCCATCGGTGAACACCACCCCGGCAGGCCCGTCCCAGGCTTCCTGGTGAGCGGCGTAGTACTCATAAAACGCTCGCACATCCGGGTCCATGCCATCCACCGTCTGCCAGGCAGGCGGAATGAGAATGCGCATGGCCTGCAACATATCCATCCCACCGGCGACCATTACTTCCAGCATATTGTCCAGGCTGGAAGAATCCGAACCGGTGGTAGAAACGATGGGCTGCAAATCCGACAACTCAGGCAATACCTGGGACTTCAGCGTATGCCCACGGGCAATTGCCCAGCTTCGGTTGCCTCGAATGGTGTTGATCTCGCCGTTATGGGCAAGATAGCGAAACGGCTGGGCCAGTCGCCATTGTGGAAAAGTGTTGGTGGAAAAACGCTGATGGAAAAGACATACCGATGTCTCCATCCGCGGATCCTGCAAGTCAGGAAAAAAACCCTGGAGAAACTCCGGGGTCACCATGGCCTTGTAGCACACGGTGTCCGCCGACAGGCTGGCGACGAAAAATACCGGATCCACATCCAGCAACGCCTTTTCCGCCCGGCGACGCCCGACAAATAACTGGCGGTTGAACTCCTCGGCGTCCATCCCACCCGGGGCGTTCACAAATATCTGCTCTATCCGGGGCAGGGTCTCCAGGGCCTGTTCTCCGCAGACCGACCGATCCGTCGGCACCAGCCTCCAACCAGCCACCTTTAGTCCCTGGGCCTTCAAGGCGTCTGCGACAACCGTCTTGCTGGCTTCTGCCCGCCCGGGATCGTTATCGAGGAACACCAGTCCGGCGGAGTAACGCTTGGATAGCGTGATCCCGCTCTCGGCGGCAACCGCACGTAAAAATGAATCCGGTCTCTTGAAAAGCAGTCCGCAACCGTCCCCGGACTTTCCGTCAGCCGCCACCGCACCCCGGTGTGTGAGTCGCTTTAACGCCCGGATAGCAGTGTTTACCAGCCAATGGCTGGGCGCATCATCGATGTTCGCGATTAAGCCGAACCCGCAGCTATCGCGCTCGAATTCCTCACTGTAAAGACCCGGGTTTACTGTGGTCATCTCTTTCGCTGTCTCCTCCCTTTGACATTGGAATATCGCAACGCAACAACAGCACTTTATCCCTGTTGAACCGGGTAAAGTCAAATTCCGTAGCGCGGCCCGAATCCAGGTGGAATTTACGCTAATCCCTAACTTCCGCTGGTCTCCAGCTTGCCCGCAACAACTGAAATGGCGCGTCTTTTCCTTCCGCCACCAATTCCAGCCTCAACAGGTGGCGCCGGGCGCCCAGGCTCCACAGGGGATTGTTGTCACCGCGCTGGCCGGCCAGTGCCAGGGACAATTCAACCTCGCCACCCAGTTCGGTAAGTTGAGGAATATCAATGGTCTCCAAGTCCACGTGGACGGATCCGTAGCGCAGAAACATGCCCATGAGATAACGGCGCATTTCATCCCGACCCCGCCCCTGGGCGTCCTGGTAGTCCTCGGCGACCAGGTCCATGATTTCGCCGGTATCCCTGGCCTCGGCGGCAGCTACCGCCTTGGCAAGAAAGGCATCAAGCTTGGCCTGGGGCGACTCGGGACCAGCGCAGGCAGCCACGACCAGCAGGGCCACACACAAGCCCGACCGCAGTATCCCCTGGATCAATTCTTGTCGTCCTTTTTCTCGGCCCTGACGACCTTGCCGACCCACAAGCCACCGCGGGTCCAGGAGCCCCACGCCCACCGCAGCCATCGCACCAGGGCCAGGCTCAACCACAGCGCCCAGGCCAGCATGGCTGCCTTATAAACCAATAGCGGCAGGGATATCACCGAGACCGTCGGCATCGCCGACGAGGTCTGGTCCTGGAACCAGGCCAGGTTGTTCCCGTAAGAGGACCAGCCCCTAACCTGCATATCCGGCTGGCCCAGCAATGCATCCGGAATGGCCGCCACCAGGGAGCCAATGGCGATAAGTGTCAGGATCGCCACGCCGGTCTGCACCATGTCCGCATTATCAAGGCTCTTCAGGTCCTCACACCGCCCTCGCCACGCCACGACAAAGGCCCAGATGACAAACCAAACAAGGACTCCCCAGGACACCATGCTCAGGCCCAAGCCCAGGATCAGCCACTCATGGAAGGGGAAGGGCGCATGAGGCAGCCTGGCGACAATCAGCGCCGCCACCAGGAACACAAGCAATTGCGCCCAGTACAGCACCGCCGGTCCAAGACGCGGACCAAACGAAGCCAGCAACCAGCGGTCTCGAGGCATATTCACTTTCACATTCAGATTACTGGCAGCAACCCCGAGGTCGATCTCCGGACTCGACCAACTGGACCCAACGCTCCCCGGGTCATCCCAGGTAATCTCGGTGTTGTGGCTGCCCGGGGCAAGGGGTAGCGCCAACTCGCCATCTTGCAGGGAGACGGTTACCGCAACACCATCGGTTACCACAGATTTCAGTCGCGCCCCGTCGGACAATTGAAGGCGATGCTCGCCTCCGCGGCTGCTCCGCCAACTCAGGCTCAGCGCGTATTGAGACGCTCCCTGCCCGGGATTTATCGCCAGGCTGGCCTCATCGATGGCAAGCGTTGCCCCCGGAGCCGGTTCCGGTTGCACCGCCGACAGGTCCAACACCTCACCGGGCCTGGGGTAGTAATCCAGTTGCCACTCGTCCGAGCCACTGACAACCTGGGGTATCCCTGACACCAGGGGCCGCCACTGGGGTCCGACCACGATCCGCCAGGTTTCCACCCATGGCACGTCTTCGGAGGCGCGGAACGCCAGGCTGGCACCGGTCGACAGGGCGCCTGACCAGGCCAGTTCCTGCTGGTCGGGGGCCATATCCACAACGGCCGAGCCATTCTTGACTGGCTGATCCCGAGTCACTACCGCCTCTCCGGGCAATAGCGGAATCATGGTGTTAATGGCGCCTCGCCTGGGAGCCAACCTTGTCACGCTGGTAGCCACCGACCATTCAAGCCCCAGGGTGACCGTGCGGGTCACGCGCAGGAAGGGCGGATATTTTTCCGGAGCAAGCTCCGCCGCCAGGCCCTTATCCTGTTCACCCGCCTGCCCCTTGCGGATCAATTGCAGGGAGCCTGCGGTCAGGCGCTCGTCCTGGATACCCACGGCCTCCCAGCCCTCCAACTGCAGCGCCAACTGCCTGGGCGGCTGGGCAAAGCTCAACTCCACCAGGTCCCGCGGGGCCAACTCACCTTTCAACACCAGTTGGCTCACGCCCTCCGGCACCAACAGGTAACGCACGCCCTGGTTCAGCAAGGCAAATGACTGGCGCTCGCCATTCAATATCATCTGCCTCGGTAACCAGGCGACGCCGGCGTCCGGCAGCGCCAGCAAGGACGGCGCCTGGGCGTTTACCACCAGGGAAATTTCCAGCGCCCCCGGGGCAGCCTTGAGACGGGCCGATGGGTAGTCAACGCAGTCAGGATCACACTCAGGTGGCGCCAGCAAGCGCTGTCGCAACTCCTGCAACATCTCCGGCCCCGGGAATTCGGCCCGAGCCCCATCGGGAGAGCCCAGTGCTACCAGGCCCACCAGCAATATTGCCGCAGACCCACGCGCGCCACGCAACGACGCCGGCAGGCTTATCGATGGCAGGCACCTGCGCGCCAGCAGCCCGGTCAGGACCAGCATGCCCAGCAGCCCCGCTACCCGCCAAAGTCTTGTCACCCAGGGTGAGGCAATGATCAACGAGAAGCTGCGCTCCGGATTGACCGGTCCACTCCAGTTCAATTGGTACCGGTTCCAGCTCCACCCGGGGACTCCCGGACCGGTTTGCACCAGCAGCCCCGGCGCATAGCGAGACCCGGGAGGCTCCGCTGCCGGGGGCGCGTATTTCACTTCCCGGCTTGAAGCAACCGCCATCTCTTCGACCATTTCGGCGCTTTCATACATCTTGTCCACCTGCATCGCAGGACCTTGCCGGGAATAACCAACTGGCTCTGTCAGACCCTCTCGTTCCAACTGGGGATGCAGGGCCTTGATCGCCAGGTCTCCGGCAAACGGGAGCACCAGCAATACCAGGATGGCCAGGCCGGTCATCTGGTAACCCTTCGCAATGTTTCGCAACCTGCCCTCCGGGGCAGCACCGAAAATCGCAATGCCAATGACCAGGTTCAGTACCGCCCAGCTAATGGCGGGAGCCCACTGGTGCAGGAGCACCAACACCAAGATCGCCAGCAACCCGGCACCCTTGCCCATCAGCCTGAACAGGGCCACGCCCACCAGCAGGACCAGGAAGAAATCCATCAGGGTCCACTGGTTAACCCAGGCTCCCTGGGTCATTTCCGCCCCGGGGACCGCCAACAGGTGGTAACCCGGCGGCAACTGCAATTCTGTGGTCACTCGCTCGAAGGGCTGCGCCCAGCCAGTCACCGGCATATCCCTCGCGGAACCTTCAAATCTCGAGACCGCACTCAATTCCAGGCGAGCATTTCGGACCTCCACGCCGCGGGTGGCCTGATCCTCCCCAAGGGTAACCAGCAAATCACCCTGGCCGGTCGCCGCATGCTGCAATTCGAACGGCGCCTGCATATCCAGTCGCCAACCGGTGCGCATCTGCCCGAGCATCACATCCAGGGCAGTAAAGCCGTGTCCGGCAAAGTCCAGGTAGAGAGTCCGCTGCAGGCGAAGGCTGTTGCCAGACTGGCCCGAGTCTCCCCGGCTGCGTTCTTCCAGCGTCATCCGGCTCTCAGCATTCACCATGAAGCTGGCACCGCGACGCCATTCGGCGGGTACGCCGACTCTCTCCGCGTCCACCGGATCGCCACCCAGGAGGCGGCTTTCACGCAAGGTATTGTTCGGGACGAAGGTCCAGACTTCCTCGGCGGGAAAATTATCCCCGGTCGGCGGCAACATCATGTCCGTCGGATCCACCGTGGTGCGTGCCACGTACTGCAGCGTCCAGGTGCCCGGCCTGAGCTGAATGCGCAGCCGGCCATCTGCCTCGATGCGGGCAGGAAGCACCGAGTCCAGGCTCATCGGTACAAAGCCCGGGGGCAGGGCGGTACCCAGTACCTCTTCCCTGGCCTTGCCGCTGACCCGCAGGTTAATCCTGGTGGTAAGCAGCATGGGACTGCCGTCTTCGAACAATCGCATCACGGTCAGATCCGCGCTTTGCTCTTCCTGCCGGGCATCCTCCCGTTGACCCAGCCAGAGTCCCTCGCCATTGCGCTCGGGAAAGGCAATTGGCTTGCCATCCACGGTCAGGGCCACCATTGCTGTGGACTCGGGAAGGACCAGGCTCACCGGGCGCCGAACCCAGCTGAAGCTGCCAGACACAGCGTGAACACCGGCCTCAAGGTAAATGGCCGGATGTCCTGAATGAGACACCACCGGAACCGCCTTTCCGTTCACTCTCACCAACTGGGGCCAGGTCTTGTCATCCCCGGGCAGGACCACCCAGCCCGGCGCCAGTAATCGCCAGGACTGGCTGAAGCGCCCAGCGTCTGAATCAGCGCGCAGGTCCAGTTCTCCTGGCCAGGCACAGGCAAAGTCCGCCTGGCTTACCCGATTGGGACCAAGAGCAGGACAGCTTGTGTATTCCAGGTCGTGCAGCACCCAGGGAACCCATGGCTTTAGCTCATCGGGCACATGAACCTGGTCCGGCGCTGCCTCCGTCGGCACACTCAAAAACAGTGATAACAGAACTACTGAAGACCAATAGCGCAACATAATGTACTCCTCATCCTTCCTGGATGGAGCTTATGAAGAACGGTTACCCAGCCTGCTGAACAACACTATGCAGAATATGGATACCATCGCCCCGGGCACGATTTCATACAAGTCGAACAAACCACCACTGAGCTGCTTCCAGACAATCACTGTCAGGCCCCCGCTGATGATCCCAGCCAGGGCACCATTACGCGTCATGCCATCCCAATACAGGGACAACACGATTGCCGGACCAAAGGCGGCGCCGAAACCGGCCCAGGCATAAGCCACCAGGTCCAGGACCTTGCTGTCCGGATCCCTGGCAAGGTAGAACGCCACCAGGGAAATGCCCACCACTGCCAGGCGTCCGACCCAGAGCAACTCACCCTGGCCCGCATTGGGGCGCCACAGTCCCTTGTAGAAGTCCTCGGACACGGCGGACGATGCCACCAGCAGTTGTGAGTCGGCGGTGCTCATTACCGCGGCCAGGATGCCCGCAAGACAGATTCCCGCCACCACCGGATGAAACAGCAGGCGGGCCAACACCATGAACACTGTTTCACTGGCCGCGCCTTGTAGCGGTTCGCTCACCAGGCCGATACCGACCAGTCCCACCAGGGTGGCAGCCACCAGGGCGACGCACACCCAGACCATGGCGATCAGGCGCGCCGCGCCAATGTCCCGTGGCTTCCGAATAGCCATGAAACGGGCAAGAATATGGGGCTGTCCGCAATAGCCCAGCCCCCAGCCCAGCAAGGAAACAATAGCGATCCAGCCCAGTGGCGAACCGCTTACCGTGGTGAACGGGTCCAGCAGATTCGGATTGCTGCCCTGGAGACTGATGCCCAGGCCTGACAGGCCCCCGACACTGTGAAGACCCATCGCAGTGACCGCTAACAAGGCCAGGAACATCAGTGAGCCCTGCAAGAAATCGGTCCAACTGACTGCGAGAAATCCACCAAAAAAGGTATACAACACCACCGTGGCGCCACCGGCGGTCACCGCCCACAGGTAGGGAAGACCAAACACGCTTTCGAATAACTTGCCGCCCGCCACCAGACCGGAACTGGTGTAGAACGTAAAAAACACCAGGATGAAAATTCCCGAGACCAGT
>JAOTSW010000058.1 GCA_029864735.1 Chromatiales bacterium | reverse complement strand
CGTCCCTAAGCCATGCATCAGGCTCTTCCACCTGGTGGCCATCCTGGATCTTCTGGTGGAACATTCCGTAACGATAGCGGATACCGTAACCGGTCACCGGCAGGCGCAGGGTGGCGCAACTGTCCAGGAAACAGGCCGCCAGACGCCCAAGTCCGCCATTGCCCAATCCGGCGTCGCGCTCTGCTGCAGCCAGGTCTTCCATCTCCAGGCCCAACTCATTCATCGCGTGGGAGGCCTCATCGTCCAGTCCGAGACTCAGCAGGGCATTACGCAACAGGCGTCCCATCAAGTATTCCATCGACAGGTAGCAAACCCGTCGACTGCCCGATTCTTGCGCGGCACGAGTTGACGCAATCCAGCGCTCGGTCAGGCGATCCCGTACCGTGTGCACCAGGGCCTCATAGGCAACCGGAGAATTCCCCTGCAATTCGCGCCTGCCCAGCATGCGTGAAAAATAATGAACAAACTCCTGCAAAACCGCCTGCTCTGTCATCTCCAGTTGAGGAAGGTCAGGCAGCTTTTGCTTGCCGGCGTCGCTACGACTAGAAGTCATCTACAAGTCTCCATTAACTCGCCCTGCTCTCATCAAGAGGCTCTAGTATCAATGTGGCCAACGGCGGCAGGACCAGTTCCAGGGCCGCCGGGCGCCCATGGGTCTGCACGTTGACTGCCTCGGTCACACCCAGGTTGCCAACCCCGCTTCCGCCATAAATTTCGGAATCGGTATTCAATAGCTCACGATAGCGCCCGCTTACCGGCACACCAATGCGGTGGTGGTGACGGACTACCGGGGTGAAATTGGATACGCACACAACGAAACGTCCGTCCTTCGCCCGCCTTATCCAGGAGATGACACTGTTGGCCTTGTCGTCGGCATCAAGCCACTCAAACCCGTCCGCGCTGAAGTCTATCTCGTGCAATGCCGGGGTGCCGGAATAAATCCTGTTCAGGTCTCGAACCAGTCGCTGCGCTCCCTGGTGACCGGGTTGATCAAGCAAATACCAATCAAGTTCCCGGTCATGATTCCACTCCCGCTGCTGGGCCAGTTCCGAGCCCATGAACAACAGTTTCTTACCCGGGTGACAGAACATACTTGCGTAGTAGGCTCGCAGGTTGGCAAGTTTTTGCCAGTTATCCCCTGGCATACGGTCAAACAAGGAACCCTTGCCATGGACCACCTCGTCATGGGACAGGGGCAGCACGAAATTCTCGCTGAAGGCATAGACCAGGCTGAAGGTCATCTTGTCATGGTGAAATCTGCGGTGAACCGGATCTTCATGCATATAGGAGAGGCTGTCGTTCATCCAGCCCATGTTCCACTTGTAGGTGAAACCCAGGCCGCCACTGTAGGTGGGCCGTGACACACCCGGCCAGGCGGTGGACTCCTCCGCGTAAGAGGTAGCGCCATGGGCATGCACCGCTTCATTGAGCTTGCGAAGAAAGGCTACTGCAGCGTAGTTCTCGTTACCCCCATTCTCGTTGGGTACCCACTCGCCCTTCTTGCGTGAATAATCCAGGTAGAGCATGGACGCCACGGCATCCACCCGAATCGAGTCCACGTGGAATTCCTCGATCCAGTACAAAGCGCTTCCAATGAGATAGTTGATCACCTCATTGCGCCCGTAATTGAAAACCAGGGTACCCCAGTCCGGGTGGGCGCCTTTTCGCGGATCCTCATGCTCGTACAATGCCGTTCCATCAAAGCGCCCCAGTCCGTGGGCATCACGAGGGAAATGGGCCGGCACCCAGTCAACAATGACCGCTATTCCAGCCTGGTGGCAGCAATCAACGAAATAACGAAAATCATCCGGTTCACCAAAACGACAGGTGGGAGCAAACATGCCTATCGGTTGGTAACCCCAGGAACCGCTGAACGGATGTTCCGACACAGGCAGCAATTCAATATGGGTGAAGCCCATATCCACCACGTAGTCCACCAACTCCCTGGCTAACTCACGGTAACTGAGCGATCGAGATGGATCGGATTCGGGTCGGCGCCATGAGCCAAGGTGAACCTCGTAAATGCTCACCGGCTGATCCAGCCTGGGACTGCCGGAACGGGCGGCGACCCAGTCCTGGTCCTTCCAGGCATAAGCACTTTGATATACCACCGAGGCGTTTCCCGGTGGCGGCTCGAAATACTGCCCTATCGGGTCTGCTTTCGATGGAAGGAGATTTCCCTTGCCGTCGAGAATCTCGTACTTGTACAGGGTCCCGTGGCCGACATCGGGAACAAAGATTTCCCAGACACCGTTACCCGGATGAAGTCGCATCACATGGCGACGCCCGTCCCAGTCGTTGAAGTCCCCTATCACACTCACCCGCAGTGCGTTGGGCGCCCAAACGGAAAATCGCGTGCCCTGGACTCCATGGACTTTGACGCACTGGGAGCCCATGGCTTTCCAAATTTGCTGATGCGAGCCCTGGCCCAACAAGTGCAGATCCAGCTCCCCCAGTATGGATGGAAAGCGGTAGGGATCTTCCATGACCCGGGAGTTGCCATCGCCATAAACCACCTTCAAACGATAGCGTCGTTTGCGCGCTGGCATGACAGCGCAAAACACGCCCTGCTCATGAACTCTTTGCATGGGCGCCAACTGCTTACCGCCGGCATACACCAGGAACACCTGGACGGCGCCGGGCTGAAAGCAGCGCACGATGCGTTCACCGGAGTCCAGGCGATGTATACCCAACAAGGCAAAAGGATTGTTGCAATGACCCCGGACCAGCGCATTCAGCGCTTCACCATGAGCCCGTCGATCAGCGTCCAGGATGTCCATACAGATCCTCCTGGTATTGTCTGGCAGCTAAATCCCAGGTGAATCGCCGCTCGGCCGCCCGGTTGCGTATGCCAGCCCACTTCCTGGGACTGGTCACTTTCAACGCCAGGGCCTGGACCACCATCTCAGCAAAATCACCCGCTTTATCCGCGGAGGATTGGCCGTCGAATACAAAGCCGGTCACCCCATGCTCCACGGTATCTTTCAAGCCGCCTACCGCGTGCACGACACAAGGCTGGCCATTTTTCATCGCCAGCAATTGGCTGATCCCACAGGGCTCGAAGCTGCTGGGCATCAAAAACATATCCCCTGCCACGTACAAGACCTGGGACAGCGTCTCAGAATAGCCGCAAAGGTAAATCAGGTTGGATCGCCCGGCCGCGCGCAGTGCGATCTGCTGCTCCAATTGCGAATCTCCGCTGCCTAACATGATGATCACGCCTTTATCACCCAGCGCATCCAGTATGGCGTCCAGGGCCGTGGGGCCGTCGGGAGTCTCCTGCAGAAACAATTCCACTTTCTGGGGCGTCATCCGGCCTATGCTGGTAAGCACATTCGCCGGTCTGCCACCACGGAATGCGTCCAGCTTGCCAGCCAGGCCATCCAGATCCTCCCGGGACATGGTGCCGCTGTCATGCCAATTGCCTGCCTCGGCCATTATCGAATCAAGCAGCTTGCCCCACTTGGGCGAAACTGCCGGTCGGTTTTCGTATTCACAGCCGTTAAGAATCCCCGTCAATCGGGATTCCGAATCCGCACGGCGTAAATCCTGTTCCAGTCCCTCACCGCCATGGAAGCCGATAGCCGGGTCATTGGGTTCGAGTATTTCCCTGGCATAACTGGGCGAAACTGTATTCAGGTTCTCCGCCAGGCGGATCGCCAGGGCCATGGGATTCACGCAGTCGTGGTATCGCGGATCGCCCACCGTTTCCAGGTCATAGGCAAGACCGGGGAACCATGCTTCCAGGGAAGATGAATCATGACGCAACGGCCTTATCCCCTGCAGTGCGAGATTGTGAATGGTGTACACAGTGTGAACCTGGCGCAGCCTGGACAAGGTCGGATCAAATTCCCTCAATGCCAGGTAAAGCGCCGCATGCCAATCATGCAGGTGCACCACATCAGGCAACTCCTCAGACTGTTGTACATAGTTGGCCACTGCGGCGCACAGCAGGGCAAATTTTCCTGAATCGATTGCGAACGGTCGGTCCGAGCCATCGTGACAATAAATTTTGCCGGGTCCCTGGGGAGAAAACAGGGGATGCTCCAACACCAGGTGAGTAATGCGCGCATCGGGTCCGGGTACTCGATACAGCGACACCGATTCCGACCTACCTCCAAAGGGAATGGTCAGTTCCTGCAAGTGTTCACTTCCGGGTAGCTGGTGAAACATGCCGTAAGCAGGCGTGATCACCGTCGCCTCCCATCCCAGGTCGGCCAGTGCCGGTGGCAATCCCTTGATGACATCGCCGACACCTCCCACCTTACCCCTGGGAAGAGCACCGTTTTCAGCGGCGACCATCAGAATTCGCCTGGTTTTACTCGAAGTCACAGAACTCTACCTGGTGAAGTGCAGTTGCTGACCCAGCATATCGGGGGTCACCAGGGTAATGCCGCTGTCGGTGACCCTGAAACCCCGGGCCCTGTCTTCGTCATGATCGAAGCCGACCCGTGTACCCGAGGGCAACACGGAGCCCCGATCCAGGATGGCTCGATTCACAGTGCAGTTCTCACCGATTTCCACGTCGGTCAACACGACAGAATCCTTCACGGTCGAATAGGAATGCACCTTGCAATTACTGAACAACACGGAATTTCTCACGGATGCACCCGAGACGATACAGCCACCTGAAACCATTGACTGGATCGCCTCGCCACGTCGACCCGGCTCATCGAAAACAAACTTGGCCGGTGGCAGTTGCGCGTGGTAGGTCTGAATCGGCCAGTCCTTGTCATAGAGATTAAGCTGGGGAGAAACCGACACCAGTTCCATATTTGCCCCCCAGAATGCATCCAGCGTTCCAACATCCCGCCAGTAGGCCTGCTGCCCGGTCTTAATATCTTTGAACGGATAGGCAAATACACGATATTTACTGATAATCGAGGGAATTACGTCGCGCCCGAAATCATGATGCGACTCCGTTGTGTCGGCGTCCTTGATGACCTGCTCATAGAGAAAATTCGTGTTAAACACGTAGTTCCCCATGGAGGCGAGGCACACATCTTCCCTCCCCGGTAGCGGCGTCGGGTGCGCGGGTTTCTCGTTGAACTCGAGAACCCGACCGGTTTCGTCCACAGTCAATACGCCCAGGGCTCCGGCTGCCTCGGCAATCGGCACTTCAAGACAGCACACCGTCATATCCGAATCGCTTTCCACGTGAGCGGCGATCAAGGGGCCATAGTCCATCTTGTAAACATGATCGCCGGCGAGGATCAGCACGTACTTCGGATCGTGGGTGCGGATCACATCCAGGTTCTGGTAAACAGCGTCTGCAGTGCCCATATACCACTCTCCTCCCACCCGCTGGGATGCCGGCAGGATTTCCACAAATTCCCGATCACTGATCTGGTGCTTGGACCAACCCTGCACCAGGTGTCGAATCAGGGAATGGGCCTTGTACTGGGTAAGCACGCCGATGCGGCGGATACCCGAGTTAATCAGATTGGACAGGGGGAAATCGATAATCCTGAACTTGCCACCAAAATGCAGGGCGGGCTTGGCCCGCCACAGGGTAAGCTCATGCAGCCTGGAGCCTTGACCACCGGCGAGAATCAAGCCCAGGGTTTGCCTGGTCAGTCGACTGACGAATCGTGAATATTCGGAATGCTCTTCACTCATGTACTGTTTCTCCGCGGCGACGGGATTCGGGTTGCATCAGGATTGAGCCAGTATAAGGCCGTGCCTGCACCCAGACAGCCAAAAATTGCAGGAATTGGAGAAAATCTCCCCGGCAACACCCTTTGCCCCGGCATCCCGGGGTGTCGCCAGGCTGACGGGCCTCAAGCTTCCGGCAGCCTGCGGGCAGTCGTGACCATACCTCTAATGGAGTCCTTCAGGGACGAGGAAAGCTGCTCAAAACTCATGCGCCAGCGCCAATTGTCCTCGGAGGTCCCCGGCCGGTTGAGACGCGACTCGGAACCCAGTCCCAGGTAGTCCTGCATTGGCGCTATGGCTATTCTGGCCTCGCTGGAGAAGGCCAACTGGATCAGGTCCCGCGCGACGGTCTCTGCGCTGCCGCCGGTGATTGACAACACCACTTGCCGGGTATGCTCAATCTCCTCCGGCGAGCGATTGTCATCGGGACTTCCCCTGAACCACCCTACGGTGGTGTCGTTATCGTGCGTGCCCGTGTAACACACGCTGTGGGGACCAATCGATGCTATCGAAAAGCCTTTGTTACCCACTTCAAACTGGAGCACCCTCATACCCGGAAACTGCTGGCGATCCCGCAATGCTTCGACTTCGGGTGTGATCACACCCAGGTCCTCCGCCACGATGGGCAATTCCCCTAGCTCGGCCTTCATGGCGTTGAACAGGGCGTCGCCCGGGCCGGCAACCCAGCGCCCGTCACGGGCGGTATCAGCCCCGAACGGCACCTCCCAGTAGGACTCGAACCCCCTGAAGTGATCAATCCGGACAATGTCGGCCTGACTCATTGCGTGGCGAAGTCGTTCAATCCACCAGCTATATCCCTGGGCCTCGTGGTAGTCCCAGTTGTACAGGGGATTACCCCATAGCTGCCCGTCGTCACTAAAATAATCCGGTGGGACACCGGCCACGTGGGTCGGAGTTCCGCTACTGTCTATTCTGAGCATGTCGGGATGGGCCCAGGCATCAGCGCTGTCCAGGGCAATGTATATCGGCATGTCACCAAACAAGCAGATATTTTTTTCGGCAGCGTATCGCCGCAAGCTGGACCACTGCCTGTAGAACAGGAACTGAACAATTCTCACCGTTTCCAGGTCGTCGGAAAAGCGGCCGGCAACATCGTCCAGGGCCTGCCTGTCACGATGAGCATATTTGTCAGCCCAGTCACCCCAGGGACGTTGATCGTGCTGTGCTTTCAAAATCCGATACAAGGCATAGTCATGCAGCCAGGCGCGATCGTTTTTCTTCAGGAAATCCCGGTATTCCGTTTTAAGCCCTTTGCCCGCCAATACGTCAAACCGGCTCGCTGCCCGACGAAGCAAGGCACCTTTTTTCGGAATCAGGTTGCCATACTCAACAAAATCCGGGGACAAGCCTCTCAGGCCGTCGGCTTCCACAGAGGTAAGCAAACCAAGCTCAACCAGCCCCGCGACATCAATCAGCATTTCATTCCCTGCAAAAGATGAAAGCGGCTGGTAGGGAGAATCGCCATAAGCGGTAGGACCCGTCGGCAGAAATTGCCAGACGCCAATTTCCATCTCTTTCAGTGCATCGATAAATCTAAACGCATTGCCACCGATTTCCCCAATACCATAGTCGCCCGGAAGCGAGGTCAAGTGCATGCAGACACCGGCTACCCGACTCCCGGGGAACCCGACCCGACCTGCTTGCTGTTCATCACGCATACTTATCCAACTCTTTGCACCTGGGATTTAGTTGATTTAAACGGCCCACGGCCTCACCTGCCGAAGGATTGCCCTGTTCCGACGTGACTCCCGAGGCAGTGCCCGGGGACTGCCATTTGGACGATAACTGTCACGTTTTCCAGAATCCTGCCCGGCTCACCGCCCACGTTGTACGCCGGGTTAAGCTGCCGATTCCCGAAAAAATCATCGCCTTATGTATCACAGTTCAGGCCGGATTGAATTAGGGAAACGCCCTGTCCAGATTATTTATCCTGCCAATCAGTATCTACAATTAATTGTTTTAAATAGACTTTCATGCCTGAACGAACACAGGCGCCCGACCAGACATTAAAAAACATCGCCCCGGCTCACTTCGGACATACCGCAGTTTGCCGCAAGAGTTTTTCTCACCGGCGTGAGTCCGGGTACCATTAGCACTCCCGACACTTGGCAGAAGACCTATGAAAGAACCCTGTTTGCTTGTTGGTGACATCGGCGGCACCAATGCCCGATTCGCCATTGCCGATCCCGACCGACCAGGTTTCTCCAGGGATATCACCCTGGCTTGTGGCGACTTCGACTCGGCGAACAGCGCAATCAGAGAGTACCTGGCCCAGGCGAACGCGCCAGACCCCGACATCATCTGCTTCGCCGCCGCGGGACCCATCGTCGATGGACAAGTGCGCTTCACGAACAATCACTGGAGCCTGGATGCCCATGAATTGCGCGACAGCTTTGATGCCCGGGCCATCAAACTGCTGAATGATTTTGAAGCCATCGCCTACTCCATCCCCAGCCTGGGCAAAGAAGATTTAATGCCGATTGGCTTGCCAGAGCCCATCGAACTGGGCAGCAACGATTTCAATATTGGCATCATCGGGCCTGGCACAGGCCTGGGAGGAGTTGGCCTTTGCCAGCGAAACTCGATGCTGTTCCCGATCGTCGGGGAAGCCGGCCATACAGGGTTTGCACCGGAATCCCAGGTACAGATTCAAATACTTTCTATCCTGCACGAGCGCTTTGACCGGGTATCTGACGAACGCCTGGTATCCGGACCCGGCCTGGAGAATCTCTACTGGGCACTTGCCAGGTTGCATAATAAATCCGTGGCGCCTGCTTCAGCCGCGAAAATCTGTCAACTTGCCGAGAATAATGAAGATCCGCGAGCCGTCGAGGCCGTGCAGATGTTTTTCGAAATTCTTGGCCAGGTCGCCGGCAATATGGCCCTGGTACTGGGCGCTCGCCAGGGGATGTTTATCGCCGGAGGCATAGCCCAGCGCTATCCCGCCATGCTTCTGAGCAGTGGATTCCGGGCTGCATTTGAAGCCAAGGGCCGGCATCGGTCCCTGATGGAGAAAATCCCCACTCAGCTGATTCGCTACCCGCAACCGGGGCTGCTGGGAGCCAGCTACATGGCCCTGCAATTACACAACAGCACCCAATAAACTCGCGGTTCTGATGCCGCAGGCAGTAATTATCCCCGGCAAGTCACGGAAATTCCGTATTCCGGGCCAAACCCTGCAGGCCTAGCATCAGGGTTCAAGGCCACTTGCCGGTCGTCGAGCCGGCAAGGGATGAAATGCCCCTGTTGTCCCAGGCGGTGTTTCAAACTTCAATGTGCGGCACCTCTGGACACTCCGTTCAACGCTTCGGTGGAGGTGTATACATGGCACGTCGTTCATGGGCAGAGCCCTACAAAATCAAAATGGTCGAGCTGATCAAGATGACCAGCCCGGAAGATCGTCTGCAGGCTATTACTGAGGCCGGTTACAACACATTCCTGCTCAAGTCCGAAGATGTCTATATAGACCTGCTCACCGATTCGGGTGTTGGCGCCATGAGCGACCGACAGTGGTCCGGCCTGATGATGGGCGATGAAGCCTATGCCGGCAGCCGCAACTTTTATCATCTGCGAGATACCGTCGAGCTTTACTACAGCTACAAGTACACGGTCCCGACCCACCAGGGCCGGGGCGCCGAGAACATCATCAGCCAGATGCTTATTTCTGATGGCGATTACCTGCCGGGAAATATGTATTTCACTACCACCCGCCTGCACCAGGAAATGGCCGGCGGCACCTTCGTTGATGTAATTATCGATGAAGCTCACGACCCGTCCTCGGAACACCCGTTCAAGGGCAACGTGGACTTTGACAAACTCGACGCCCTGGTCGAAAGAGTGGGCGCCGAGAGAATTCCCTACGTTTGCATCGCCACCTGCGTAAACATGGCCGGCGGCCAGCCTATTTCCATGGCCAACCTGAAACAGCTGCGAGCATGGTGTGACAAATACGGAATCATGCTGGTTCACGACATGACCCGTGTGGCGGAGAACGCCTACTTTATCCAGCAACGGGAAGAAGGTTACGAGGACGAATCCATCCAGCAAATCGTCTACGAATTGTGTTCTCTCACCGACGCCGCCACCATGTCGTCGAAGAAAGATGCCATGGTGAATATCGGCGGCTTCCTGGCCATGAACGATCCCAAGCTGTATGAACGCGCTTGCGCCCTGGTAGTGGTCTACGAGGGCCTGCATACCTACGGCGGCATGGCAGGGCGGGATATGGAAGCGCTGGCGATCGGTATCACCGAAAGCGTGGACGACTTGCATATCCAGGCCCGGGTGGGCCAGGTCGAATACCTGGGAGAACGCCTCAAGCAGGCGGGCGTACCCATCGTCAATCCAATAGGCGGCCATGCGGTGTTCCTCGACGCAAGGAAGATCTTGCCCCACATTCCCCAGGAACATTTCCCCGCCCAGGCACTGGCCGCGGCCCTGTACCTGGAGTCCGGCGTACGTTCCATGGAACGCGGCGTTGTCTCTGCAGGCCGCAACAAGGATACCGGGGAGAACTACATGCCCAAGCTGGAACTGGTCAGGCTGACGATTCCCCGCAGGGTGTACACCCAGGCTCACATGGACGTTACCGCAGAAAGCGTCATCGACGTCATGGAACGTGCTGATCAGATCAAGGGACTCAGGTTCACCTACGAACCCGAGGTCCTTCGATTCTTCCAGGCTCGCTTCGAACCGGTGGACTAGAACAATCGCCTCCCGGCCCGGGGCTGACTCCAGCTAACGACAGCCCGCCCCGCGAGGGGCGGTCTGCTTTTTGGGTGTACCCGCATGCCGGCGGACCGCAGCAGGGCTGGATTGCTTGCCTGGCTACAGGACAGCACGACAAAACCGAATCTGCCAGCCATATCCAGGCAACTTGTGTCGGTCAAGGGCCGCGCTCTGTGGACCAGCCCCAATATCGACGCCAGGGGAGCGAACACGTATCCGGAAATCGAAGGGAAATTTCAAAATCCGCTGGCGCCGGTTTATTGCTGTGGTGTTATGCTAATTGTGAAGCCGACATGGAATAACCAATAAGGCCAGAGTCATTACAGGGAGTGGCAGCAATGATCCTGATTGAACAATTACTGAAAACCAAGGGAAAGGAAATCTGGAGCATCTCTCCGGATGACTCGGCACTGGATGCTATCCGGCTAATGGCCGAGAAACAGGTTGGCGCCTTGCCGGTGATGGATGGAGAGAAACTCGCAGGAATATTTTCCGAAAGAGACTATGCCCGTCGGGTCGTACTGGAGGGACACTCCGAAAACACGCCGGTAAGCCAGGTCATGACCACCCGGGTACGCTACGCCGAACCCAACCAGACTATCGACCATTGCATGGCCCTGATGACCAACAAACGCATCAGGCACCTGCCCGTTCTCAAGGACGGCAAGATGCTGGGCATCATTTCTATCGGGGACCTGGTCAATGCCATGATTGATCACCAGCAGCACACTATCGAGGAACTGGAACGCTATATCACCGGATAGCCCTGGCCTGGGCGCCTGCGCCGGATTGGCTGCCAGCAACAAGAACAGACAACAAAAAGGCCAGGCTGGTGACTCCAGCCTGGCCTTATCCCTTTAAGGCTTCTAAAGACCTTCAAGCTGCCACCTAACTGGGTTAATGTTCTGGAATGTTATCCAGGGATTTAAGGGTGCTTCATGTCTAAGGTATTTTCGCTGCTTGCAGTGCTACTGACTTTCTCCGTAACGATGCTGCAAGCGATCGCCGCCCCCCTTCCCGGTCACTCACTACCCCAGGGTGAGTTGCGAAGTGTTCGGGAGCGAGAAATCGATGTGAGCCACCTGGCAACGGATTTGCGGGTCAACCTGGAGCAACGAACGGTATCGGGTGCGGTGACTATCACCTTTACACCCTTGCGTGAAAACCTCCGTGAGGTGTCACTGGATGCCGCAACAATGCAGGTGCGATCAGTCAGCCTGATTCGCGGGAAAAAATCTGCTGCACTGGATCACAACTGGCGTGACAGGCAATTGCACATCCGTTTCCCGCACAGCCTGCAGCCTGGCGAACAACTCGTGGTCAAGGTCGATTACAGCGTGAAACCGCAAAGTGGACTGTATTTTTTCCCCGAGACGAAACTGCGCAGCGCCGAGGCCTGGAACTACGGCGAGGGCGGCCGTCACTACGGCTGGCTGCCCATGTACAACGACACCAACGAGCGCTTCACGGCGGACATGACCCTGACGGTGGACAAGCCCTTCACCGCCCTGTCCAACGGGGTATTGAAAGAAGTCCGGGACAATCCGGATGGCAGCCGCAGCTACCACTGGGTGCAGGACCAGCCCATACCCAATTATCTGCTCGCGTTGAATGTCGGGGAATTCATCGAAATCCCCCTGGACGATGCCCAGGTGGGCGACAGGAAGATTCCCCTCAGCGTTTGGGTCCATCGCGGTGAGCAAGAGCGGGCCGCCTATGCCTTCGGGCGCACGCCAAAAATGCTTGAATTCTTTTCCGAACTCTTCGGTTACGACTATGCCTGGGACAAGTACGACCAGGTGGTGCTGAGGAACTTCTCCGGTGCCATGGAAACCACCACCATGGTGGGCTTCCAGGAGTCACACCTGAAAACCCCTGACGACCCGGTAGATGACGGGCCCTATTACGATGCCGCGGCCCCAATCTGGAGTTATGAGGACACGATATCCCACGAGCTTGCCCACCACTGGTTCGGCGACCTGGTGACCTGCCGTTCACTGGCATCGATATTCCTGAATGAGTCCTTCGCAAGTTACGCCCACACGGTCTGGAACGGGCACATCAACGGTGAGGATGACCTGACCTACCAGCGATGGCTTTACCTGGACAAATACCTGGGCTTTGTCGCCGAGACCGGCACCGTCCGCCCCCTGGAATATTTCCGCTATGACGCGTCGGGCGATATGTACACCCAGCCCATCACCTATTTGAAAGGCGCGCTGGTTCTGCACATGCTGCGCCAGATCATGGGCGACCAGTCCTTCTACCGGGGAATTTCCCACTACCTGCACAGCAATGAATTTTCGGAAGTGGATTCCCACGACTTCCAGCGGGCAATGGAAGCATCATCGGGCATGAATCTGAACACCTTCTTCGAGGACTGGATTCGTGGCGGAGGCGGGTTCCCGGACATCCGGGTCACCAGCCAGTGGTCTGAGCAGCGCAAGCAGCTGGACCTGAGCCTGGAACAGGTTCAGGCGGACCTGGCTTTCGAAAACGACTTCCAGCTGCCGATGGAGGTGGAAATAGTGACCGCCACCGGTAGCGAGATTCACATAGTGACTCTCAAGGGCTGGAGCACCGTCGTCTCGCTACCCGCAGACAGTGAACCGCTGATGGTGAACGTGGATAAAGGCAACTGGCTGGTGGCCAGCATTCATCATCAGCGCAGCCTGAAAGAAACAAGCATTGCCCTGCTAAGGGGCGATCTCGCGGTGGCTCTGCGTGCCGCGAGGCAGCTGGGTGAGGATTTTGGATCCGCCCCGGCAGCGGTGGTTGCACTGGCCAGCATACTGGGCAACCACCAGGCCCACTGGGGACTTCGCCAGGAAGCCGCCCTGAACCTGGGCAGCATCGGCACAAAGGGAGCGGTGATGGCGTTGACCCGTGGAATGGCTGATCCGGATCCCCGGATCCGGCGTGCCGCGGCACTGGGCCTTGGCCGTGCCGGCGGTGAGCAGGCGGTCATGACACTGCAGGACAGCCTGACCATCGACCCGGATGAAGAAGTGGCGGGCGCAGCAGCCTGGTCCCTGGGCAAGCTACAGATCCCCGGTGCGGCGCGCCTGCTCAGAGAACAACTTGAACGGCCTTCAGCCTATTACGACTACCGTCGGTTGAGCGCCCTGGCCGGCCTGGCCGAACTTGAAGACCCGAAGCTGGCGCCGGTATTCGCCCGATACACCGATCCCATGTACCTGCGGGAAACCCGCCTGGCGGCCCTGGAGGCCTGGGTTCGCGCAGCACCCAATGACGAGCAACTGGCCAGGGCCCTGAGAGAATTGACCCGGGACGATGACGCCGAGGTCAGGGGCTCCGCCCTGGAGATGCTGGGACGCCTGCACAGGGATGAGGACAAGGCCTACCTGCTGAAGTACGCCGAAGAGGAGATCGATCCGAACCTGGCCAAGGCGGCCAGGCTGGCGGCCGAAGAGATCGCCGGCTTCAACCCCTGACCCGGACCAAGCCGGCACCGCTACAGGGTGTGGGTAAGGGGCGTCGGATTCGGGGCAAAATATAGAGCGAGATCAGGCGGGCTAAGCGGCAGCGCCACACACGCTGCAATTGGGATTGCGGGTGAGAACGAACGAACGGAAACTCATGGCGCGGGCGTCGAGCATGAGCAATCTCCCCTGGAGGCTGTCGCCCAACTCCAGCAATACCTTGATCGCCTCGGTGGCCTGGATGCAGCCAATGATTCCGGCCACCGGACCCAGCACTCCCTGTCCCGAGCAGTTTTCAAAAGACGACTGCTGTGGCTCGTCGGACCGTGCTTTATCCAGGTCCGCGTACAGGCAGTTGTAACAGGGGCTGTCGTCCCGGTCGGCACGAAACACCGAGGCCTGACCTTCCAGACCCACCACGGCGCCATAGATAAGCGGCGTCCGGGTCGTCACGCATGCCTTGTTCACCATCACCCGGGTAGCAAAATTATCCGTGATGG
>JAOTSW010000057.1 GCA_029864735.1 Chromatiales bacterium | reverse complement strand
AGAATCACAACGCTGCCGGATACGGATACGATCAATATCGTATTTGATCGCCTCGACTCCTTTCTGGGGCAGTACGACTGACCAATGACAGGTCCGTGAATCAGTCGGAGGCCACGTCTTCCGAGAAGATCCAAACTGGGCTAAGCTGGTTTTGGGCAAAAACATGGGCTGATGACATGTCGTACGAAAAGCTCTTTCAATTCGTAAAGACTCTGCGCCGGATCGGTATGAAACATTTCCAACGGGCGGAAATTCTATGAAGCCTGACACAGTTGACGCCGAGATTCACAGTTCCCAAGAACGTGATAAGCAAAGATGCCCAGGGTGTATCTTTTGCGAAATTCCGCCACACCGCATTATCGACTCCAATCTACTCGGCTACGTCATTAAAGATATGTATCCGGTCACCGAGCTGCACAGTCTGATAATTCCGCACCGGCATGTGGCGAGCTATTTTGATCTGACCCAATCGGAGTTAGAGGCAATGACAGAGCTCCTCAGACAGACCCGGGACTCCATTATGCAGAAGGACCCTTCTGTAGAAGCCTTTAACGTCGGTGTTAACGATGGAGAGGTTTCGGGCCAATCTATCCCTCACTGCCACATCCACCTCATTCCACGAAGGAAGGGGGACGTTCGGAAGCCACGAGGCGGCGTCAGGCACACGATCCCGGGTAGAGGGGAATACTGAGAAGTCTCAACACGGGAGCCAAAAAAAGTGTCCGCTTCACGAAAAAAGCGGACACTGGGCAAGGAACCAGAACCTGGCGTTGGCTTCCGGACCGAAGTCGAGAGATTCCCATCTAAAGCCACTCTGGCAGGCTTCTTCGGCCCTTGAGCAGATTCACTCAATCGAGAATCGGTCCCTAGAGATAGGGCGCCTCATCGAGATCGAATTCGACATCTTCGCTGGCGCTCGGGGGTAGCTTGGCCATTTCCGCCAGCAGCATCTCGACGTGCTCGGTCTCTTCGTCCCGAAGCTCGGTGAACAATGTCCGGACTTCAGGATCAGTGATGCCGGGTAAGGCCTGATCGTAGAAGTCGTAGGCCTTTCTTTCCGCCTCAAGCCCTAGCTCAAACGCCTTGAGAGTAGACATGCCGCGGCGCGGCGCTCCCATTTCCGGAGCCTCTACGTCGTACAGGTCATCCAGCGAAAGTTTGGCGGGGGCATCACCGAACAAGGCTTCGCGCCGGGCGGCCAGGTCACGGCCGTGCTTGGCTTCGTTTTCGGCCATGGTCGCGAAGAACGAACCGGCATCGTAGCCACCGGTGCGCCCCAGTTGTGTGGAGAACATCTTGTAACGGTGGTACGCCTCTAGCTCGACAAATTTGGCAAGGTCTAGGGCGTCCATCAGGCTAAGCTTGGACAGGTCAAGACGGGTAGACATGTAATCAACTCCTGGTCTGGGTTTGACGTTCCAATGCGGCCCGTCGGTTGTTACTTGTACTTCGGAGCGATGATAACACCACTTTTTGGACTCAATCGATAAGGGTAAAGCGAGTCATATCAGTATTTTCCACAGGTCCGGGGCTGAGCAACCATCAATGGGTTCTGCAATTTTTAAATATGTACTAAAGTGTTTCTAATGTCGCAGGCTGACATGGCTCAACCCAGACGTGAGTGTCATACGGAGTCTGGTTCCCGGAGAATCGAAAAATGAAAAGAAATATCCCACTGGTATGCGCCTTGTTCCTGGCATGGGCGATAAGCTGCCCCGCCCAAGAGGACGCGATTACCGAGGAGCAGATTCGGGAAGCATTCGGACTGGATGCCAGTACTGAAATTTTCTACCAGAATGAAGACGGTGAAGCTCTTGGTTTCGAGGAGTTCGCGAAACTGGTCATGGAGGGAAAGAATTTCGGTAAGCCGATGGGCCAGGACGGTCCATTTGTACTGACCGTGAGTGAGCCCGGACCACCGCAGGAGATGCCCACCACCTTCCCTGACCTGGACATGGTAGACATTGATGGGCGGCCGGTTCACAGCGAGGATTTTTTCGGTCGGGAACTGCTGGTTAACTTTTTCTTCGCCGAGTGTGCTCCGTGTATCGAGGAAACCCCGGCACTGAATGAGTTCGCCCGACGTAACCCCCAGCTTGCAGTCTTGGCGATTACTTTCGATACAGCAGATATCGCTAGGCAGTATGTGTTGGAACACGGTTTCGAATGGCCTGTTGTTGGTGACGCACAGGAATTTATGTTTGGGGCGGGGGTTTATGCTTATCCCAGCTATTATCTGTTGGACAAGGATGGCAGTTTGATCGGTGTTAAAATGGGCGGGATGGACAAGCCGACTCTCACCGAGGCCACTACAGTGGACCATATTGCGAGCCTGTTGGAATCGCTCAGAGGGTCCCAATCAAAACAATAAATAGAGTGGGGAAGATGGGTGAAAAGCGTCTGCTTTGATGACTGGGTCGCCCAAGTGAAGGCTTTCGTTGGCCTGGTGATACTGGGCTTTAGAAACTGGGAGTCGATTGGGGTCGAACCGCAATTAGATACCCGGTGATGAAGTCCGGCCTCCTTAAGTCTCGATTCGATCGCTTTTTTTATTGAAATCGGCGTACCCAAGTGCGCTCAACGGGGCAAGAAATGATGTCGAGCGGAGCTGAACGCCCGCTGGTGAAAGCGTTGGGAAGCAACCGGGGTGGAGTCCATATAGCCGCTGTGGTCAACTGCGGGTTTGTAGCTGGAAGACACGTGGAAGTCTGATCGGATTCCCAATGAAAAAAGGCGCAGGTTATGCCTGCGCCTTTTTGTTTCTTCCCGGAACGATCTGTTACAGGTCGAACTTGATGCCCTGGGCCAGGGGCAGATCGCTACCCCAGTTGATGGTGCAGGTCTGGCGACGCATATAACCCTTCCAGGCGTCTGAGCCGGACTCCCGACCACCGCCTGTTTCCTTCTCGCCACCGAAAGCGCCACCAACCTCGGCACCGGAGGTGCCAATGTTGACGTTGGCAATACCGCAGTCACTGCCTGCGGCTGACAGGAAGCGCTCGGCGTGCTGCACCTTGTCGGTGAAGATGGCCGAGGACAGGCCCTGGGGTACGTCGTTGTGCAACTCAAGGGCTTCGTCCAGGGTGCTGTACTTAATCAGGTACAAGATCGGGGCGAAGGTTTCTGACTGCACTATATCCCAGTGATTCTCGGCAACAATAATGGTTGGCTCGACGAAGAAGCCATCGCCTTCGATGCGCTTGCCGCCACACAGGACTTCACCACCGGCGGCACGAGCGGCCTCGACAGCAGCCAGGTAGTTGCCCACGGATTTCTCGTCAATGAGCGGGCCCATCAGGGTGCCTTCTTTTAAGGGATCGCCAATTCGGACCTGCTTGTAGGCAGCAACCAGCTTCTCCTTAAGCTCGTCAAACCGTGATTCGTGAATCAGTACCCTGCGGGTGCTGGTGCAGCGCTGACCGGCGGTGCCCACAGCGCCAAAGGCAATCGCGGGGACAGCCAGCTGCATGTTGGCGAACTCGTCCACGATGATGGCGTTGTTGCCGCCCAGTTCGAGGATGACCTTGCCCATGCGCTTGGCAAGGTTGGCGCCGACGATACGACCGATGCGGGTGGAGCCGGTGAAGGAAACCATGGCGACTCGCTTGTCATTGACAAACTTGTCGGCCAGCAGGTGGTCGTGGTCCAGGAACATCTGGAACACCGGCGGGAAGCCGTTTTCTTCAATGACCTTGTTCATGATGTTCTGCACGGCCACGGCGCACAGGGGAGTCTGGTGAGAAGGCTTCCACACGGTCACGTTTCCGCAGACTGCGGCGATGAACGCATTCCAGGCCCAAACAGCGACCGGGAAATTGAAGGCGCTGATTACGCCGATCACGCCCAGGGGCTGCCACTGTTCGTACATGCGGTGATCCTGGCGCTCGGACGGCATGGTCTTGCCGTAGAGCATACGGGCCTGTCCAACGGCGAAATCCGCTACGTCGATCATTTCCTGAACTTCGCCATCACCCTCGGCCTTTATCTTGCCCATTTCCAGGGCAACCAGGCTGCCCAGGGCATCCTTGTGCCTACGCAGTTCGTCCGCACACAGGCGGACCAGTTCGCCACGCCTCGGCGCGGGTACATTGCGCCATTCTTTGGCCACTTCCACGGCAGAGCTCATGACATTCTCATAGTCATCAATACTGGCAGCGTAGACATTACCAATCGGCTTTCCGGAGGTGGGGCTGAATGATTCAACAACGCCGTCTTCGGGACCGCCGGACCAGCCGTGGCTGCCGGACCAAGTACCCTGGTTTTCAGTGTCAAGGTCCAGATGTTCGAACATCCAGAACTTCTCGATCGCGCGGGCGATGGTCATTGCTGTTACTCCTGCTGTGGTCTTTGGTGCCGGCGCCCATGGATGGACACCATCGTAGCCGGACATTATCTCATAAAGCTGCTTTCTGTGCTTCCTTAGAGAGTGTGAACGGGGTAGCATCCCCGCCATGTCTAGCAATAAGCACAGTCCGGAATGGAGTCCATCTAGCTGGCAAGCCAAAGTGGCCGAACAACAACCCCTTTATCCCGACCAGGAGAAGGTCCAGGACGTATTGGGTCGCCTGGGCAGGCTTCCGCCCCTGGTGACCTCCTGGGAGGTTGAAAAGCTCAAGGCCGACATTGCCCAGGCCCAGCGCGGTGAGGCATTTCTCCTCCAGGGTGGCGACTGTGCCGAGAACTTTGAGGATTGCCAGTCGGATTTGATCGCGGTCAAGCTAAAAATACTCCTCCAGATGAGTGTTGTGCTGCTGCATGGCCTGAAAATGCCCATTATCAGGGTAGGGCGCATGGCCGGTCAGTATGCCAAGCCCAGGTCGGCGGATACCGAGACCCGGGATGGCGTGACCCTGCCCAGTTACCGGGGTGACCTGGTGAATCGCATGGGGTTCACCCCCGAGGACCGGACCCCGGATCCAGAGTTGATGATCAAGGGCTACAGTTTGTCTGCCCTGACCCTGAATTTCGTACGCGCCCTGGTGGATGGCGGATTTGCCGATCTGCATCATCCTGAGTACTGGGACCTGGATTTCTTGGGGCATTCGCCTCAGAAAGCCGAATATCAGCGCATCGTAAGCTCAATCAGTGACTCGCTGGATTTCCTTGAAACCATCAGCCGTCGCCCGATTCACCAGAGTTCCCACGCGACCTTTTTCGCTAGTCACGAGGGCCTGCACCTGCCCTATGAGCAGGCCCAGACCCGATATCTGGAGCACCGGAAACGCTGGTATAACCTGTCCACCCATATGCCGTGGATTGGAATGCGTACCGCGACCATGGATGGCGCCCACGTTGAACTGTTCCGTGGGATCGCTAATCCGATCGGGGTGAAGGTGGGGCCGGGAATGACCGCCGAATGGTTGCACGACCTGATTTCCGTCCTTAATCCGGACAATGAGCCGGGTCGTTTGGTGCTCATTCACCGCTTCGGGGCTTCCAGGATCAAGGATCAGTTGCCCGAGATGATCCGTGCTGTGCAGGCCACCGGTAGTCCGGTGCTGTGGGTGTGTGACCCGATGCATGGCAATACCGAGACAGTAGCGTCCGGGGTCAAGACCCGTCGCTTTGAAAACATCCTGTCAGAACTGCAATCGGCTTTTGCTATTCACCAGGACGCAGGCAGTCACCTGGGCGGCGTGCATTTCGAACTGACCGGTGAGAACGTTACTGAGTGTACCGGCGGCGCACGGGGACTTGCTGACGGTGACCTGGCCCGTGCCTATAAGTCACAAGTAGATCCCCGATTGAACTATGAGCAGGCCCTGGAAATGGCGATGCTTATCGCCGGTTGCCGACAGGTGTTGGGCGCCTAGAACGGGGAATCCTGCCGAAGGCAGCTGTGATTTCCGCCGGGCTCAGTTCCCGGCATTGACCCGGGGCCAGGTCGGCGACTTCCACGGTTCCAATATGGGTGCGAATCAGGCGCAGGGTAGGAAAGCCTACCGCTGCGGTCATTCGCCGCACTTGCCGATTCCTGCCTTCCCGGAGCTCAAGTTCCAGCCAGCTTGTGGGAATGTCCTTGCGCACCCGTATCGGCGGTACCCTTTCCCATAGCCAATCCGGCTCATCCATCACCCTCGCGCTGACAGCCCTGGCCGGACCATCCTTGAGAACAACGCCCTTGACCAATTGCTGGACCGCCTCAGGGGTGATCGTGCCGTCTACCTGTGCCAGGTATCGCTTGCTTACGCCGCTTTCAGGATGGGATATGCGGGCCTTGAGTTTCCCGTCATCTGTGAGCAGGACCAATCCCTCACTGTCGTAGTCCAGGCGGCCCGCCGGATACACTCCGGGCGCAACAACGTAGTCAGACAGGGTCTTGCGCCCGGAATCATCAGTGAATTGGCACATAACCTGAAATGGTTTATTCAACAAAAACAGTCTCATACACCTCACTCAAAACAGCCGTGACAGCAATGGTAACAGGCTCGACATGGACTCCTTGCTCAATTCTCCTGCCTTGCTAGTATCAGGGTCAAAGCGTATCATTGTGCGCTGCAATATTAATCCATCACGATGGACACAAAATCCGGTTAATGACCTGCGAGCATTTCATTTAACACCCGAGGGAGTAGGGGCCATGGCAGAAGGTTTGAGAATTCTCGGCGCGCAGGGAACGGGATTCGATGAAGTCCTTACCCCAGGGGCCCTGGATTTCATCACCGACCTTCACCGCAGGTTCGCCCCCCGGGTTGAAGAGCTCTTAAAAGCCCGTGTCGCCCGCCAGGCCGAACTGGACGCCGGTAACAACCCCGACTTTTTGCCTGAAACCAGGGCTATCCGCGAAGCCGACTGGAAGGTGACCTCTGTGCCTGCAGATTTGCAGGATCGCCGGGTGGAAATTACCGGCCCCACCGATCGAAAGATGATCATCAACGCCCTGAATTCGGGTGCCAAGGTGTTCATGGCCGACTGCGAGGATTCCCTCAGCCAGACCTGGGAGAATGTGGTCGAGGGCCAGCTGAATCTTCGGGATGCCGCGGATCGCTCCATTGCGTTCACATCCCCCGAGGGAAAGCACTACGCGCTTAAGGACAAGACCGCGACCCTGATCGTCCGCCCCCGGGGTTGGCACCTGTACGAGAAGCACATCACCGTGGACGGTGAGCAGATTCCTGGCGCGTTTGTCGATTTCGGTCTCTACCTGTTTCATAACGCAGCCAAACTGCTGGAGCGCGGAACCGGGCCGTATTTCTACCTGCCGAAGCTCGAAAATCACCTGGAAGCCCGCTTGTGGGACGAGGTGTTCAGATACTCGGAGCAGGCCCTGGGTCTGCCGGCCAACGTCATCAAGGTCACGGTACTGATCGAGACTATCCTGGCAGCTTTCGAGATGGACGAGATCCTCTATGAACTGCGGGAATATATCGTGGGGCTAAACTGCGGCCGCTGGGACTATATTTTCAGTTTCATAAAGCGCTTCAGGAATCGTCCGGACTTTGTCATGCCTGATCGCCATGAAGTGGGTATGACCCGCCACTTCCTGAATTCCTACTCGTTATTGCTGATCAAAACCTGTCATCGCCGGGGTGCATTTGCCATGGGCGGCATGGCGGCCCAGATTCCGATCAAGAACGACCCCGAAGCCAACCAGGACGCTCTGAACAAAGTGCTTGCCGACAAAGAGCGGGAGGCCAGCAACGGTCACGACGGCACCTGGGTGGCCCATCCGGGCTTGGTTCCCGTGGCCATGGGCGTGTTCGACAGGTTGATGCCCCAGGCGAACCAGTTGGACAAGCTACGTGAGGATGTGAACGTCACCGCCGCCGATTTATTGAAAGTACCCGCCGGTAAGATCACCGAGACAGGGCTGCGCAATAACATCAGTGTCGGCATCCAGTACCTGGCTTCCTGGCTGGGTGGAAACGGATGCGTGCCCATCAATAACCTGATGGAGGACGCGGCGACCGCAGAGATTTCCCGGGCCCAGATCTGGCAGTGGATTCGCCATCCGGGCGGGGTACTTGAAGATGGTCGGCGGGTTACCATCGAGTTGTTTAACCAGCTACTGACCGAGGAACTGGAAGTGATTCGCCAGAATGCCGGTCAGGAGGCCTTTGATGCAGGCCACTTCGTGCAAGCTGCCGAGGTGTTCAGAGAAATCACGGAATCGGAACAATTTATTGAGTTTATAACGTTGCCAGCATACGCACGGTTGGCTTAAGGAACACGAGGTAGCAACATGACGGACAAAGCAATTGAGCAACTGAGCAAGGAATGGCAAACCAATCCCCGTTGGAAAGGAATAGTGAGGGATTATTCTGCCGCTGACGTGGTCAGGCTCCGCGGCTCGGTGCATGTAGAACATTCCCTTGCCCGTCTTGGTGCCGAGAAACTGTGGCGCTATCTTCATGAGTACGATTACACCAATGCCCTGGGGGCCTTGACCGGTAACCAGGCCATGCAACAGGTGAGAGCCGGCTTGCGCGCAATCTACCTCTCGGGTTGGCAGGTCGCGGGTGATGCGAATCTGGCCGGCCAGATGTATCCCGACCAGTCCCTGTATCCGGCTGATTCGGTGCCGGCGGTGGTCAAGCGGATCAACAATACCCTGCTGCGAGCTGATCAACTTCATCACGCTGAAGGCGATGACAGCATCGATTGGATGCAGCCTATCGTGGCGGATGCCGAGGCCGGTTTTGGCGGCGTGCTGAATGCCTTTGAGTTGATGAAGTCCATGATCGAGGCTGGCGCTGCCGGCGTGCACTTTGAGGATCAGCTCTCCTCGGCCAAGAAGTGCGGACACATGGGTGGCAAGGTGCTGGTTCCGACCCAGGAAGCCGTGGCCAAACTCGTCGCTGCCCGGTTGGCAGCCGACGTCAGTGGCACACCCACCCTGGTGATTGCCCGCACCGATGCCGATGCAGCCAACCTGCTGACCTCTGATGTGGATGACAGGGACAAGGATTTCTGCACCGGTGAGCGGACTACCGAGGGTTTCTATCGGGTCCGTGCGGGTCTGGACCAGGCAATTGCCCGTGGATTGTCCTATGCCCCGTATTCAGACCTGGTTTGGTGTGAAACCTCCAAGCCCGATCTGGAACAGGCCAAGAAGTTCGCCGAGGCCATTCACCAGGAATACCCGGAGCAGATGCTGGCCTATAACTGCTCACCGTCCTTCAACTGGAAGCGCAACCTGGATGACGTCACCATCGCCAAGTTCCAGCGCGAGCTGGCAGCCATGGGTTACAAGTTCCAGTTCATCACCCTGGCAGGCTTCCATGCCCTGAATTTCTCCATGTTCCAGCTGGCGAGAGGTTATAAGGCAAGCCAGATGAAGGCCTACGTGGAGTTACAGGAAGCGGAATTTGCCGCCGAGGCCGATGGCTACACCGCTACCAAGCATCAGCGCGAGGTGGGTGCAGGGTATTTCGACGCAGTTACCCAGGCCGCGACCTCTGGAACCAGCTCCCTTAGTGCCCTGGAAGGTTCGACCGAGGAAGAGCAGTTCGAGGATTGATCGGGTTCTGAATTACCCCATTGTGGGGTGTCCACGTCGACGCGGCCTTCGGGCCGCGTTGTCGTTTTTTGAATCTTCAGGTGGCGATTCTCACCGCGCAGCGACCAGACATGGGCCGGCGGTTGGTGTTAGAATTCGCGCCGTTTTTCGCACACCGGCTTGATTATGCATTACGACCATATTTCTATTCCGACCCATGGCCAGCCCATTACGGTCAACAGTGACTCCACCCTGGAAGTTTCCGATACCCCTATTGTTGCCTACCTTGAAGGCGACGGCATCGGCGCGGACATCACGCCTGTGATGCTGAAAGTAGTGGATTCTGCTGTGGAAAAAGCCTATTCCGGCAAGAAGAAGATTGCCTGGATGGAGCTCTATGCGGGTGAAAAAGCCCAGGATATATATGGCACCAACCAGTTTCTTCCCGAGGAAACCCTGCAGGCCCTGCGTCAGTTCGTAGTTTCCATCAAGGGGCCGCTGACCACCCCTATCGGTGGCGGATTTCGTTCATTGAACGTCTCGATCCGTCAAACCCTGGACCTGTACGCCTGTATTCGCCCGGTTCAGTACTTCCAGGGTGTTTCCACACCGGTGAAACACGCCAATGCGGTGGACATGGTGATTTTTCGTGAAAACACCGAGGACATATACGCCGGCATCGAATGGGCCGCGGGGTCCCCGGAAGTTATGAAGCTCATGAACTTCTTGCAGAACGAGATGGGCGTCCACAAGATTCGGTTCCCCAGCAGTTCGACCCTGGGCATCAAGCCCGTTTCCCGTGAGGGATCCGAGCGTCTGATCCGCAAGGCCTTGAACTACGCTGTGCAGAACGATCGACGCTCAGTGACCATCGTGCACAAGGGCAATATCATGAAGTACACCGAGGGCGCCTTCCGTAACTGGGGTTACGAGGTGGCTCGGGAGGAATTTGCCGCGGAAGACCTGCGTGGCGGCCCCTGGATGGCGTTCACCAATCCGATCACCGGCAGGAAAATTGTGGTCAAGGACATCATCGCCGACAATTTTCTGCAGCAGATCCTTCTGAATCCGGGGGATTTCGACGTGGTGGCCACCCTGAACCTCAACGGTGACTACATCTCCGACGCCTTGGCGGCACAGGTCGGGGGTATCGGCATTGCCCCCGGCGCCAACATTGGCGACGGGGTAGCGGTGTTTGAGGCGACCCACGGCACGGCGCCGGGTTTGCAGGGCCAGGATAAGGTAAACCCGGGTTCTATCATCCTGTCGGCCGAGATGATGCTGCGTCACCTGGGCTGGCACGAGGCGGCCGACCTGGTCATGAAGGGCGTGGCACACTCTATCGCTGCCCTGGAAGTGACCTTTGACCTGGGGCGTGAGTCTTCGGCCAGTACCGGCGGAGAAGAGCGGATTCTCGAAGGGGCGACCATACTGGGAACCACAGCCTTTGGTGATTCCATTATTGCCCATATGGATGATTAATATAATCAACAAGATATAACGGATACTTAATCTATATTGTGAATATAAATCCTGCCTGTTTCCAACTGAATTGCACTCGCTGTACGCGCCTGGCTGATTTTCTGACCCAGGTCAGGCAGGATCATCCGAACTATCACGGGCGACCGGTTCCGCCATTTGGCGATCCACGGGCCCGGCTGCTGGTTGTCGGGCTGGCCCCGGGAATGCACGGTGCCAACGCTAGCGGAAGGCCGTTTACCGGTGATCATGCGGGGATACTCCTGTATCAAACCCTGCATGCCTACGGTTTTGCCAGCGCGCCCGTATCCTCCAGTGCTGATGACGGCCTTGAATTGTTGAACTGTCGCATCACCAACGCCGTTAAGTGCCTGCCACCCCAGAACAAGCCCACCGGACCGGAAGTTCGCCTGTGCAACGATTTCCTGGCCAACGAGTTGCAGACGGTGGATGCCGGCGGGGTCATCCTGGCCCTGGGCTCGATCGCCCACCAGGCGGTTTTGCGTGCTTGCGGCCTCAAGCTCTCAGCTTATAAATTTGGTCATGCCGCAGAGCACGACCTCCCGGGTGGCCGCCGATTGCTGGACTCCTACCATTGCAGCCGGTACAACACCCAGACAAAGCGCCTGACAGCGGACATGTTCAGACAGGTCTTCCAACGGGCCCGGAACTTGCTGGATTGCGCTGAATAGGCCCATTGCGACAGGGGACTGCCCTTGGCTGAGGACACTTTTGACGGTAAGGCATACGCACGAAGTCTGAGCGGGCGTCCGGGTGTCTATCGCATGCTGGATGGGGCCGGCGACGTATTGTACGTGGGCAAGGCGCGTAACCTGAAGAATCGGGTAAGCAGCTATTTCCGTGGCAGTGGCCAGTCTGCCAAGACCATGGCCATGCTTAACCTCACTCGATCCATGGAAGTGACGGTCACCGATACGGAGACCGAGGCACTGCTGCTCGAATACAACCTGATCAAGCAGCACAAACCCCGATTCAACATCCTGCTCCGGGATGACAAGAGTTTCCCTCATATCCATCTTTCCACCGATCAGGAGTTCCCCCGGATCAGCTTCCACCGAGGCTCAACCCGGATTCCAGGGCGCATTTTCGGGCCCTATCCGAGCACCCATGCGGTGCGAGGGACCATCAGCACCTTGCAAAAGTTGTTTCACCTGCGGGGCTGCAAGGACAGCTATTTCAACAACCGTTCCCGACCCTGTCTGCAGTACCAGATACAGCGCTGCTCGGGTCCCTGTGTGGGATTGATCTCCAAAGAGGACTACGCCCGGGACGTGGAAGATGCCGCCTTGTTCCTGGATGGTCGCAACCAGGAGGTGACAGACCGGTTGGCGGCCCGGATGGAAAAGGCATCCGAGTCCCTGGAATTCGAAAAAGCGGTCCGATACCGGGACCAGATTGCTGAGCTCAGTAGCATCCAGGCAAGCCAGCATGTGAGTGGCGGGCGGGGATCGGCCGATGTAATCGCCATTGCCACCGAGTCAGACCAGACCTGTGTGACCGTCCTGTTCGTGCGGGACGGGCGCCAGCTTGGCAGTCGGAATTACTTCCCCCAGGGGGCCGCAGGCAGCGCCAGCAGTGAGGTGCTGGAGGCTTTTCTGAGCCAGTACTACCTCCGTCACGAGGTTCCCCCCGAGGTGATTACGGCGGTGGAAATCGAAGACAGTGAATTGCTGGTGAATGGACTGTCCGAAAGGGCGGGGCGCCGGGTCGTGATCAAGCACAGGGTCAGGGGTGAAAGGGCCCGTTGGCTGGACCTGGCGAAGACCAATTCTGCGCATGCACTGGACATGCGCATGGCCAGCAGCGCCAGTATACGCCGCCAGTACCAGGCGCTTGCCGAGGCGCTGGGAATGGATGAACCGCCTGCCCGCATGGAATGCTTTGACATCAGCCATACCCAGGGGGACGCGACTGTGGCCTCCTGTGTGGTATTCGGCCCCGAGGGACCTCTGAAGAGTGATTACCGCCGGTTCAATATTACCGGGGTACAGGCCGGTGACGACTATGGGGCCATGCGGCAGGCCCTGGACCGGCGATATACCCGGGTTCAGAAGGGTGAGGCGCCGGTTCCGGATCTACTTATCGTAGATGGAGGCAAGGGCCAGTTGGCCCAGGCAGAGTCGGTGCTGGAAGAGTTGCAACTGGAGGGAATTACCCTGCTGGGAGTCGCGAAGGGACCGAGCCGGAAGCCTGGCAAAGAGCAACTGTTCTTGAGTGGGCACGAGCGTCCCTCTATACTGCCTGCCAACTCTCCAGCTTTGCATTTAGTGCAGCAAATACGCGATGAGGCACACCGTTTTGCTATTGCCGGCCACAGGGCAAGCAGAGGCAAGGCACGCAGGACCTCTCTGCTGGAAGCCATAGCAGGGCTGGGTCCGAAACGAAGACGAGAATTGCTCAAGCAGTTCGGTGGACTTCAAGGTGTTCAGCAAGCCGGGGTGGAAGACCTGGCGAGAGTAAAGGGTATTAGCCAGGCACTGGCCGAACGCATACACGCTACACTCCGCGAGAAGAACTGACACTAATGCACTTCAATATCCCAAACACGCTGACCTGGTTTCGTATTGGGCTGATTCCCCTGGTGATTCTTGCCTATAACCTGCCTTATGACTGGGCACACCCCCTGGCAGGGTGGTTATTTGGCTTAGCAGCCATCACCGATACCCTTGATGGTTACCTGGCGCGGAAATTGGAACAAACCTCGGCGTTTGGCGCGTTTCTGGACCCGGTTGCGGACAAGGTCATTGTTTGCGTGGCGCTTTTACTGATTGTGCAGACTGACCCGGGGCTATTGATACTGATAATTTCCTGCGTAATCGTGGGCCGCGAGATCACAATCTCGGCCTTGCGCGAGTGGATGGCCGAGATCGGTGCCCGCCACAGGGTCGCGGTACAAAACGTTGCCAAGTACAAGACCATCGGGCAAATGGTGGGTCTGGCCTTCATGTTGCACGAGCAACCATTCATCGGCTTGCCGGTTTACGACATTGGACTCGCTCTACTGATAATCGCGGCAGTGCTTACGCTTTGGTCAATGTGGGAGTATCTGAGCGCGGCCTGGCCCGACCTGAGCCGGTGAAAGCTCAAATTGGTGCTTGACAGTTGAGCTTGCTGCCTTAAAATACGCCCCCTCTAAACGGGAATAACTCTGTTGGCGGGCGCAATCAGGTAAAGCTTGCATAGCTCAGTAAAACCAGCGAGTTAGCAAGTTCGGCATAGCCGTAGTTGCACGAAGTCTGAGGTAGGAATAGGTAAGCGGGTGTAGCTCAGCTGGTAGAGCGATACCTTGCCAAGGTATAGGTCGACGGTTCGAACCCGTTCACCCGCTCCAATTTCTCCTCCTTCATGATCCCGGCAGCGGTGAGACGCGCCTGGGTATCCCGCATCCTTACAACAAAACATACCGAAAGCATGGTGCCGGCGGCTTGCCGTGTCCGCTATCTGGCCCGAGGGTGTCCCTTATTCAACCTTGACCAGCAGGTCGGGTGATAGATCGCCAATGGATCTGCAGCCAGTAAGGG
>JAOTSW010000056.1 GCA_029864735.1 Chromatiales bacterium | reverse complement strand
AGCCACTGCAAATGGACTTAAACTCACCGTGGACTATGGCTGGCTGACCGTTATTTCCCAGCCCCTGTTCTGGGTGCTGCGGAAAATCCAGTCCTATGTGGGCAACTGGGGTTGGTCAATTATTTTGCTGACCATGCTTATCAAACTGGTGTTCTACAAGTTGCAGGAAACCAGTGGCCGCTCCATGGCCAAGATGCGTAACATGCAGCCCCGCGTGAAGCACTTGCAGGAACGATTCAAGGATGATCGCCAGGGCTTGAGCCAGGCGATGATGGAGTTGTATCGCAAGGAAAAAGTTAATCCTGCAGCAGGCTGTTTGCCCATCGTGGTCCAGATGCCGGTTTTTATTGCCTTGTACTGGGTGCTTATCGAGTCGGTTGAAATGCGCCAGGCTCCGTTCGCCCTGTGGTTAAACGATCTGTCTTCCAAAGACCCGTATTTCGTACTGCCTTTGCTGATGGGCATCACCATGTTCTTCCAGCAGAAGCTCAACCCGACGCCTCCGGACCCGATCCAGGCCAAGGTAATGATGGCCATGCCAATCGTGTTTACCGTGTTCTTCGCCTTTTTCCCATCGGGCCTGGTGCTGTACTGGTTCGTGAATAACCTGTTGTCGATTGCACAGCAGTGGCGCATCAACAAGGTGGTTGCGCGGGAGCACTAGCTCCCGTCCGCCAGGGTGACAGGCCAAGGTATAATCGGGGCATCCTCACTCCCGCACCCGCCTGGATCATGAGCGCCAGCTACACCGACACCATTGCCGCAGTTGCCACGCCCCCGGGTCGAGGGGGCGTGGGCATTGTCAGGATTTCCGGCGCGGATGTGCCTGAGCTGGCCAGGTCATTACTCGGGTATCTTCCCACACCGCGAATGGCCGTCTTCGGCCACTTTCGTGACGCTGGAGGGAAACCGGTAGACGATGGCCTTGCGCTGTATTTTCCGGCGCCCAATTCATTCACGGGTGAGCACGTACTCGAATTGCATGGTCACGGCGGCCCGGTTGTCCAGGACATGTTGCTGGCCCGCGTCCTCGAGTTGGGCGCGCGACTGGCCGAACCCGGTGAGTTTTCGCGCCGGGCGTTTCTTAATGACAAGATGGATCTTGCCCAGGCCGAGGCCATAGCCGACCTGATAGACAGCGGATCGGAACAAGCTGCCCGCGCTGCCCTGCGTTCACTGGAAGGAGAGTTTTCGCGTCGGGTTCATGAGATCGTCGAGGCCCTGGTGCAATGCCGAATTTACGTGGAAGCAGCCATCGATTTTCCGGAAGAAGAAATCGATTTCCTATCGGATGCAGAAATTACCCGCCGCATAGAGTCATTGCTTGCTGCGTTCGACAAGCTGGAGCGTGACGCGCGCCAGGGTTGCCTGTTACAGGAAGGCATGCGTGTGGTAATCCTGGGTCGCCCCAATGCGGGAAAGTCCAGCCTGCTTAATCGTCTCGCTGGGTATGATGCGGCCATCGTGACGGATGTGCCGGGCACTACTCGGGATGTCTTGCGCGAACGCATCCATATCGACGGCATGCCATTGCACATTATTGATACCGCCGGCTTGAGAGATGATGCAGATCACATTGAAGCGGAAGGCATGCGCCGGGCGCGCCACGAACTTACTACTGCTGATCGGGTCTTATTGATGGTTGATGCCTCGCCGGGATCCGACCAGGATCTAGCCCAGTTGCTTGCAGAGATTCCCGGTGGTGTACCGGTTACCGTACTGCGCAACAAGATAGATTTGAGTAATGAACAGCCTGGGCTGGTTCAAGGCGCTTATCCGACTCTTTCCTTGTCCGCGTTGACGGGCGAGGGAATAGGCTTGCTGCGAGATCACTTGAAGTCCAGCATGGGCTACCGAGACAGTGAGTCGGGTACTCTCTCTGCCAGGCGCCGACACCTGGATGCATTGCGAAGAGCCAAGCGCAACTTTGATGAAGGTTGCCGTCAACTCCGTGAGCGACGGGCCGGGGAGTTGATGGCGGAAGAGTTGCGCCTGGCGCAGGCAGCGCTTGGAGAGATTACGGGTGAGTTTTCCAGTGACGATTTGCTGGGCAGAATTTTCTCCAGCTTCTGTATTGGCAAGTAGCCCACTGTTCCCAGGGAACACGCCGTTACACACAATGTATTGCGCTGGCCAGCCAGGGCAATAATTACCTTATAGCCGCAAGATATCGGCACCTACGCAGTTCGGTAAGCAGTAAATGAAAAAGACGATTTCAAGAAGCTTTATGGACTTGATGGATGTCTTGAAGCCATTGGGAATATTTTTGCTTTTTGTATTGGTCGTGCTCGGACTTTCACGCCTGGGCCTGGTCGCGTGGCAGTGGCAGCGGGTTAGTGATGCGGGGATGTTGCAGAATGTCTTCGTGCAAGGCCTGCGTTTTGACCTCGTGATCTGTGGACTGTTGCTCGCGATCCCCGCAATCACATTTCCCCTGGCGGCACTGGGACGAGTGGGCTGGTCGTTTTGGCGCGGCATGGTCGGCTGGTATTTGCCGTTGGCATTTGCCTTGCTGGTTTTCATGGAACTGTCCACACCATCGTTCATCACTCAATACGATGTGCGCCCCAATGCGCTGTTCTTCAAATACCTGGTCTACCCGCAAGAAGTGCTTTCCACCTTGTGGAAGGCGTATCCGGTTCAGTTGATATTAGGATTTGCCGCAGCCCCGATAAGCGTGTTTTTCATGCGTGGTCGTTTGCGCTGGTCTTTGGAAATGGCCCGCAAGCCGGGTTTTTTCACTGCCCTGATAGCGACTCCGGTGCTGCTGGTAATTTGTATTTTTATGGTTCGTTCCACCCTGGATCACCGTCCGGTGAACCCCAGCACCGTGGCCTTGTCCAATGACCCCATGGTGAACGAGCTGTCACTGAATTCCAGTTACACGCTTTATTACGCCGCGTACGAACGGCTGCGGGAATCCGGGGACGGGTTCCCCTATACCAGGATGCCTGCCGAAGAAGTGGTGGCAAGAATCCGAACCGAGATGAAACTGCCTGCGGACAGTTTCCGCAACGAGGCCATTCCGACCCTTCATCAACAGATTTCCAGCGCACATCCTGACCACCCTATGAACCTGGTGATCGTGCTTGAAGAAAGCCTGGGCGCCGAATTTGTCGGCTCACTGGGCGGCCTGCCTCTTACTCCGAACCTGGATGCCCTGGCGGAAGAGGGTTTGTGGTTTGAGAGCTTGTACGCCACGGGCACGCGATCCATTCGGGGAATTGAAGCCGTGGTTACCGGCTTTACTCCCGCGGCCAAGGAAAGCGTCGTCAAGCTGTCCAAGTCCCAGCGAGATTTCTTCACCCTGGCGTCGCTACTTAAAACCCAGGGTTACTCCACCAGTTTTATCTACGGGGGAGAGGGGCATTTCGACAATATGCGTCACTTTTTCATAGGCAATGGCTTCGACAGTGTGATCGATCAGAACGACTACGATAACCCGGTGTTCCTGGGCTCCTGGGGTGTTTCCGACGAGGATCTACTGCAACGCGCCCATGAAGAGTTCGAGGCTGCCGAAGGGCCGTTCTTCAGCCTGGTCTTCAGTTCCACCAACCACTCGCCCTATGAATACCCGGATGGACGAATTGAGCTTTATGAGCCGGATCCGAATACCGTAAACAACGCGGTGAAATACGCTGACTATGCCCTGGGTGAATTTTTCGAGAAGGCCCGGCAGTCCAGCTACTGGGAGAACACCATCTTCCTGGTGGTCGCCGACCACAATTCCCGGGTGTATGGCGCGAGCCTGGTGCCGATCGAGCGCTTTCATATTCCGGGCCTGATCCTGGGCGGAAGCGTAACTCCTGCCCGACACGGCTCGATTGCCAGCCAGATTGACTTGGGCCCTACCCTGCTTTCCCTGATGGGATTGAGCATGGAACATCCAATGGTGGGCCGTGACCTGACTCGTCCCGAGAATGCTGCCGGTCCGGGCAGGGCCTTGATGCAGTACTACACCAGCCTGGCCTACCTGGAAGATGACAAGGTCCTGGTGCTGCAAAGAGACCTGGCGCCCCGGCAGTTTATTTATCGGGAATCGGGTTATGGAGAGGAAAGCCAACCCGAGCCGGAGATGCTTGGCAAGGCATTGAGCTATGCGAACTGGTCAGACCTGGCGTATGAAAATCTCTGGTATCGACTTCCTGCCTCTAAACCTACCCTGGCTGCACCCTAGGGCAAAGTGGCCTGTCAGGTCGGCGGCTTATTCGTCGGCAGATGGCCCGGGCGAAGCTCTTGAACGGACCGCCACCTGGTCGGTTTGCTCGCTTGGATTCCCGGCTATTGACGGGTAGCGAAGAGCTCGTGATGGCGCTGCTTATTATTTGGCCGGGATCGCCTTTCCCTTTCCAAACAGTCCGACCACAACCTGGCTTCCGAAATCCGATGGGACATGAGTGCTGCCAAGTTCGCCGGCACACTCAATCTGGTTTCGACCGCCATTCTTGGCGTCATACATGGCCTGGTCGGCCCGGCGCAATGTGTCTTCTACATCCTCTCCGATGCGGTATTCGGTAACACCGCCGGAGACCGTTACGCGTAACACTTCCTCGAACGCAGTATTCGCGGTGACGTGGCGAATGCGCTCAACGCAATTTCTGGCGCCCAGTAAAGAGGTGTTGGGAAACAGGATGATAAATTCTTCTCCGCCGTAGCGACCGAACCAGGCGCCATTTTCAGAACGGCCCATGACGTCCAGACCCCTGAGTTCGGACCGGGCTCTTTCAGCGAATGCGGTGAGCACCCGATCCCCGGCCAGGTGACCGAAGCGATCATTGATCAGCTTGAAATTATCCAGGTCGAGAATACAGATTGAAAACGGAATGCCGGATCGATTCGCCCGGGTCTTTTCAACCTCAAGTGAATCCATGATGAAGCGGCGGTTGTATGCCTTGGTCAAGTCATCACGTTCTGACAGTTCGGTCGCCTCCGCCACCATTACCTCAAGCTCCCGGGTCTGCTTGCGAAGCCGCCCTTTCAGACGGGCAACATGGAGACTGAAATAGCCTGTCCAGAACAACATGGCGGCAACCACGAATAGACGCAGCAACTGGTAGGCGGTGTCTACCTGGCCAGGCTGCATCCAGTAATCCAGGCCGGTCACAGCCAGGTAGCCGACCCATGCGAATACGCCCAGGCGGATGAAGCCCTTCTGATCCAGCTTGAACATTCCGAAGAAGACCGGCGAGATGTACGCAAGCAGCAACAGGTCACGAACCTCGTAGGTCATGACCAGCAGGACCATTGCCCAGCTCAGCCCGACCACAAGTTGGGAAAACGTCATCGATGGGTCGCGCAGCTGCAGGTTCATGCCCGAACGTAGCAGTGCGAAGAAAACCAGGTTGGAGATAATCGCACCGGTTAGGGCGACAGTCAGAAACGGCGTCGGCAGGTGCATGCTGCCCTGGAGGGTCATCAAGCCGATAATTGCCAGCCAGATTCCGTAATAAGAGACACCCATAAGGAACCGTCGCAGGCGTAATACCTGCTTTGGATCTTGATCTGGTTTGAACCAGTTTCTCATCCCTTCCTCATTAAGGCCGCAAGCTGCACCCAGGCGTATCTGGAGTTCTTTCCGGGCGGCCAATGACGTGCCTTGCTTGATACTGTCCCAGGCGGGTAGCAAATGAGAGCTTTTATGGGCTGAAACGTGACTCAGGTCACGGGTTACGGCTTATCCCAATATTCCTTCTCGCCTGTAGAGCCGGGTAGCCAGGGCCAGCAGCCCCAAGCCTATGCAAAAGGTCGAGATGAAAGAGGTCGCTACAAAGCTCAGGGACAGGGGATCAGCCTTCATCAAACCGGTAATGACCAGGTGTTGGGACAACGAGGGAATCAGCATAAGGGCCAGTGTGGGTTTCAGAGTAAACAGCGCGGCCACGATAATCGGCAGGGTTGGCACAAGCATTAGTACCTGAAGGTAGGTCTGCGCTTCCTTGTAACTTTTAGTGAATGAGGCCACGGCAGTCATTCCGGCGGCCCCAATCAGGGCAAACGGCAGCATGACGAAAAATATTCTGGCGGCCACCAGCGGGCCGAAGTTGCTGGCCATGCCGACTTCTGCCAACGGGACAAAGGAGAGGGACACGGAGAATGCCAGGAGGCTGACGATCAGTGAGAGCACCATGAACAGGCAGGTTGCCAGGACCTTGCCAACGATCAGCTGCCAGCGTTCCACCGGCAAGGTAAGCAAGGGCTCCAGGGAGCCGCGCTCGCGTTCCCCTGCCGTGGTGTCGGTGGCCAGATAAAGACCGCCCATGAGCATGGAGAAAATGATGAAGTAATTCATCATGCCCAATAGCAGAATTGACCGGCCGGTGGGTGTGGATACATCGACATCTTCCACCGCAATGGGATTGATCAGGGCCGGGTTTATTCCCCGGACCATGAGGCGCTGGACAGACAGCTGCCTTTCATAGGCTCTAAGCAAGCTCTCGGTGCGCCGAATATTCTTCCGTGCATTACTGTTCGCACTGTCCGAGACCAGCTGAACAATTGCAGGAGTTCCGCTACGCAGTGCCTCGCCATAACCTTCCGGAATAATAAGCACCACATCCTCGGTGCCTGCATCAATCAATTCTTTTGCCGCCTCCAGCGTGATCTCCACTGGCAGAATCTCGGCATTATTCTGGGTAAGGAACGCCATCAGGCTCGGAGCATTCTCGGCGCCCGATACCGGCAGTTGCATCGTTTCTATGGACTCGCCCACGGAGCGCTGCAGGCTCAGGGAAATCATCCCCGCAAACAACAAGGGGCCAAACAGGGGGCCGAAAAACAGCGCCGACATCAGGGTGCGTCGGTCGCGCAGATTGTCGGTGACTTCCTTGCGAAAAACGGTAAAGATCTGGCCCATCACAGTAAGCCCTCCGCGCTGCCAATGGCTTTTACAAAGGCGTCTTCGAGACCTTCTTCACCGGTCTGTTCCCGCAATGCTTCGGGTGTACCCGAGGCCACCACCTGACCGCTGCCAATAATGACAATCTCGTCACACAAGGCGGCGACCTCCTGCATGATGTGACTGGAGAACAAGATACAGATCCCCTCGTTTTTTAACCTGAGGATCAATTCGCGCAGGGCGCGAGTTGCCATGACGTCCAATCCGTTGGTGGGTTCATCCAGGAGCAGGTTCTTGGGTTTATGGACCAGCGCCCTGGCAAGTGCGACCTTGGTTCGCTCACCTTGGGAGAAACCCTTGGCGCGTCGCTCTATGACCTCTTCCAGGTCCAGCAGTCGGGCAAGCTCATCGATTCGCATGTCCAGCGCCTTGCCCTGCATGCCGAGCAGGCGACCGTAGTACGCGATGTTTTCCCTGGCGCTAAGGTTGGGGTAGAGACCGGAAGTGTGGGGCAGCACGCCGATATTTCGCCTGACCGCCATGCTTGATGCGCATACGTCGTCGCCATCAATAGTGGCCACGCCGGCATCAGGTTTTAACACCGTGTATAGAATCCGGAGGGTTGTTGATTTGCCCGCGCCATTGGGTCCAAGCAGTCCTGTCACCTTGCCATCCGGGGCGCTGAAGCTGACCCCTCTCAGCGCCTCAATGGAGCCGAATGATTTTTTTAATCCGCGTGCTTCGATCATGGCGTCGGTCCGTTGAAGTCGAGGAAAAACGGTGATGGGCCGAGACGTTCAACACACTCTCCATCCAGGCTTTCCAATGACGGATTCTTGACGAAGTCTTTCACCAGTCTCGGTATACATCCGACACCCAGCATCCCGTGACCCTGGCCTGGTCCGACCAGGTGCCGCGCATTGCCCAGGTGGGCGGCAACGCGCTCTGCGAATTCGGGAGGTGTGATCGGGTCGGCCTCCCCGGACAGTAGCAATACAGGCTTGTCCGAAACCAGGGGTTCCTTGATGTCAGGGTCCGCAAGACCACGGGGCCAGACCGTGCAGATGGTTTTCAGGGCGGTCACCTGTTCTTTGCCCAGGTAGGTCTTGTCCAGGGCATCCAGGTCTATCTCGTCCTGGATGAAAAATGGCGCATCTTCGGCGCAGACCACGGCGTTGTGCATGCCGTAGGCTATAGCCTCTTCCATTTCTTCCATCACCATCAGTCCCTGGGCAGTCAGGGGGCCATAGTTACCCTTGTCTGCCTCGCTGATGAGCAGCGGCAAAAGGGCGGCTGATTCAGGTCGGTAACTGAGTAGTCGGACGGCCGCTGCCATGCCGCCGTATGACAATGTTGCAGGGGCTGTCATGCCGGTATTCGGATCGATAAGCTGTAACTCAACCGGCGACGAGCGCAGGGTGGCTTTCAGTCTCTCGAAAGCCGCGGCCAGGTCGGGGAATGCGGAATTGCACTCGGCATTGGCTTCGCAACGCTCGAAGATCACATCCAGGGCATGTTGAGCATCCAGCGCAATTCGCGGGCCCAGCGCCATTTCCGCCGGGACTACGCCATCCAGGATCACGCCCTGGGTGTGTTCCGGAAAGCGGCGAAGGTAATGTTGCGCCACCCGGGTTCCGTAAGACACCCCGTATACCACCATTTCTTTATAGCCCAACGCCTCTCTTACGGCGTCAAGATCCTGCACGGCGACACTGGTGGTGTAAAAACGCGGGTCGCCGGGCAAGGCGTCCCGGCACTTGGTGAGAAGCTCTGTGGCTTTTTCCTCATCCCATTCGAGCAAGGCATCTTCCGGGGACGAATCGCAGGCCAGCCGATTGGATTTGCCGGTGCCACGCTGGTCCACCAGCAGGATGTCATGACTGCTTCGGACCGGCTGCAGAACGCCGCTGTAGGCCACAAAAGCCTCGGATGCCGCCTGCCCCGGGCCGCCAGCCAGCAGTGTGAACGCTTGTTCGGAACGTTGCTTGTTCAGGGTAGGAACGCGGGCAACAAACAGGGCGATGGTTCTTCCCTGGGGCTCGTCCGGGTTTTCCGCCACTTGGAAATATCCGCACTCGGCTTGAATGGAAGTGGCGCCGGTGGTGTCATGAATCCGGCAGTCCTTGAGTTCCAGCGCCTCGCCACCGGCGGTCCCCGGCAGGCTCCAGAGCAGTGCTGCGAGACTAAGCAGAAGCAACATCCTATGGCCCATTCCGAGTTCCTTTTCCTTGAATTTTGGCTATCTTCCTAGTGTGCCGGACCAATGTAAAGCGCATGGATAGATGCGCAACTGCCTGATCTGCTGATAAAATGCCCGGCCGCCCTGAAGGCGGCGAGAGAGAATGATGGCGTACGAACAATCCTATGACGTGATCGTGGTCGGTGGCGGCCACGCCGGTACCGAGGCAGCATTGGCCTCGGCGCGCGCCGGTGCGCGTACGCTTTTGCTTACCCACAATATCGAGACCGTGGGACAAATGAGCTGTAATCCGGCCATAGGCGGTATCGGCAAGGGACACTTGACCAGGGAAATTGACGCCCTGGGCGGCGCCATGGCCCGGGCGATTGACCGTGCCGGCATCCAGTTTCGAACCCTGAATGCCAGGAAGGGTCCGGCAGTACGCGCCACCCGCGCCCAGGCCGACCGGGTGCTGTATCGCCAGGCGATACGCAGCATGGTGGAAAATCAGCCCGGCCTGACGCTGTTCCAGCAGGCGGTTGATGACCTGTTGGTTGAAGCCGAACAGGTAGTGGGTGTGCGCACCCAGATGGGACTGGAGTTCCGCGCCAGGGCGGTGGTGTTGACAGTAGGCACTTTCCTGGGTGGACGCATTCATGTGGGCCGCTCCAATTACCAGGGTGGTCGTGCCGGTGATCCGCCAGCGAACGCCCTGGCCAGCCGCTTGCGTGAGCTGCCCTTCCGGGTGGGACGACTGAAGACCGGCACGCCGCCGCGTCTTGATGGCCGCAGCCTGGACTGGAGCGTCATGGAAGAGCAGCCGGGGGATGACCCTGTGCCGGTATTCTCGTTCATGGGAAGCGCCGGCGAACACCCACGGCAGATTTCCTGTTTCATTACCCATACCAATGAACGCACTCACGAGATCATCCGCGGGGGGCTGGACGACTCGCCCATGTTCACAGGCGCTATTGAAGGCGTGGGTCCGCGTTATTGCCCATCGGTGGAAGACAAGGTCGTACGCTTTGCTGACAAGGCCTCTCACCAGATTTTCGTGGAACCCGAGGGCCTGACCACCCACGAGGTGTACCCCAACGGCATTTCAACCAGCCTGCCTTACGAGGTGCAGGTGGAATTTGTTCGCAGCATGGTGGGTTTTGAAAACGCTCATATCACCCGCCCGGGCTACGCCATCGAATACGACTTTTTTGATCCCAGGGACTTGAAGTCCAGCCTGGAAACCCGCTATTTGAAAGGCCTGTTCTTCGCTGGGCAAATCAATGGCACGACCGGCTACGAAGAAGCCGGAGCCCAGGGCTTGCTGGCAGGACTCAATGCCGCGCTGCAGGTTAGTGATCAGGACCCCTGGTGCCCCCGTCGCGACGAGGCCTACATCGGGGTGCTGGTGGATGACCTGATCACCCGCGGTACAGCAGAGCCTTACCGCATGTTCACCAGTCGCGCCGAATACCGCTTGCTGCTGCGAGAGGATAATGCCGACCTCAGGCTCACCCCCAAAGGCCGCGAATTTGGCCTGGTGGACGATGACCGGTGGCAGTGCTTTGAGGCCAAGCAGGAACTGGTCGCATCGGAAGTGCAGCGATTGGGAAATGCGCTGGTGCGTCCCGAGCAATTGTCGGTGGACCAGTCTATGGCCCTGTTTGGCGGGCCCCTGTCCCGGGAGGCCCGGGCTTTCGAGTTGCTCAAGCGACCCGAGGCGGATTATGCGGGAATGGTCAGTCTGGATGCGGTGGGCGCAAACCCCGACCTGGAACGGCTTTCCCCTGAACTCAGGGCACAGGTGGTGCAGCAGGTAGAGGTACAGGCCAAATACGATGGCTACATTCGACGCCAGCAGGAAGAAATTGATCGCCATTTGCGCAACGAAGAAACAGCGTTACCCGAGGACCTGGATTATTCGGGCATCCGTGGACTTTCCAATGAGGTTTGTCAGAAGCTGGAAGCCGCCCGTCCGGGAACCATCGGTCAGGCATCCCGGCTTCCGGGGGTGACGCCCGCGGCGGTGTCGCTATTGCTGATCCATCTGAAAAAACGCGACATGGTTAGGCGTAGCGCGTAACTGTATGCGGCGGCATCTTGGGTCGCCTGCTGCCATGGAGTACAGTTAGCCCCATGAGCGAACAACACAAAAAACATCTTTTTGCCGCCTTCGTACTGGCGGTTGTCGCGTTGCTGGTCTGGCAGGCCACCGGACAGCAGGGCACCGAAACCCCCGGGATTGCTGACCAGGAAATTATTCCACTGGAAGCGGTCTTGCGGCGGGGAAATGGACCGGAGCCAGAGTCCCTCAATCCCCAGAATTCGCGCACCGATCCGGCATTTAACCTGGCCCGGGATTTATTCGAGGGCTTGCTGACCCACGCTCCTGATGGCGACCTGGTTCCCGGGGTGGCTACACGTTGGGAGATCAGTGATGACGGCCTCACCTATACCTTCCACCTGCGCCCCGATGCGCGCTGGTCCAATGGCGACCCGGTTGTGGCTGAGGACTTTGTGTACAGCTTCCGCCGCCTGGCAGAGCCCTCAACCGCTGCCTTTTACGCCCAGAACATGGCGCCGGTGGTGAATGGTTCGGCCATCCTCTCTGGCGAGATGGATTCCAGCGAGTTGGGCGTGGAAGCGCCGGACACGGCCACCTTCGTGGTGCGCCTGGTGACCCCCACGCCGTATCTGCTGGACTTGCTTACCCACCCCAGCATGTACCCGGTGAATGCAAAGGCTATAGAGGCCCACGGCAAGGACTACGGGCGACCTGGAAACCTGGTTTCCAACGGGGCTTTTGTGTTGGACGAGTGGGTGGTCGGCGCCTATATCTCGCTGCGCCGTAACGAGCATTACTGGGGTAACGCGATCAACCGGATTGACCGGGTTATTTTCTACAACACCTCGGACGACAGTGCGGAACTCAAGCGCTACCGGGCCGGCGAACTGGACTTCACCTACACCATTCCCTTGCAACAGTTTCGCTGGATCAAGGAAAACCTGGCCGATGAATTTCGGGTACACCCTTACCTGACCACTTATTACTACGGGCTCAACTTGCGTAAGCCGCCGTTCAAGGACAGCCCCCAGTTGCGACAGGCCCTGGCCATGGCCATCGATCGCGAGCTGCTGACCGAAAAAATTACCGGTGTCGGCGAACTTCCCGCCTACGGCTGGGTACCGCCGGGAACCAGTAATTACACACCGCAAAGTTTTTCCTGGGCAGGTCTGGATGCCGCCCAGCGCAATGCCCGGGCAAGAGAGCTTTACGCCGAGGCAGGCTATGGGCCGGACAATCCGGCCCAGGTGGAAATCCGGTTCAACACCGCCGAGACACACCAGCGTATCGCCGTGGCAGTCGCCAGCATGTGGAAGGACGTGCTCGGGGTTGAAACCACCCTGGTCAACGAAGAATTCCAGGTGTTGATACAGCACATCCGCCAGGGAGAGATTACCCAGGCCTTCCGTTCCAGCTGGATCGGCGACTACAACGATGCCCAGACCTTTGCGGTGTTTTTCCAGTCAGACTTTGATTTGAATCTCAGCGGCTACAACAACCCTGCCTATGATGCGCTGCTGGCACAGGCCAGCCGAGAAATAGACCTGGCAAAAAGGCGCGGGCTGCTTGAGCAGGCAGAGTCTCTTATGCTGGCGGACACGCCGGTGATCCCAATGTATTTCCATGTCAGTCGACACCTGGTCAAGCCCTGGGTGAAAGGCTGGCAGGACAACATCATGAACCTTCAGTACAGCAGGCATTTGTCATTGCAGCGGGATTAATTCATGCTGCGGCCTACCCGATCGGGATACGGGAGCGCCCTCGTTGCTACGGCTGATTCTTAAGCGGCTCTTGACTGCCATCCCCACGTTGCTGGTACTGGTTACCGCAGCATTCTTCCTGATGCGTGCAGTTCCCGGCGGACCCTTCGCGGGGGAACGTAACCTGACTCCCCAGGTTGAGCAAAATTTGCGCGCGGCCTATCACCTGGACGAGAGCCTGGGAATGCAATACCTGCGTTACCTGGGCGGCTTGCTCCAGGGTGACCTGGGCCCGTCCTTCCAGTACCCGGATTACAGCGTTGCTGAATTGATTGCCGCTGGCCTTCCCTATTCCCTGCAACTGGGCGGTCTCGCCTTCCTGCTCGCCCTTGTAGTGGGAATTCCCGCCGGCGTGGTGGCTGCCCGGCGCGCGAATTCACCAACGGACATGGGCATCATGGCGTTTTGCCTGATAGGTATCTCGGTGCCCAATTTTGTAGTGGCGCCCTTGCTGGTGCTGGTGTTCGCTATCCACATGGACTGGCTGCCGGCCATGGCGGTAGAGGCCGGTCGCGGCATGGGCCTGCGGAACATGGTGTTGCCGGTGATCGCCCTGGCCCTTCCACAAATTGCCTACATTGCCCGCATCACTCGCAGCAGCATGCTGGATGTTCTGGGAGCGGGATACATCACCATGGCCCGGGCCCGGGGACTGAGTGAGCGACGGGTACTCTGGGGCCATGCCCTGCGTCCTGCCTTGTTGCCGGTGGCGTCCTACCTGGGTCCCGCCGCCGCCGCCTTGCTGACCGGGTCAGTAGTGGTTGAGCAGATTTTCGGCATTCCGGGCATCGGTAGATATTTCGTCCAGGGCGCGGTGAATCGTGATTACACCCTGGTCATGGGCGTGGTGGTCTTTTACGGCGCGCTGGTGATCGGGTTCAACATGCTGGTGGATATCAGTTATCGCCTGATTGACCCACGGTTGAGGCGATCATGAGCGATCGGCAGCTAATCGCCACTCATTGGCAGGCGGCCCTGGGCCGACTCGCACGCAACCGGGCCGCCCTGGCTGCAGGCATCATGCTGGTCCTGATCTGCCTGGCGGTAGTGCTGGGCCCCTTGCTGGTCTCCGTCGCGCCGGACGCGGTGGACTGGGACAATATTTCCACGCCCCCTTCCCTGGCCAATGGACACCTATTGGGTACTGATGCAAACGGCCGCGACCTTCTGGCGCGAATCCTGGCGGGAGGGCGAATTTCTCTTGCAGTGGGCCTGGTGGCCACCCTGGTGAGTGTTCTGATCGGAGTCAGTTACGGCGCGACCGCCGGTTATCTTGGCGGACGCGTTGACCAGTTGATGATGCGGGCAGTGGATGTGCTTTACGCCTTGCCCTTTCTGTTCCTGGTGATCCTGCTCACTGTGTATTTTGGTCGCCATATCATCCTCATCTTCCTGGCCATTGGCGCCATCAACTGGCTGGACATGTCCAGGATAGTGCGGGGCCAGGCAATGGGTCTTCGCAACCAGGAATTTGTCCTGGCTGCCCGGGCGATGGGGGTGTCCTCGTCTGGCATCTTGTTGCGGCACATCCTGCCGAACCTGACAGGCATCGTGGTGGTCTATGCCACCCTGACGGTCCCCCAGGTCATCCTGGCCGAATCCTTCCTGAGCTTTCTCGGGTTGGGTGTCCAGGAGCCCCTGACCTCCTGGGGGTCCTTGATTGCCGAGGGC
>JAOTSW010000185.1 GCA_029864735.1 Chromatiales bacterium | reverse complement strand
ATTTTCAGTCCAGCACAAGGCCATTGTGAGCAGCCTCATGGATGAAGGCGAGTCCGCCATCGTGCTGGGTTTGCAGGCAGTACGGCATACAGCCTGGGCCGATTTGCGTGCCCTGGCCGGTGCGCTTGCGCAGCTGACCGGCGCCAGCCTGGGTGAGTTGTCCGAGGGCGCGAACTCTGCCGGCGCCAGTCTTGCCGGTGCTCTGCCTCACCGCAGTGCAGGTGGAACGCCCCGACAGGCAGAGGGGCTGAACGCCCGGCAAATGATTCAGGAGCCCCGTTCGGCTTACCTGCTGGTCAACATCGAGCCGGGTGCTGACCTCGCGGCAGAGGGCGCTGTAGATGCCCTGAAGGCGGCAGATGCCGTAGTGGCGATGACCACTTTTGTAAGCGATGAGCTGCTTGGCTGCGCGGATGTGTTGCTACCGGTTGGCACGGTGGCTGAGACATCCGGAACCTTCGTGAATGTGGAGGGCCGCTGGCAGTCGTTCGCCGGCGCCGCGCGTCCGCTTGCTGAAAGTCGTCCGGCATGGAAGGTGCTACGCGTTCTTGGCAACCTGCTGGATCTGGAGGGCTTCGACTACGATTCCTCTGAAGAGATTCGCGATGAATTGCTGGCCCAGGTGGGCGAGGGCGTTGCCAGCAGTGCCTACCAGGGAGAGCACATGGCAGCCATCACCGTTGCGGATACGACCCCGGATATCCCCATGTATGCCGTGGATGGCCTGGCCAGGCGTTCACAGCCCCTGCAGCAGACCGGTGCTGGACTGCCGATGAACACGGTGGCGATCGAGGATGAAGGTGTCACTGCGGAGGCCCAAGGGAATTAAGTTATGGCTATTTGGGAATCCATACCAGAACAATTTCAGATGGTGTTGATCATACTGGCCCAGGTGCTGGCGGTGACGATAGTCGTCACGCTTTGTGTCGCCTACCTGACCCTGGCCGAGCGGAAAGTGATTGGCTACATCCAGAACCGGATCGGCCCTAACCGGGTGGGTCCGAAAGGTCTGTTGCAGCCCTTCGCAGATGTTATCAAGCTGCTCTTGAAAGAAGTCGTGGTGCCCTCCAGCGCCAATCGCTTCCTGTTTGTTATTGCACCGCTGCTTTCTATCACCCCGGCCCTTGCGGCCTGGGCGGTGATGCCGTTGTTTCCGGGTTTTACCCTGGCGAACATTAATGCGGGGTTGTTGTACGTGTTGGCCCTGACGTCCCTGGGTGTCTACGGAGTCATACTGGCCGGCTGGGCAAGTAACTCAAAGTATGCATTCCTGGGCGCCATGCGTTCGGCGGCCCAGATTGTCGCCTACGAAATTGCCATGGGTTTTGCGCTGGTGGCAGTGGTCATGGCCTCGGGCAGTCTGAACCTGGGTGAGATCGTCGAGGCCCAGGCCGGTGGCGCGGGACTGCTGAACTGGTTCTGGCTACCCCTGTTCCCGCTATTTGTCGTGTACTTCATTTCAGGTGTGGCCGAGACCAACAGGGCGCCGTTTGACGTGGCCGAGGGTGAATCGGAAATCGTCGCCGGCTTCCACGTGGAATACTCCGGTGTCACGTTCGCGATCTTCTTCCTGGCCGAATACGCCAACATGATTTTGATCTCTGCGCTGACCGCGGTGTTCTTCCTGGGTGGCTGGTTGTCGCCGTTCCAGGGCTTGTTCGGCGAGGATTCTGTGTTGGGCGCTCCGGGTCTGTTCTGGTTTGCCTTGAAGACGGCTTTTTTCCTTTTCTGCTTCCTGTGGTTCCGGGCGACGTTCCCAAGATACAGGTACGACCAGATCATGCGCCTGGGCTGGAAGATTTTCATCCCGGTAACGATTGTCTGGATCTTTGTGCTTGGGGCAATGATTGCCTTCCAGGTACCGCCCTGGTTCGCTTGAGGTCGCCTTGATGCAAGCTGTACGTAACATATTAAAGACGTTTTTTCTGGTGGAGTTGTTCGCAGGTTTAAGGCTGACCCTGCGCAACCTGTTCAAGCCGAAATTCACGGTGCACTACCCGGAAGAGAAGACCCCGCAGTCACCGCGTTTTCGCGGTCTGCATGCCCAGCGCCGCTACGCCAATGGCGAGGAGCGCTGCATTGCCTGCAAGCTGTGTGAGGCTGTATGTCCTGCCCTGGCTATTACCATTGAGTCTGATGTGGCGGACGACGGCACGCGCAGGACCACCCGATACGACATTGATCTTTTTAAGTGTATTTATTGCGGATTCTGTGAAGAGGCTTGCCCGGTTGATGCCATCGTGGAGACGCGTATCCACGAGTACCACATGGAGCGGCGGGGCGAGAACATCATGACTAAAGACAAGTTGTTGGCAGTGGGTGACAAGTACGAAGCCATGATTGCCGCCGACAAAGCTGCCGATGCCCGGTATCGCTGACACCAACTGGAGCTGACGGGAACGCTGTGTTTATGGAAATTCTTTTTTATGTGTTTGCAACCGTGCTGGTCGGCGCCGCGATAGGCGTGATCACGGCCCGTAACCCTGTGCATTCGGTGTTGTACCTGGTGTTGGCGTTTTTTAACAGTGCGGTGTTGTGGCTGCTGCTTGAAGCGGAGTTCCTGGCCATCGTGTTGGTACTGGTCTACGTGGGAGCGGTCATGGTGCTGTTCCTGTTCGTCGTCATGATGCTGGATGTCAATGTCGAATCTGTTAAATCAGGTTTCACGCGCTACGCCCCGGTGGGTGTATTGGTGATGGTGATTATTGCCGTGGAACTGGCCCAGGTGATTTGGGTACGTCACATGGGGCTGCGAGGCGTCGGCGAACTGACCCCCATGCCGGCAGACTACAACAACACCCGTGAACTGGGCCTGTTGCTGTACACCGAATATTTCTACGCTTTCGAATTGGCTGCCGTCATCTTGCTGGTAGCTATCGTTGCGGCCATTTCATTGACCATGCGACGTCGTCCGGGTCTGAAGGCCCAGGATATCGCCAGGCAGGTCGGGGTGCGCCGTGAGGATCGGGTCAAGCTGGTAAAGATGGATGCGGAGGAAAGGCAGTGATCGGACTTTCACATTACTTGACCCTGTCAGCAATCCTGTTCTTGCTGGGTGTGACCGGAATCTTCATCAATCGCCGCAATGTCATTTTGCTGCTGATGTGCATTGAACTGATGTTGCTGGCTGTGAACTTTAATTTTGTCGCGTTCTCGCGTTTTCTGAATAATCTGGACGGCCAGATTTTCGTGTTTTTCATACTCACGGTGGCCGCAGCAGAGGCGGCTATCGGCCTGGCGATCCTGGTTGTGCTGTTTCGCAGCAAGAACAGTATCAACGTGGACGAACTGGATTCGATGAAGGGCTGATAGATGCAGCAGGTTTATTTGACCATTGTCCTTGCTCCCTTGCTGGCTGCCATTGTGGCCGGGGTATTTGGCAAACGTATTGGCAGGACGGCTGCCCATTGGAGCACCATCCTCGCGGTCGGTGTGTCCTTTGGCTTGTCACTTTACACCCTGATCGGATTGGTCCAGGGCACTATCGATCCGTCCAATGAAAGCGTCTACCGCTGGGCTACAGTGGGTGGAATGCACATGGAAGTCGGCTTCCTCGTCGACAAGCTCACTGCAACCATGATGGCCACCGTGACCTTTGTTTCCTGGATGGTGCACATCTACACCATCGGCTACATGAGTGATGACCCGGGCTACCAGAGATTCTTCAGTTATATCTCCCTGTTTACCTTCGCCATGCTCATGCTGGTGATGTCTAACAACTTCCTGCAGTTGTTCTTCGGCTGGGAAGCGGTGGGTGTTGTCTCCTACCTGTTGATCGGCTTCTGGTTCAAGCGCCCCTCGGCCATATTCGCGAACATGAAGGCATTCCTGGTAAACAGGGTAGGGGACTTCGGTTTCCTGCTGGGTATCGCCGGGGTGGTCATGTACACAGGCACCCTGGATTACCAGGAGGCCTTTAGCCATGTTCCGGCCTTGTCGACCCAGACCATGGAAATCTTCCAGGGCTCGCCCTGGAGCGTGATGAGCGTCATCTGCATCCTGTTGTTCATCGGCGCCATGGGCAAGTCGGCCCAGGTGCCGCTGCACGTCTGGTTGCCGGATTCCATGGAAGGCCCGACCCCGATTTCGGCCCTGATTCACGCCGCTACCATGGTGACCGCCGGTATCTTCATGGTGGCCCGCATGTCACCCATGTTCGAAGCCAGTGAGACGGCCTTGTCATTCATCCTGGTGATTGGCGCGACCACGGCATTTTTCATGGGCCTGCTGGGCCTGGTTCAGAATGACATCAAGCGGGTGGTTGCCTACTCGACCCTGTCCCAGCTTGGCTACATGACCGTTGCCCTGGGAGCGTCGGCTTATGCCGGGGCAATTTTCCACCTGATGACCCATGCCTTTTTCAAGGCGCTGCTGTTCCTTGCCGCCGGTTCGGTGATCATCGCCATGCATCACGAGCAGGACATGCGCAAGATGGGTGGTCTGCGCAAGTATTTGCCCGTGACCTACTGGACCAGCCTGCTGGGTTCCCTGGCCCTGATCGGTACGCCGGGTTTCTCCGGGTTCTTCTCCAAGGATGCGATTATCGAGGCGGTGCACGCCTCTACATTGCCCGGCGCAGGCTACGCCTATGCGGCAGTTCTCGGGGGCGTATTTATTACCGCCCTGTACAGCTTCCGACTTTTCTTCATGACCTTCCACGGCAAGGAGCGCATGGATGAGCACACCCGTGAGCACCTGCACGAGTCTCCCCTGGTGGTCACGATTCCGTTGATCCTGCTGGCGATACCCTCTGTGCTGATTGGCTGGTTCACCGTGGGCCCGTTCCTGTTTGAGGGATTCCTGGGTTCTGCCATCCAGGTGTTCCCGGGGCACGACGTGTTGGCCGACATCGGTGAAAAC
>JAOTSW010000055.1 GCA_029864735.1 Chromatiales bacterium | reverse complement strand
GGATTGCCCGAACGCGAGTACTACTTCAAGGATGACGAGAAGTCCGAAAACATTCGCGCCGAGTACGTGAAATATATCGCCGACATGCTGACAGCGGCCGGTATCGAGGACGCCCCGGGCGCCGCCAATAGAATCATGGCCCTGGAAACCCGTATCGCGGAGCAGCACATGGTCAAGGAGGAAACCCGGGACCTGAACAAGCTGTACAACATGACCCAGGTGGACGCATTGCCGGAGATGATGCCCAACTATGACTGGGACAGCTTCCTTGGCGCCGCAGACCTGGGCAGCCTGAAACAGATTATTGTCGGCATGACCGACTACACCAGCGCCCTGGACGGAATTATCACCGGTACCGATATCAGCACCTGGAAGGAATACCTGACCTTCCACCTCATGGATGCCTCGGCAGCTGAACTGACCAGCGAACTGGATGATCGCCGATTTGCCTTTAGAGGCACCGTGATGCGCGGCACCACCGAACAGCGCGAGGACTGGCGTCGGGGCGTGGGCGTGGTTAACGGAGCACTTGGCGAGGTCGTCGGCAAGGTCTATGTAGCCAGGCACTTCCCGCCAGAAGCCAAGGCTCGCATGCAGGAACTGGTCGCCAACCTGATCCAGGCCTACGAGATCAGCATCAAGGAACTGGACTGGATGGGTGAGGAGACCAAGGCCCAGGCCCTGGACAAGCTATCCAAGTTCACCCCGAAAATCGGTTATCCCGATGTGTGGCGCGATTATTCAGCAGTGACCATCGACCCCAACGATTTCTTCGGCAACATGCAGCGGGTCGCCGAGGCTAATCACCAGCGCGATATCGACCGCATGCACGGCCCGGTAGACAAGACTGAATGGGGCATGACGCCGCAGACGGTGAACGCCTATTACAATCCGCCCTTGAACGAGATCGTGTTCCCCGCCGGCATCCTGCAGCCGCCGTTCTTCGACATGTCTGCCGATGACGCCGTGAACTACGGAGACATCGGTGCGGTTATTGGCCACGAAATCGGTCACGGCTTTGACGACATGGGCAGCACCTTTGACGGTGACGGCGTGATGCGCAACTGGTGGACCGACGAGGACAAGGCTGAATTCAAGTCACGTACCGACGCGCTGGTGGCCCAGTACAACGGATTCAAGGTATTCGACGACCTGAATGTTAATGGCGAATACACCCTGGGTGAGAATATCGGTGACCTGGGTGGCCTGAGCATCGCGCTCAAGGCCTACCAGATGTCGCTGGACGGCAAGCCTGCTCCGGTCATGGACGGATACACCGGCGTGCAGCGAGTCTTCATCGGCTGGGGTATTTCGTGGATGACCAAGGCACGCGAGGAAGCCTTGCGCCAGCAGGTGGGTACCGACCCCCACTCCCCGGCCAAGTTCCGGGTGAACGGCGTGGTCAGGAACATTCCTGAGTTCTACGAGGCCTTCGACGTCACCGAGGGCGACGCACTGTACCTGCCACCCGAAGAGCGGGTGAAGATCTGGTAATCACCGGGCAATACCAAAAAGGGGCCGCAAGGCCCCTTTTTTTATGCAAACCGGCTCTGTCCAGCCACTGTCCGCTATGCGGTTACAAGCCCACCAAGGAGCTTATTAGCGACACCACCAGGCTGATGCCGGGCCAAAGAATCGGCGATAGAAAACCTGTGACCATCAAGCCCACGAGTATCCACATACCATAAGGCTCTACCTGGGCAAGCCCCATGGACGCCTTTGGCGGCAACAGACCCACCGCCACCCTGCCGCCATCCAGCGGGGGAATAGGAAGCATATTCAGCACCGCCAGCAAGGCATTGATAATCAGACCGAACTGGGCCATCAGGAACAACGGGTCCGCGAGAACTCCGATACCCGACAGGGGGCCAACAACCAGGCGCATGATGATCGCCCAGAACAGGGCCATGACCAGGTTGGATGCGGGACCCGCAGCCGCCACCATCGCCATGTCCTTGCCGGGGTTCTTGAAGTTTCTCGGCGAGACAGGCACCGGCTTGGCCCAGCCAAATATAAAACCTGCGCCGCTCATCAACAGGATTATCGGAACCAGCAGGGTACCCACCGGATCAATATGCTTTATGGGATTCAGGGTCAACCGCCCCAGCATCTCGGCAGTTCTGTCACCCAGGCGCCTGGCGGCGTATCCGTGGGCGGCCTCGTGCACGGTTATTGCAAACAGCAGGGGCAGTGAGTAAACGGCAATCTTCTGGATCAAGTTCAATTCATTCATGAACGCATTGTACCGATATGCCGGGCGCAACCGCTATTGGGTTCGAAAAATTTTCCTTTTACTGCACTAAATGCCCGCATATCGCGGCAATTGCCTATGGAATATCAAGCGTGGTGGGTGTCGAATAGCAAATGAAGTTCATGCCGACAAGGAGTTAGCAGATGTCGTATCGAAAAGCCCACATTGGATGGTCCCTGACCGCCCTGGCGGCAGTCGCCTTCCTGAGCACCTTCCCGCAACCCTCCAGCGCCATGCCGGCCTTTGCTCGTGAATACGGGATCAGCTGCAATACTTGCCATTCGGCCTATCCGCGTTTGAACAGTTTCGGCGCCCAATTCCAGTCTGACATGAATTATCGCTTGCCAAATTGGCCGGATCATACGGTGAAAACCGGTGACGACATGCTCAGGTTACCCGAGCAGGTACCCCTGGCGCTTCGCATGCAGGCCTATATTCAAGGCCGCGACAGCGAGACGCTCGACGTTGAAACCGGCCAGGCCGTAGCCGATTCCGGGGTGGACTTCCAGGCCCCCTACCTGATCAAGCTACTCTCCAGTGCCCCACTGTCCGATCACATCAGCTATTACTTCTACGCAATATTTGCCGAGAAAGGCGGCAACGGTGAAGTTATCGTCGAAGACGCCTGGTTCAGTCACGATGACCTGTTCGGAACCGGTATCTCCGGCATGCTGGGCCAGTTTCAACTCTCGGACCTGATGTTCCCCAGGGAAACCCGCATGACCTTCCAGGACTTCATGGTGTATCGCATGGCGGGCGTAACCTATGACCGCGGCATCGTGTTCGGTAGCGACCTGGGTCCACTGGACCTTGCCCTGGGTTTTTCAAACGGCAACGGCATTGAGCAGAACTACACCATCAACAGTCCCGGTTATAAACGCCCTGACCACATGTTTGACAACAACACCGGCAAGAGTGTCTTCGGCCGGGTCGGCACGAGCCTGGGCGGTGTGGATATCGGTCTGTTTGGCCTGTCCGGAAAGCAACGCAATGCCACCGGGCCCGCAGGCATGGATTCCGGCGATCGCAACACGGACAAGATCAGTGCGGGGCTGGACCTGTCCGCCACAATTGGTACCAAGTGGCACCTTTTCGGCCAGGTGCTCTGGAATCGCTGGGATGATTTCCTGGATCCGGGCGTGACCTATGAATGGAACGGCGGCTTTGCCGGCGTCGACTACATCCACAGCGACAAGTGGGTGTTCTCGGCCCTGGTGAACTACACCGATGCCGGTGACTTCGACAACACCGACACGGTCTATGAGGGCATCGACATGCAAACCGTCACCTTCACAGCCAGCTACTACTTCATGCGTAACGTAAAAGGCTTGATCGAGGTGAACGCCGATCTGCTATCCACAAAGGCCCAGGACGGTGAATACTTCACCGGCCACCTGGACAAGGACAATTACATCCTGATCGGATTCGACGCGGCTTTCTAGTTACGAAAAATGCGCATTGATGGGCCGGATATTCTACATATTTCGTTATGTAATATATCCGGCCATCACTTCCAAACCTGTGGCACCAGTGCTCTGCCGCTACGCCTGATGCAGATTCCGGCATGTCATTGCCTCGCGAAAAACCGAAAAAAAATAAAACCTGCGTTTGTATTTATGCCTATACTATTGAAAATTAAGTATTCGTCATTTAGCAATTAAACGAGGGCCTTCCGGCAAGACCGGGAGCTAACAATAAAAACCTGAGGTTAATTTCTCTATAAAGCAAAATGCGGCTTTTCAAAAACTAAAACTTCATTGCAACGAACTTTTTCCCGAATTCAGTCCCAAACTACCGGATTGTTGTATTCGCCGGAAAAACTTCTCGGGAGTAATAGATGCTACTTAGAACAACTGCGCTGATGCGCGCGGCCCTGTCCGCACTCATATGTTTCAGCCCTCTCATGGTCCTCCCTGGGATCACCGTCGCTCAAAACGTAATAGACGCCACGAGCGAAACCATCCAGGCAGATGCACCAGGGGTTTTCCTGAAAAGGAAAGTGGGCATTGCCCGCTTCTCCAATGAAACCCAATCTGGAACCTCTTTCCTGGTAGATGACTCCGGGGACCGACTTGGCAAGCAGGCGGCAGACATCCTGAGCGCCCGCCTGGCGGAAACCGGAAAGTTCCTGATGTTCGAACGCCTGGATGCCGACGACGTGTCTGCCGAACAAATGCTGGCCGGCCTTAAAGAGCAAGGCGTCAGCATCGACTATCTTATTGTCGGATCGGTAAGCGAGTTCGGCCGCTCAACGGAGAGCGAGAGCGGAATCTTCCAGCGGACAAAAACTCAGAAAGCCTATTCCAAGGTCAACGTGCGTATCATCGATGTGGCCACCACGCGAATTATTTTCGCAACTGAAGGCGCCGGCGAAGCGACTTCGGAAGTCAAAAAGACAATGGGTGTCGGTTCTTCGGCAGGTTTCGACCAAAGCCTGACAGACAAGGCCATGTCCGCCGCCATTTCCGAGATGATCAGCAACCTTGTTGAAAACATGACCAACAAGCCCTGGCAGTCTTTTGTCCTGGCTAAAGAAGATGACCTTTACATTATCTCCGGCGGAGCAAGCCAGGGTCTGGAGCCCGGCGCCACCCTGCATCTGTATGAAAACGGCAGGACGGTCAAGAACCCGCAGACAGGCGCCATGATCACCCTGCCAGGCAAAAAGGTGGGCACCATGGAAGTGGTCTACTCGGTGGGCGAAGACGAGTTTAACGAACTGTCTTTTGTCAGCCTGAGTGGAGGCGTCATTACCAAGTCGCTGGACAATTACTATGTATCAGACAAGTAGGGAGTTCGCGGTGAAAAAATTATTTCTGTTTGCGTTGATCGCCATGTTGACCGCATGCGGCGGCACTCAGCACCGCACCAGCGGAATTGAGGAAAGCACCATGCTGATCATCCGCGGTGAGACCCTGGTGGGTCTGACTGTGTCAATCCAACCCGGCATAACACGGGTAATCCAAAAAGAAGACCTCACCCCCTATTCCATGGGAGTACTGGGTGCCAAAGACAAAGAAGAGGAGAACCTTGAGACGGTCACATTCAAGGTTGAAACCGGCCAGTTAAATGTAAAAGTTTCGCGAGGAGCTGCAGTCATCATCTCGAGACAAATGCAATTCTCACACGGCCAGACAAGAGAGCTAAGGATAAATAAATGAAAATAATTGCAAGCTGCCTGATCGCCAGTCTCGTTTTCCTGGGAGGGTGCGCTGCCACTGTTACAGAGGCGGGGTATTACTGGGGAGACTATTCCCAAACGCTGTACAAATACACCAAGGACCCCAGTGAAACCACCCTTGCCGAACACGTCGAGGAACTGGAAGACATCATTGCAAAATCCGAAGAAAAGGGATTGAAAGTACCGCCAGGTATTCACGCCGAACTCGGATATATCAAGGCAAGACAAGGAAATGACGCCCTGGCAATGGGCTACTATGAAAAAGAAATGAGTCTTTACCCTGAATCAAGACTGTTTCTCGAACGCCTGACCGTTGAAACCAGCAAAGGGAGCGACCAGTCATGAGAAATATTCTGCTCCTGATAATAGCCGGCATCGTGATGTCCGGTTGTGTGGCCGTCCCGGTTACCGACACCAAGCAAAGCGCATTCCCCGCGATGTACACCGATACCAAGCCGGTCTCGATGATAATCGTTCCGGCGATCAATGAGTCCACCGCCGCCGATGCCGGTGACCTGCTGAATGTCACCGTCACCCAGCCTTTTGCCAATCCCGGCTACTACGTGATGCCGGTGTCTATTGTCTCAGACATATTCAAGCGCGAAGGCATCGTTGAAGGCACACAGGTCAAGGGACTTCCAGCCAGCCTGTTCAAGAAGAACTTCGGTGCTGACTCGGTCATGTTTATGACTATCACCCAGTGGGACAAGAACTACGCGGTTATCGCCGGCAATGTAACCGTTGGAATCGAATACGTGTTGCTGTCCACCGAGACCAATGAAGTATTGTGGTCCTACACCCAGCACGTTGTGGTGGATACCAGCGGCGGCAACAGCGGCGGCGGTTTGATCGGCAGCATTATCGCGACGGCTATCACCACAGCCACGACAGATTACGTACCCATCGCATTCCAGGTTCACCAACGTGCGTCAGGGGCCCTGCCCTACGGAAAGTACCACCCGAAAAGTGGCCAGGACGGTGCAGATAATGTCGTGAACATCGCAGCCAAGGACGCCGCCTTGTCTGACTAGGCACTGGCTCAAAAAAAAGGGGCCGGATACGTTTTTAGCGTATCCGGCCTTTTTTATGCCGTTGCGGCAACCGGTGGGGTTCTTTCCCTGAGCAGGTAGGCACACATGGCGGGCACCACCATCAGGGTCAGCAAGGTAGACGCGCTGAGTCCCGAGATAATTGACCAGGCCATGGGCGGCCACAAGGTGCTCTGGGTCAGGGTCATGGGTAACAAACCCGCCACCGTTGTCAGGGTGGTCAGCAGGATGGGCCGGGTGCGCCTGCCCACCGCATCGGCGATCGCCTGCTCCAGCGGCATGCCCCCATCCAGGTTCCGATCCAGCACATCGATCAACACGATGGCGTTGTTGACCACGATGCCCACCAGGGCCACCACCCCAAGCAAGGCAGTGAAACCAAAGGGATTGCCGGTGAGCAGCAGGCCTGGAACCACGCCGGTGGCCGCCAGGGGAACGGTGACCAGCACCATGCCCAGGCGGCGGAAGGAATTGAACTGCAGCAACAGGAACACCAGTAACAACACGACTCCCACGGGCATGGCCGAGAACAAGGCGTCGTTGGCGTCACCGGAGCTTTCCAGCTTCCCGCCAAACTCCCACTGGATCCCCCCGGGTAAGGCCAGGCCCTCGAGGCGGCTCTGCAAGTCAGAGGTCACATTGCCAAAGGCATAGCCGTCCTGGAGTTCGGACATCACAGTGGTCATGCGTCTAAGGTCAAAATGCTGAATGGCCGATGGCTGCCACTCCAGCCCATGGGTGACCAGTTGCGCCAGGGGTACGGCGCTACCATCGGGAGCGAAGACATAGGCCGTCTCAAGGTGGTCTGTCGCGTAGCGCTCTCCCTCGGGGGAACGAATCACGATAGGCACCGGGTCTTGTCCGGCCCGGTACTGACCAATTTCCACGCCCAGGGTCCGTCCCCGCAAGGCATCGGCAATATAGGAGCGGTCAAGGCCGTGTCGGGACGCCGCCGCATCATCAATTTCATACACCAGGGTAGGTGTGCCCGTACCCAGACTCTCCTGGACATCCGCCGTACCGGGAACCGTCCGGGTCAGTTCCATGACTTGCTCGGTAGCCAGGCGCAGGGAGGCAAAATCATCCCCGTACAAGCGGACCTCGATAGGCGCGGTAACCGGCGGGCCCTGGCCCAGCCTGCTGGGCACGACTTCCACATCGGGCAGTTGTTCCCGTGCGTACTCTCGCACGGCGGTAAAGATGGCGGGCAGCTCATCGGCGCTGTCTGCCAACACCGCCAGGCGACCCACGTGGGGGCTGCGCGGGTTCTCGTTCAGGTTGTAGTAGAACGTCGGCCCAGAGAAGCCTGTCCAGGTGTATACATTTTTCACCTCGGGCAGGCCCTGCAGCATGGCGGTCATCTCGGTGGCTGCCGCCGAGGTCGCACTGATGTGGGTTCCCTCGGCGAAACGCAGGTCCACCACCATTTCACTGCGTGCGGTATTGGGAAAGAAGTCGTTGTCCACGTAGCGGGCTGAGAACACAGACAAGGCTATCAGCGCCACGGCCCACAGCAGCACCCCGCCCTTGTGTCTGACCGCGTATTGTCCAATCTTGTGCCCAACCCGGGCCACCATGGGCTGGTGCATCATCTTGCCCGGACGCAACAGCCACTGGCCCAGGACCGGGGTAACAAAAATGGCGTACACATAACTCACCGTCAGGGTGAGCATTACCATGGCCGGGATCATGCGGGTGAAGTCCGCGGTATTACCTTTGGAAATCAGCATGGGCACAAACGCTGCCAGCGTGGTTCCGGTGGCCGCCCCCAGGGGGGCCGCCAGTTCCTTCACCGAGAACAGGGCGGACTGGGCACGACTCACACCCCGATCCAGGTGCCATTGAATGTTCTCCACCATCACGATGGCGTTATCCACCAGCATGCCCAGGCCGATAACCAGGCCGGCGATGGCAATCTGGTGAAGTACGCCACCGCCGATGGCATAAACCGCCAGGGCGCTCAAGGTCACCAGCGGCACCACGGAGGCCACCAGGAAGCCCAGCCGCATTCCCATGGTCAGGAAAAGGATTCCAGCCACGATCACCACACCCTTTAGCAAGGTTGTACCCAGCTCGGTAAGGCGCTCTGAAACGTGGTCGGGTTGAAACAGGATGACTTCCAGTTGCAGCGGCGCATACTCACCCTGGAGTTCCTCAACCAGGGTCTTGAGGTGTTCGCCCCACTCCACCACCTGCACGGTATCCCTTTGCAGGATCAACGACAGCCCGACGGCCGGCTTGGAATTGACCCACATGAATTCGCCGCCCGGCTCAGCCGGACCATGGTGTACGGATGCGACCTCGGACAAGGGAAGCGTCATCCCGGAGGGCAAGGCGATGGGCGTGTTGCGGATCTCCTCAATGGATCGAAACTCGGTTTCCGGTCGCAGGTTGGCTGTCTTGCCTTCCACCAGCACCGTGCCGCCACCCCGCACCTGGTTACGGGCACTGAGTTGAGAGGCCAGTGAATTGGCTGACAGGTTCAAGCGCATTGCCGCTGAATCGGAGTACGTCACGGTGACCTGTTCACCGGGATCTCCCGACATCTCCACCCTGGCCACGCCATCGAGCTGGTACAGGCGCTTCTTGATACGGTCGCCAGCCTCGCGCAGCACTAACAAGTCTTCGGATCCGGAAATACTTACCACCGCGGAGGTGTTATCCACCACCCGGTCATTCACCACCGCCTGCCCTACGCCTTCGGGAAACTTGGCCCTGGCGCGACTCACCGCCACCCTCACCCTGTCCCACTCGGTATCGGTGTTATAAACCCGGTCCTTGAGAATGATGCGAATGGTCGCCTGGCCTGACCTGACAGTGGATCGCAGGTGCTTGATCGCCTCGATTTCAGCCAGTTCTTCCTCCAGGGGCTCCAGTACCAGCCGCTCAACCCGGGCCGGATCAGCGCCCGGGTATGCCACCAGCACGAAACCGACCCTGTAGGGAAACGACGGATCTTCCTGTCGAATCATGCCGGTCCAGGCGGCCATGCCGACCAGCACCAGGACGCCTGTAATCGCAAGAATCAGCCGGCGTTGCCCGATCAACCTGGCGACTAACTCCGTCACGGCAGGATCTCCACCGCTTGCCCCGGAGTCAGTGAGCCCAGGCTGGTGACTACAACCTGGTCGCCTTCCTTGAGCTGGCCGGTAATCTCAACCTGACCGCCCTGCAGCCGACCGACCTTGACGAACACTGGCTCGACCCGGCCATCAATCACCCGGAATACTCGCGGCTGGCCGGTACCCGGATCCAGGATGGCGGTCAGGGGCACCACCAGGGAGGCACGGGCCGACACCGGGAGAGTCAATTCCACTGTCAGGCCCGGACGCAGTCCTTGCTCAGCCGCATCAATTACCACTTCTACCGGGAACAGGCCGCCGGCCTTTCCGCCGGCCTCGCCGACCAGGCCTATGCGAGCCGCGACCTTCCTGTTTTCCAGGAACGGCAGGGCCAGGGTCACCTGCCTGCCGGAAACGAATTCATCTATCAGGGATTCTGGAATCGCGAACTCGGCCTCCAGGGCGCCGGTTCCGCTAATCTGGATGACCGCCTGGCCCGCAGCCACAAACTCACCCGGTTCAAACAGCACCGCATCCACACTGGCATCAAACGGCGCCAGCAATCGGGCCTGGGCCAGTTGCTGCCGCGCCTCTGTCAGCTGCGCCGCTGCCAGGTCCCTGCCGGCTCTTGTCACCTCCTGCTGGGAGCGCACTTTTTCCACATCGGCAATACTGATCAGCTGCCGGGCATAGACATCTTCGGCCCGCTTAACGTCCCTTCCCAGCTGCTCCAGCCGTGCGTCCAGTTCCGCCAACCTGGCCTCGGCGGCGGCCACTCCGGGGCCAAGAGCAGGGTTATACAGGCGGGCCAGTAGCTGGTTCTTGTGCACCGACTGCCCCACTTCCACCGGCCGTTCGGCCAGGGTGCCAGATACCTGCATTGCCAGGGAGGCACGGCGGGACGAGCGGGTAATACCCGAAAAGCGCAATTCCCGGGAGTGGTCTTCCACGGCTACCCGGGCAACGCGCACAGAGCGTAATTGCCCATCCTGCCCGTCCGCTGCAAGCGGTTCGCCACACGCGACCAGGAAACTGGCCAACAGCAACAATAACCAGGTTCTTCCATCGGTAAGCACGGTCTTCTCCAATCCAGGATCATCAGTGTTGACACTGTAAACATTCATGTTGTCACTGTCAACATATGTGCTACACTGGCGCCAGAAATGGATGAAAACACCCAAAAATTGCCGGTCATCAGTGATCACTGCCGTGGTAGCTACCACCACGGAGACCTCCATAATTCGCTGCTGGAAGCCGCGGATTGCCTGCTGGAACAGACCGGGGCGGCCAAGCTGAGCCTGCGGGAAGTCGCCAAGCACGCCGGGGTCAGCCACACGGCGCCCTACCGTCATTTCAAGAATCGGGCTGCCCTGCTTGAAGCCATCGCCATTGCCGGCTTCCGGCGGCTGAAAACCCTGCTAGAGGAGGCCGAGGCCAGCGCCCCGGACGATATAGTCCAGCAATTGCGTGCCGGCGGCCTGGCCTACCTGCAGGTGGCGGTAAATAACCCGGAGCACACCCGCCTGATGTTCGGCGGCATGATGAAAGAGGTTTCCGAGGATAGCGCCCTGTACGCGGCCGCAGAGGATACCTATGGCACCTTGTATCGAATTATCGATACCGGGCGAGCTCGCGGGGTATTTGGAGGCAGTGATACCGAAACCGTGGTGCTGGCGGCCTGGTCCCTGGTCCATGGGCTGGCCATGCTGGTCCTGGGCACCCAGAAAATCAATCCCGCCACACCTGCCGAGCTGGATGCGATAACCGGCAGTGTACTCGAGACCTTCCTGTCCGGGCTGCGGGCCTAGACTACTCCAGCACCAGCTGAAGCCAGGTGTCATCCTGCTTGAAGACCAGGGATTTGACCCCGGCCTCGGTGGTGACATTCACCCGGTTTACCTGCTCGGGAAACAGGTCCCGGAGAATATCGTCCCGAACCGCGATTTCCGAAGGCAGCCGCCCCGGCAGTTCCTGGTAGATCAACACGTAATCCCCATCCAGTTCCGCTCCCACTAGTTCCAGGGCAAGCACCCGCTGAGGCTTTCCATCCACCACCCTGGCAATTTGAAAGTGCGCCTCGGTATACAGGGCAAGCCTCGCCTGCACGGCAACCTCCATCAGGTCCACACCCGGCTGGGCAATTACCTCCAGCATGGCCTGCTCCGCATCATGGCGATGCAGCCGGTGCACGATCTCCACCGAATCGGTAACCGGGTTGTAGGCAACCGTGGTCATGCCCAGGGGCATTCGGTGCGCCCACACACTCATGGACAGGCAAAGACCGGCCAGCAGCCCCGCCATATGCCAACGCTTTTCCTGCAGGGCAATCACGGCTTCCTGGTCAGCTCGGGGCTTTCCAGGGGCAGCTGCTTCGGATCCGGATCATCTCCACCCTGGACAGTTCGCAGCTTCATCAACATTTCCTTCATCAGGTTCCGGTCCTCATCCTCGGACTTGTACAACTGCAACCTTGACTTGCTTATACGCTGGGGAAAATTGTTATTGCTGTAATTGGCATCGGCGGTCTCGTGCCGGGTATCCAGTTCCAGTGAGGCAATCGCGGTATCCCGAATCAGGACCTTGGTGACGGCGCGATGATTACGCCGCCAGATCTCAGCCGGATACGTCACAAACTCGCTGGCCCCGGTCACATCAGTGATTTTCAGTGGCAGCGGCATCACCAATCCACCCAGGTTGGCGAAATCCACGAAATAGATGAACTTGTCCTCTTCGATCGCCCGGGCCAGCGCCTCGCGCTCCCAGGGCTCCAACGATTCGAGCAAGTCAGCGTAATCGTTACGGTTCTGATTACTGACGGTAAAGCGATCAGATTCGTTGTACTGATCCGCCACGTCCGGGTGTCGCTGCAACCAGGTCTTGCGGCCTTCCTCGCGATTGCGAATCTGGGCCAGGGCCTCGGGATGCTTGTCCTCGTATTCCTTGCGATCCAGCGGGTAGTCCACATCCGGGTTCATTGAGGCGATCTTGTACTCACGCACGTCGGATATTGCGATGTCCACGTGATCGGTTGAATAGAACCAGCCCCGCCAGAACCAATCAAGGTCCACACCCGAGGCATCTTCCATGGTGCGGAAGAAATCCGACGGCGTGGGTCGCTTGAACATCCAGCGGCGTGAATATTCCTTGAAAGCAAAATCAAACAATTCACGGCCCATGACGGTCTCGCGCAAGACAATCAGCGCAGCGGTGGGCTTGTTATACGCGTTATACCCCAGGTTCAACACCGAGTCGGACTGGGTCATGATCGGCACCTGGTTTTCACCGAGCATTTGCTCGGGAATGTAATCAAGCACATTGGTATGGGGAGCATAAGCAGGATAGTTCTCCTCCCACTCCAGGGCGGACACGTAATCCAGGAAGCTGTTGATTCCCTCGTCCATCCAGGTCCACTGGCGCTCGTCCGAATTCACGGTCATGGGGAAATAGATATGCCCGATCTCATGGATGATCACACCGACCAGGCCATACTTCACACGCCGCGAGTAAGTGCTGTCGGGCGCGTTCTCCACCACCTGGGCATCCTCATCCGGCTCAAATTTCTCTGGCCGGTAGCCATTGAAGGTGATCATCGGGTATTCCATGCCGCCCCGTGCCCAGGCGTTCACCGATTGGGCTGTTGCATACGGATAGTCGAAGGAAAACCGCGAGTACACCTCCAGGGTATGCAGCACCGCCGCTGTGGAGTATTGGGACCAGATAGGCTCGGCCTCGTTGGGATAGAAACTCATGGCCATGACCAGGGGCTGCCTGGCGCCCGGTTGCCTATGACCCTTGGCATCCCAGATGAACTTGTTGGAACTTGACCAGGCGAAATCCCTGACATTTTCCGCCTTGAACACCCAGGTCGCCCGATCCTTGCTCGGGCTCTTCTCGTTCTCCGCAGCCTCTTCGGGGGTCACGATAAATACCGGTCTATCCGCAGTTTCCGCCTTCTTCAGCCGGTTGCGCTGCTCGGTGGTCAGGACCTTGCCGGGATTTTGCAGCACGCCGGTGGAGGAAACGATGTGATCTGCCGGCACGGTGATCTCTACCTCGTAGTCACCGAACTCCAGGGTGAACTCGCCGCGACCCAGGAACGCCTTGTGCTGCCAGCCTGCGTAGTCGGTGTAGGCCGCCAGGCGTGGGAACCACTGGGCAAGGAAAAAGATATCGGTATTGCTCTCCTCGAAGTGGTCGTAACCGCCCCGACCCGAGACCTTGACCTCGTTAATGATGTTGAACGCGAAGTCGATGCTTAAGCTGGTGCTTTTGCCACTGCCCAGGGGAACTGGCAGGTCCACCCGCATCATGGTGTCCACCACGGTGAACGCCAGGGCCTTGCCACGTCCGTCCACCACGCGCTTGATCTCGTACCCGTAAGCGGTATCCGCCAAGGCCTGCTGCCGCGCAACGGCAGCGTAATTTAATATGTCGCCGTCGATCTCCTCAGCCAGGTTACGCCTTCCACCCACGTCGAAAGCGGTCTCGGAAAGTCTTGCGATGGAATCATCACGGAAGCGGTTCTGGTCAAGTTGCACCCACAGGTAACGCAGGGTGTCGGGGGAATTATTCGTGTAGTGAATGGTTTCACTGGCGCTAACTCGCCGGGCATTTTCATCCAGGTCAACCTTGATCTTGTAGTCCACCTTTTGCTGCCAGTAACGATCTCCCGGTGCGCCCGACGCGGTGCGATAGACGTTGGGTGTCGGCAAATCCACATCCAGTTGCCGGAAGGCATCGTAAAAGTCTCCCTTGGTCTGGCGAATGGCGTCAGCCTGGACCGGCAGCACGCACAACAAGGAAGCGACTGATAACAACAGCCGTGCAAAAGTCGAGATACCCATAGAATGCTCTCTTACTGGACTGGCGAGGTTAAATTCAAAGAATCTAATCTAAGGCCTCCGGCCCCTGTTGTCACTCAGGAAACACCAGTATTTTCAACACACTCCCATATTGTGGGATAAATCACGGTTCTCGCCGGGACTTG
>JAOTSW010000184.1 GCA_029864735.1 Chromatiales bacterium | reverse complement strand
GCCGAGATAACTGAATACATCCAGCACACTGGCACCCTTGACGTATTTCAGGAAGCTGTCGCGATTCTTGCTCTGATCGTAAAAATATCCGGTCTTCTGACCATCCTTCAGCGGCACTTTGAATCGGCACTCCCCTTCCAGGGCCTCGCCAAACTCGGGTACCTCGCCGGCCGCCACCTTGACGTACTGTTCCAGCCCTTCCAGTTCACGGCTCGAAGTATCGTTGCGCAACAGGATGCCCTTGGGAGAAAGTAGATCCTGCAGGGCCTCCATAACCATGGGCCAGAGCACTTCCATGCCCGCCGTGGTGACCTGGGCCACCAACTGGTCACCATAGCGATCCACCACCAGCCCGGGAAGGCTGTCGGCCTCACCGAACACCAGTCGGTAATGGGGGGTCGGGTAGAGCCGCTCGCGCAACTCCAGGGCCTCTTCCAGGCGGGCCCGGATCCAGTCAGCATCGGGCGGGGTCTTGGAACGGGACAACACCCGGGCACAGATCAGGCTGGCCGGGTTCACGTAACCCCAGCCCAGGAAACCGCTGCGGCAATCCTCGATCCGAACCATGGAACCTGGCTGCATACCCTTGATTGGCGTTACCGCCACGTTGACCTCGTTGTTGAACACCCAAACGTGTCCGGCCCGCAGGCGCCTGTCTTCCTGGGGCCGCAGACGCAGGAGGTTTTCAGTTGTCATGACTGGAAATCCATTCAGTTAGATAAAGGCGCATTCTACAATGCTTGCGCCACCTTCGGGCGGCCAGTGTGAATTCAAGTATAGTTAGCCTTCAAAAAACCCCCGGAGATTCCATGGCAGCGGCGTGCAACCGACTGGCTGGTGAGACCAGCCCCTACCTCAAGCAGCACGAATCCAACCCGGTGGATTGGTATCCCTGGGGCGAGGAAGCATTGGAACTGGCCAGGCGAGAAAACAAGCCCATCCTGTTGTCCATTGGTTATTCGGCCTGCCACTGGTGCCATGTGATGGCCCATGAGTCGTTTGAAGACGTGGACACCGCCGCGCTGATGAACCGCTTGTTCGTGAACATCAAGGTGGACCGGGAAGAGCGTCCGGACCTGGACAAGATTTACCAGACTGCACACCAGATCATCACCCAGCGCGCCGGCGGCTGGCCCCTGACCATGTTCTTGTCCCCCGAGGACCAGACCCCGTTCTTCGGCGGGACCTATTTCCCGCCGGAGCCACGCTACGGTATGCCCGGCTTCAAGGACATCCTGAACCGGGTACACCAGTACTACACGGAACAGGGCGAGGAACTCTCCCGGCAAACCGAGTCCCTGCGGGACGTGTTCACCCGCCTGAATCCGGAGAAACAGGACCAGGTCGAGCTGACAGACGAGCCCCTGACCATGGCCCGCACCGTGCTGGAACAGCAGTTCGACAGCAAGCACGGCGGCTTCGGCGATGCGCCCAAATTCCCCCACTCACCGGGCATAGAGCGCCTGTTGCGCCACTGGCGCGAGAGCGCCCACGGTGAAGAACCCGACGTGCAGGCCTTGTACATGGCGGCCATGACCCTGCAACGGATGATCCAGGGCGGGGTCTTCGACCAGGTGGGTGGCGGATTCTATCGCTACTCGGTGGACGACCTCTGGATGATCCCCCACTTCGAAAAAATGCTCTACGACAACGGGCCGCTGCTGGCCCTGTGCGCCCAGCTCTGGCTGGCCACCGGTGACGAGGTATTCCACCGGGCTGCCAATTCAACCGCGGACTGGGTACTGGCAGAGATGCAATCCCCTGAGGGCGGTTATTACGCCACCCTGGATGCGGACAGCGAAGGTGAGGAAGGCAAGTTTTACGTCTGGACCCCGGAGCAGGTGAAAGAGCTGCTGGACGAGGAACAATACCCGCTGTTTTCCGCAGTCTACGGCCTGGACCGGCAGGCGAATTTCGAGGGCGCATGGCATTTGCACACTTTCCGGGATACGGAGGAAGTAGCGAAGGAACTGGGCATCACCGAACCCCATGCCCAGCACTTGCTGGCCCAGGCCCGCAGGCGCCTGCTGGAACACCGGGAACAGCGAATTCGTCCCGGCAGGGATGAAAAGATCCTCACCGCCTGGAACGGCATGATGATTCGCGGCATGGCCATCGCATCGCGCAGCCTTGGCCGCCCGGAACTGGCCGAGTCTGCGCGCGGCGCCGCCGACTTCATTCATGAGCACATGTGGCAGGACGGGAGGCTGCTGGCCAGCTACAAGGATGGCCGGGCGCGTTTCAGCGGTTACCTGGACGACTATGTCTTCCTGGCCGAAGGACTGCTTGAATTGCTGCAGTGTGAATGGCGCAGCGATTACCTGGCATGGGCCACGGAACTGGCGGACTGTCTGCTGGCCCATTTCGAGGACCCGGACGCCGGCGGATTTTTCTTTACCGCCGATGACCAGGAGCAGCTGATTCATCGTCCCAAGAGCCTGAGCGACGACGCCACGCCCTCGGGCAACGGAGTGGCCGCCAGCGTCCTTCGCAGGTTGGGACTGCTGCTGGGTGAGCCACGCTACCTGGAGGCCGCTGATCGCACCCTGGCGGCCGCCTGGCCGGCGATACAACGGTATCCCTACGCCCATTGCAGTCTGCTGCAGGCCCTGGAGGACACCGTGCTTCCGGTGGAGACGCTGATCATTCGTGGTGAGGGAGAGACCCTGGAGGACTGGCGGGAAACAACCCAGTCGATCTTCGCGCCGCGACGCATGGTATTTGCGATTCCCTCAGATGCCAAAGACCTCCCCGAGGGCATCAAGGGCAAGGCAGCAAAAAAAGAGACCGTGGCCTACCAGTGCGTGGGAATGCAGTGTTCCGCGCCCCTGGAGAGCATCCAGGCGCTGCTGAGCACCATCGCCGGGCGCTAGCCTTGCTGGTCGCCCCGGTAATCCACCCCCGAGTTACAGGTCTCGCGAATCACGATCCGGCTTAGCAGCGGAAGCTCGGGCTTGAGTTTTTGCCAAATCCAGTGCGCCATGTTCTCGGAAGTCGGATTTTCCAGCCCCGGCAGCTCGTTAAGGTAGTTATGGTCCATCTGGGCATACAGGGGCTCAAATGCCGCCTTCAGGTCGGCAAAATCCATCACCCAGCCCAGTTCCGGATCCAGGGGGCCGCTGACATAGATATCAATTTCAAAGGAATGGCCATGCAACCGGGCGCACTTGTGGCCCTCGGGTACATTGGGCAGCCGGTGGGCGGCCTCGATATGAAAGCGCTTGTATATATCCATAATGGTGGAACTGGTTTGAGAAAAACGGAGCGCCATTCTACCAGAGCATGACCGGCCAGCGTCAGAGCATCTCCAGCAACTGCTCCGGGTGAGAAATCACGCTCAGGGCGCCGCCGGCGAGTAATTCCTCGTGGGATCGGAACCCCCAACTCACCCCTACCGGATAGCAACCGGCGGCCACTGCGGTCTGCATATCGATGGCCGTGTCGCCCAGGTACAGAACCTGCCAGGGCTTTACCCCCAGCACTTCCAACACTTCCATCAAGCCTGAAGGATCCGGTTTCCGGGGCCGGCCTTCCCGCGCACCCAGGACCATTTCGAAGCGCCAGGCCGACAGCAACTGCTCGACACACAGGGTGGTAAAGCCCTGGGGCTTATTACTCAGCACCGCCGTGGGCAGCTTCCTGGTCGCCAGCGCATCCAGCAGTTCGGGAATCCCCCGGTAGGGTCGGGTGCGCCGATTCCAGCACTGGCCGTAATGGTGCTCCAGGCGCTGCACCGCCTGGGCCAGGTCGAGGCGAGCCTGGCTGTCCTGACGTACCGCCCTTTCAAGCAAGCTCAGGACGCCCTCGCCCACCAGCTCCCGGTAGGCCTGCAATTCCAGTTCAGGCTCCCCCAATTCGGCAAGCGTGGCATTGGCTGCCGTGGCGATATCTTCCAGGGTATCCAGCAAGGTCCCGTCAAGATCGAATACCACCGCGCGATAAATTCCGTCACTTTCTATCTCCACCCTGGCGGCCTCCCGAAAATGATGCCTTGCAGCACAACCGTGATCATGATACCAATTCATTCCACGTCCAAAATTTTGATGAAACTATGACCCAGGAAATCAAGACCCACAACCTGCGCCGACGCAACCTGTCAAAGGACGGCTGGGCTTTGTGTTGATCTAGAGTAAGGACGAGAAAGATTGCACCAGGAACCCGGCCCCAGGCCGGGTTTTTTCATTTAAGAGGTTTGTAAACAGTTTGGAGTCACCATGTCACCGAGGCATTTTCTGACAACTGAGGAATGGACAAGGCAAGAGCTGCAGTTGGTGCTGGACCGTGCCCGCGCGTTCAAACAAGGTTCCGATTCCTCCCGATGCATGCAGGGCAAAAGCATCGCACTGCTATTTTTCAATCCCTCGCTGCGCACCCGGACCTCGTTTGAGCTGGGCGCGTTTCAGCTGGGCGGACACGCCGTGGTGCTGCAACCGGGCAAGGACGCCTGGCCAATGGAATTCGAACTGGGCACGACCATGGATGGAGAGGCAGAGGAACACGTAAAAGAAGCCGCCCAGGTACTTTCCCGGTATTGCGACCTGATAGCGGTGCGTGCTTTCCCCAAGTTTACCGACTGGGAACAGGACCGGCAGGACAAGACCCTGATGGCGTTTTCCCAATACGCCACGGTGCCGGTAATCAACATGGAAACCATCATCCATCCCTGCCAGGAACTGGCCTTGATGATGAACCTCCAGGAAAAACTCGGGCAGCCCGACAAGAAAAAGTTCCTGTTGACCTGGACCTGGCACCCCAGGCCGTTGAACACTGCAGTGGCCAATTCGGCCCTGTTGATCGCCTCCAAATTCGGCATGGACGTAACCCTGTTATGCCCCAGCCCCGAGTACCTGCTGGATGAACGCTTCATGCAGGCCGGCGCCGAGAACGCGAAGCGC
>JAOTSW010000054.1 GCA_029864735.1 Chromatiales bacterium | reverse complement strand
ACCTGACCATTGGCATCGACTCGCACGATCAAACCGTCCTGGGTTCCGGCGTAGACCCGGCCCTGGCTGTCCACCGCCACGTCCTCGGGTCCCCATACTTTGCCCCGGGCAATCAGCCTGGCCTCAAGCAGAGCAGTATTGGGTGCTGTCGGCCCCTCAAGTGCCGGGGCCTGGGGCGGATTCCAGGCGGCGGCATCGACATATCCGGGTCTTGCCATCCACCAGAAAAGTAACAGCAGCACCACGACAATATCGCCAATGATCAGCAGCGCTACCAATTTCGGATGTTTCATATGGATGTTTGCTCCCGCGGCCCTGTACTCATTGCCCCCGGGTCACTATCCTAGTTGCGGTCGGGTTACGTCAACCTGGATTCACCAGTTCATAAAGGATTCATAGCCATGCTGATCCGTCGCCGAGAGATCGATTTTCTGCTCAAGGAATTTCTTAAGGTCGGCGAGCTGCTCAATTGCGAGCGTTACGCCAACCATGACGGGGACACTATTGATGGACTGCTGGATACCGCTTACGCGATTGCCGAGAAGGAATTTCTTCCCTATGCGTCCAAGGCCGATATAGAGGAACCGGAGTTCATAGATGGCCAGGTGAAGTTGATTCCCGAGACTCAGGCCGCAGTCAACGCCTATTCCGAGGCGGGTTTTATTGGCGCTGCCTTCGCAGAGGATGACGGGGGTATGCAGTTTCCGTGGATTGCCACCCAGGCCGCAGGCGCGGTGTTCGCCAGTGCCAACGTGGGTTTCTACGGTTACGGCATGCTCACGGCGGGCGCTGCAAATCTGTTGAACACCTTTGGCTCGCCGGAACTAAAGTCGCGTTTTATTCCGGCCATGTTGGAAGGGCGCTTTTTCGGAACCATGTGTTTGACTGAGCCCCAGGCGGGTTCTTCCCTTGCTGATATAAGCACCCTGGCCCAACCCCTGGAAGATGGGCGTTACAGCCTGCGCGGAACAAAGATGTGGATCTCCGGCGGAGATCACCAGTTGGGCGAGAATATTGTCCACATGGTACTGGCCAGAATTTCAGGCGCGCCTCCCGGAGTGAAAGGTATTTCCCTGTTCGTGGTGCCGCGCAACCTGGTGGACGAGCAAGGCAGCAGTGGCGAGAAGAACAACATTGCCCTGGCCGGACTGAATCACAAGATGGGTTGGCGGGGCACAGTGAATACGCTGCTGAATTTCGGTGAGGGTGGGCAATGTGAAGGTTACCTGGTGGGCGAACCCAACAAGGGCCTGGCCTATATGTTCCAGATGATGAACGAAGCACGGGTTGCGGTAGGGATGTCCGCCGCAGCGCTGGGATACAGCGGATACATGCATAGCCTGGATTACGCGATGAACCGACCCCAGGGTCGCCCACTGACTTCCCGGGATCCGGAGCAGCCACCGGTCGCTATCATCAAGCACCCGGATGTGGCTCGCCTGCTGCTGGCCCAAAAGGCCTACACAGAGGGTGGCCTGGCGCTGAGTTTGTATTGCGCGCGGCTGCTGGATGAAGAAATGATTACCAGTGACCCTGAGCAGAAAAAGGCCCTGAACGCCATGCTGGGCTTGCTCACACCCATCGCGAAAAGCTGGCCGTCGGAGTTTTGTCTTGAAGCGAACAAGCACGCCATACAGGTGCTGGGCGGATACGGCTATTCCCGGGAGTACCCGGTAGAGAGGCTGTATCGGGATAATCGGCTGAATCCGATACATGAGGGTACCCACGGTATCCAGGGCCTGGACCTGCTGGGGCGCAAGGTCTTTATGGATGGCGGGATGGCGCTCGGGCAACTGCTGAGAATGGTCAGGGAGGATTGCGCCCGTGTGAGCGTGACACCGGCCTTGTCTCAGTATGCGCAACTGATTGCCAAGGCAACCGAGGACATGATCCGGGTTACCGGAATGCTGGTTGCCGATGCAGGAAAGGGTGAAGCCGAGAAGGCACTGGCCAATGCCACCTTGTACCTGGACAGCTTGGGTCACCTGCTGGTCGCATGGACCTGGTTGAGGCTGGCACGGATATCCCTGGAGGCACTGGAAGATGCGCCGGGAACAGATGATGCGTTCTACCAGGGCAAGCTCAAGGCCTGCCACTATTTTTGTACCTATGAGCTGCCCAGGGTAAACAGCAACGCCCGCATCCTGGCGATGAGGGATGGATTGTTCACGGAGATGCAGGATGAGTGGTACTGAGTCAGGCCCTTCGGGCTTGCGCGTAGTGGTCGTGCCGGTCACGCCGTTTCAGCAAAATTGCAGCATCCTGTGGAATCCCGCCAATATGCTGGGAGCGATTGTCGACCCCGGCGGAGACCTGGACAAGGTGCTTGGGCAGGTTCAGCGTCATGGCGTAACGATAGAAAAGATTCTTCTCACTCATGCCCACATCGACCACGCCGGGGCGACCGCAGAGCTGGCGCGGCGGCTGTCGGTACCTATTGAGGGACCCCACAGGGAAGACCAGTTCTGGATCGATAAGTTGCCGGAGCAAAGTCGCATGTTTGGGTTTCCGCCGGCCGAAGCCTTTGAACCCCAGCGGTGGCTGGAACAGGGGGATACGGTGTCCGTGGGTGGCATCAGTATGGAGGTGCTGCATTGCCCGGGTCACACGCCGGGTCACGTGGTCTTTGCCCACCTGCCTTCCAGGCTGGCGATCGTCGGGGATGTGCTTTTCCAGGGGTCGATAGGCCGCACGGATTTTCCCAGGGGTGACCTGGATACCCTGGTGAGATCAATACGCGAGCGGCTGTTTCCGCTGGGCGATGATGTGCGTTTTATCCCGGGTCACGGGCCTGTGGGGACTCTTGGGAAGGAAAGGCTCAGTAATCCTTATGTCAGCGACGCCGCCCTGGGGCTTTAGTCGACTCCGGACCCCAGCGCTTATTTTCTCTTGGCATTGCGCCGGCCAAACATCCCCGCTATTGAACGAACCATGAATCTTGGTGGCAGCTGGGACAGTGTGGACATTACCTTGTAAATCATGCCGGGGACGTGGATTACGTCCCTGGCCATGGCGGCTGAAAACGCTTCCCGGGCGACAAACGCCGGATCCGAGACCACCGCCATGGGCAGGTTGTTGGGCTTTTTGTCGGTGTGTTTCTTGCCCCTTATCATCGGGGTATCGGTAAAGCCGGGGCAGACGGCCGTGCAGCTTACGCCTGTTCCCTTGAGTTCTTCGGACAGGCCCTCGGTAAAGGACAGCACATAGGCCTTGGTGGCGGCGTAAACCGACAGGTAGGGAACCGGTTGGAAGGCAGCAACGGACGCCAGGTTGACGATGCGACCCTTGCCGCGCTTGAGCATCGGAGGCAGGCAGCGATGAGTCAGTTCTGTCAGTGCAAGCACGTTCAGATGAATCTGCTGCAATTGCCTTTCCAGCTTGTCCGAGGCGAATCCTCCCATTTGCATCACGCCGGCGTTGTTTACCAGTACGTCCAGGGGCCGCTTGGGAAGAGAGTTGAGCAGCTCGCTGATTGCCCCTGGAGCGGTCAAGTCGCATGGAAGTACGGTGCAGTCGATGTCATGGGCGTGCCGTAGTTCTTCGGCCAGGGTTTCCAGTTCGGCCTGTCGCCGGGCTACCAATACCAGGTCAAAGCCTTCCTCGGCGAAGACCCGGGCAAGTTCAATACCTATTCCTGATGATGACCCGGTAATCAGGGCCAGGGGATTCTTGTGAGTCATTACTCTTGTCCTGCTTGCTAGTTTGTGAAGCCTCGGGCCGGCGGCGCCCATGACGCTAATATAGACCATAAATACCGGGCCCGGAGCTGAGGCATTCCAGATTGGCCCCAGATTGGCGCAGCGCCGGCGCTGGCTTTGCTACAATCCCGGGCTTAGCCTGCAGGGCACCGAGTCGAATCAAGATTGAGGAGTACGCATGAAACTTGCCACCATTAAGTCCGCAACCCGGGATGGCACCCTGGTCGTGGTAAGTCGAGATTTAGCACGGGCCTGTGCGGTTGCGGATATCGCCCCGACAATGCAGGCAGCCCTGGATAACTGGACCGAATGTGAGCCGGCCCTGGACCAGGTTTACCAGTCGCTGAATGCCGGCGCTGTCGACAACGCCTTTGCCTTTGACCCGGAGCAGGCCGAATCACCGCTGCCAAGGGCCTACCACTGGGTAGATGGAAGCGCTTACGTTAATCACGTTGAACTGGTGCGCAAGGCCCGGGGAGCGGAAATGCCCCCAAGCTTCTGGGAAGACCCCTTGGTCTACCAGGGCGGCTCCGATGATTTCATCGGTCCCAGGGATCCGGTGGTGGTGCCAAGCGAGGAATATGGCATCGACATGGAAGCTGAGGTCGCGGTAATCACCGATGACGTGCCCATGGGGATTGACGCAAGTAATGCCCGCAAGCACATCAAGCTGATCATGCTGGTAAACGACGTCAGCCTGCGAAACCTGATTCCCGGGGAACTAAGTAAAGGGTTTGGGTTTTACCAGTCCAAGCCCGCCTCGGCGTTTTCACCGGTAGCAGTGACGCCCGATGAACTGGGGGAAGCCTGGGACGGCGGCAAAGTTCATCTGCCGCTAGTGACCCACCTGAATGGGCAGTTACTGGGCAAGCCCAATGCCGGCGTTGACATGACTTTTGACTTTCCGAGGCTGATTCAGCACGTTACCCTGACCCGTCGCCTGGGAGCAGGGGCGGTGATCGGTTCAGGCACCGTGTCCAACTACGACCGCAGCCTGGGTTCCAGCTGTCTGGCTGAAGTACGCATGCTGGAGACCATCGCAGATGGCAAGCCACATACACCATTTATGAAGTTTGGTGATCGTGTGCGCATTGAAATGCTGGATTCAGAGGGAGTCAGTATTTTTGGCGCTATTGACCAGAAAGTGGTTCGCGCCGAATAGAGTGTTCATGGAGAAACCACATGAGATTAGAGATTGCGCAGAAGCCCGGATGGGGTAAGCGCGGCATGCAGGGATTAGCGCTGGCCGCATTCGGATTGCTTCTCGCTGGTTGCGGCAAGAGCCCGGAGGATGGCGGGCATGTTGCAGAAGCGACAATTTCAGCGCCCGCAGCAGGCGTCACCGAGGCTCGTATTATTGCCGCCGAGGAAGGCGCCTGGCTCAGCCATGGTCGCACCTACGACGAGCAGCGCTACAGCCCTCTCGCGCAAATCACCAGCGACAATGTGGGCCGTCTTGGCCTGGCCTGGTCCTATCGCCTGCCAACAGCCCGTGGAACTGAAGCCACTCCACTGGTGTTCGATGGTGTCCTGTACACAACCGGTCCATGGAGCCTGGTTTATGCGCTGGATGCGGCCAGCGGAGAACTGCTCTGGAGTTATGACCCCAAGGTGCCGACGGAGTGGGCGCGCTACGCCTGCTGCGATGTGGTGAACCGGGGCGTTGCGGCCTGGGGTAACAGCATATTTGTGGCCACGCTGGATGGACGCCTGGTGGCCCTGGACGCCAAGACCGGCGAGCAGCAATGGAGTGTTCAGACAACCGATCCAGAACGTCCCTATACCATTACCGGTGCCCCCCGAGTCGTGAAGGGCAAGGTACTGATCGGAAACGGCGGGGCCGAGCTGGGGGTTCGCGGTTACGTCAGTGCCTACGATGCAGATACCGGTGAGCAGCTATGGCGGTTCTACACGGTGCCTGGCGATCCCTCCCTGCCATTTGAATCCGAGGTGCTCCAGGGTGCCGCGGATACCTGGAAAGGCGGCGAGTGGTGGAAGATCGGCGGCGGCGGTACGGTCTGGGATTCCATGGCCTATGACCCGGAGCTTGACCTTCTGTATATCGGAGTGGGTAATGGTTCTCCATGGAGCCGCCACATCCGCAGTCCGGGCGGCGGAGACAACCTGTTTCTTTCCTCTATCGTGGCTCTCAAGCCCGATACCGGGGCCTATGTGTGGCATTACCAGACCACCCCGGGTGACAGCTGGGATTACACCGCCACCCAGCACATGATTCTTGCCGACCTGGACATTGACGGAAAGCCGCGCAAGGTGCTGATGCAGGCTCCGAAAAACGGATTCTTCTATGTTCTTGATCGCCAGACTGGCGAACTGATCTCTGCCCGGAATTTTGTCCAGACCACCTGGGCAAGTCACGTGGACATGGAGACCGGACGCCCGGTTGAGACGCCCCAGGCCAGGTTTGCGGACGCGCCTTCGTTTGCCTTGCCGTCGCCATTTGGTGCCCACAACTGGCATCCCATGACTTACAGCCCTGATACCGGGCTGGTGTACATCCCGGCCCAGGAAGTGCCGTTTGTCTATGGCAAGGATCAGGATTTCAAGTATGCACCCGGATACTGGAACCTTGGAGTGGATCCGAGCCTGGCGGCGATGCCGGAAGATCCCGAGGTTGCCCAGCAGCTGGCCGCCATGATCAAGGGCCGGATTATTGCCTGGAACCCGGTGACCCAGGAAGAAGCTTTCCATGTGGAGCACCCCGGTCCGTGGAATGGTGGAATGCTGTCCACGGCCGGCAACCTGCTATTCCAGGGAACCCCGCTGGGTCAGTTCCTGGCGTTAAGCGCGGATACCGGTGAGCAGTTGTGGAGCTTCCCCTCACAGACTGGCATCGTTGCCGCACCCATTAGCTATCAGGTTGGCGGCGTTCAGTATGTTGCGGTGATGGCGGGTTGGGGCGGAACATTTCCCTTATTCCTTGGCGCTGCGTATCCGCCAGGCGCCACAGAGATGGTGAACCAGCTATTGGTGTTCAGGCTTGATGGCAAGGCTGGGCTGCCTGCCCTGAAAACGGTGGAACGGGTGATGCCCAAGCCTCCCGGTCAGGAGATTTCTGATGAAGAACTGGCCCTGGGCAAGCGGGTTTACCACCTGCGCTGCGGAATTTGCCATGGAGAAAGCGCTATCGGTGGTGGCATTATTCCGGACCTGCGATACATGAGCGAGCAGGTCCACAAGAATTTCTATGCCATTGTGCTCGGCGGCGCCAGCTACAAGGCCGGTATGCCCGCATTTGGACAGATTTTGAGCGCTGAGGAGGCGAAAGCCACTCACGCTTACATTATCGACAGGGCGCAAAAGGCCTGGGAGCAACAGTCCCCTGCCAGTGAGTAGAACGTAAATATTACCGGGTAGCGAGGCTCCGGTCCTCGCTACCCGGTATTTTTTTGCTCGCCTGGGACCCTGGGTATTCAATCGCGCCGAAAAGCCAAAAGAAACTTTGTTTATCGCGTGTTACCCGTGCCGGGTAGCGGCATAATACTTGTTTGACCAATTGAAGGTGCGCGACATGCGAGCAGTGGTTTGTAGTGAGCTTGGTGGTCCTGACAAACTCGCCCTGAAGGAGATCGAGTCACCGGTAGTTGGGCCGGGCCAGGTAAAGCTTGCTGTGCATGCAGCGTCGTTCAATTTTCTGGATACCCTGATTATCCGCGGCCTCTACCAGGACCGTCCTGACCTGCCTTTCGTGCCGGGGGCCGAAGCCGCGGGTCGGGTAGTGGAGCTTGGCGAGGGGGTCACTCATCTGAAGCCCGGTCAAGCGGCGATTGCCCTGGCCGGTACCGGCGCGTTTGCCGAGGAATTGGTGGCGGATGCTCGGCGCGTGCTGCCGATACCCGAGGGCTTCTCCATGAAGGTCGCCGCCAGCTTCGCCACCGCCTATGGAACCTCCCACTATGCATTGGCCCAGCAGGCAGGCCTGAAGCCCGGAGATACCTTGCTGGTACTGGGCGCTGCCGGTGGTGTAGGTCTGGCAGCCGTGGAGTTGGGCAGGCTGATGGGGGCAACGGTCATCGCAGCGGCCAGTTCCCGGGAGAAGCTGGATGCAGCCAGGGAAGCCGGGGCCAGTGAATTCATCAATTACAGCGAGGAAGACCTCAGGACCCGGGTGAAGGAGATCACCGATGGGCGAGGAGTGGATGTTGTGTATGACCCGGTGGGCGCCGAATTGGCGATCCCGGCGGTTCGCAGCCTGGCCTGGGGTGGGCGTTATCTTGTCATTGGTTTTGCCGGCGGCGGTATTCCCGAACTGCCCCTGAACCTGTTGCTGCTCAAGGGAGCGAGTGCCGTAGGAGTATTCTGGGGTGCATGGGTACAGCGGGATCCTGCTGGCGCCGCTGCAAGCTTCCGACAGTTGATGAGTTGGCTCGCCAGTGGCGAACTTCGTCCTAACATTCGAGAGTGTTACCCGCTTGCTGAATTTGAAAAAGGTTTTATTTCCCTCCAGAGCCGAAAAGCGGTTGGGAAAGTGGTTTTGACAGTGGCCGACTAGGCCAAGGACTAGGCAGATGAGCTCAAAGGCATACGTTATTGTTCGTGCGAATGTGACGGACCCGGAGGCATACGAAGAGTACAAGCAGCATTCGGGGCCGGCAGTGGCCAGGTACGGAGGACATTTCCTGGCACGGGGCGGATTGCTCGAGACCCTGGAAGGAGATGAGGAGGGCTGCAGGGTGGTCTTGATCGAGTTTCCCGATCTGGATACTGCCAGGCGATGGTACAACTCGCCGGAGTATCAGCACGCCATCTCGATTCGCAAGGATGCCGCGAAGGCACAGTTCCTATTGCTCGAAGGTGTCTGAGCAGGTCCGATTCGCGTAGCCTCAACACAGTAATCGCATTGGAAAGCCCAATGCGCAACAACACCGGCAGAGCCATGAAACAATTATCCCTGAGCAAGGAAAAAATCAAAATCCTGTTACTGGAAGGCGTGAGCGATGCTGCTGTGCAGTCATTCAAGCATGCAGGGTATAAAAGCATCACCAGTTTGTCCCATGCGTTACCCCACGATGAACTGATAAAGAAAATCAAGAGTGTGCATTTCCTGGGCATCAGGTCCCGCAGTCAGATCAATGCCGAGGTGCTTTCCCGCGCGGAGCGTTTGGCGGCGGTGGGGTGTTTCTGTATCGGCACCAACCAGGTTGACCTTGCTGCTGCGGAGGCCCTGGGTATACCGGTGTTTAATGCGCCATTTTCCAACACGCGCAGCGTCGCCGAACTGGTGCTCGCTGAGATCATTTTGCTGATGCGTGGAGTGCCTGAGAAAAATGCCCGGGCTCATCGTGGCGTCTGGGAAAAAAGCGCAGCGAACGCCTATGAGATTCGCGGCAAGAAGTTGGGTATCGTGGGCTATGGTCACATTGGTACCCAGCTTGGCATCATGGCGGAAAGCCTGGGTATGCGGGTTCTGTACTACGATATCGAGCACAAGCTTCCCCTGGGTAATGCCATTCCGGTGGGAAGTCTCCATGAACTATTGTCCTGTGTGGATGTGGTTTCCCTGCATGTGCCGGAGACCCCGCAGACTCGCAATATGATCGGCGCCAGGGAGTTGGCATTGATACCAAAGGGGCGTTACCTGATAAATGCTTCCAGGGGGACAGTCGTCGACATCGAGGCCCTGGTTGACGCGTTACGGGATGGCCACTTGCACGGTGCCGCGGTCGATGTATTTCCGGTGGAGCCCAAATCCAACGATGATGAGTTTGTCTCGGCACTCAGGGAATTTGATAACGTTATCCTGACTCCGCATATCGGTGGCAGTACCCAGGAGGCCCAGGAAAATATTGCCCTGGAAGTGGCGGGCAAGCTGATTAAATACAGCGACAACGGTTCGACCATGACCGCGGTGAACTTTCCCCAGGCAGCGATCCCTGATCATTACGACAAGCGTCGTATTTTGCACATCCATCACAATCTTCCCGGTGTGCTGGAAAAGATTAACCGTGTGTTTTCCGATCGAGGCGTGAATATCGCCTCCCAATACCTGCAAACCTCAAGATCTATCGGGTATGTGGTGATGGATGTCGAACTGGAAGACGCCAAGCCTCTGGTGGAGGCCCTTCGAGAAATTGAGGGCACCATCCGAACCCGCATGTTGCACTAGAACAGATGATGCAGTCGGGTCAAGCCGCCAGGGTGTCGTTGCTGGGTGCCGCGGTGCTGTTCTCCACCGGCGGGGCAGCTATCAAGCTGCTGAGCTTTACCGGTTGGCAGGTGGCCTGCATGCGCAGCGCGCTGGCCGCGGGAGTTATATGGCTCTTGCTGCCCCAGGCGCGCAAGGCATGGACTCCCGGTGTGCTGGCTGTGGCGGTGTGTTTTGCCGCTACCATGATTTTCTATGCCTTGGCTAACAAGCTAACAACCGCTGCCAATGCTATTTTCCTGCAATCTACTGCGCCCTTGTATCTGCTGATACTCGGTCCGCTGCTGCTTAAGGAAGCGGTGCACAAGGCTGATCTGTTGCTCATGGTGGTGCTTGGCACCGGCCTGGCATTGTTGCTGACGGGGCAGGAAACCGTCACCGCAGCGGCCACCGATCCGGTGCGGGGAAATATTCTTGCAGCCTGTGCGGGGGTGAGCTGGGCGTTGACCGTGCTGGGTTTGCGTTGGCAGTCGCGCCGGGGTGAGGCCGGGGATAATTCTGCCCTGACCTGCGTGGTGGCAGGTAATGTCCTCGCCTGCCTGGCTGCCGGGACCATGGCATTTCCAATTCCAGCGGCACCGGTCGGGGACTGGATGGTTGTAATTTACCTGGGGGTTGCCCAGATTGCCCTGGCGTATTTTTTCCTGACCCGGGGAATCAGCAAGGTTCCGGCCCTGGAGGCTTCCTTGCTGTTGCTGCTTGAACCGGTTCTAAGCCCCGTGTGGGCCTGGTTGGTCCACAGAGAAGAGCCCAGTCTTGCGGCACTGGCAGGTGGGGCAATGATCCTTCTGGCCACGGTGATCCGTGCCATTACCAACGCGGAGCGGGCGACACCGGCAAACTAACTGCGGTCCAGGGTCTCGCAAATCAGATCGATGATGTCCTGCTCATCCCGAAGGCTGCATATTTGCGCCGCATCCACGGCGTATCCGTGCTCCGCCGTCAGGGCTTCATAGCGGGGCTTCCGGTGAGCGCTCAGGCGCGGAAATATCCATTGCACAAAATCGTCCGGATCGATGTCATTGGGTCCAGCCAGTGAACGTTCGGCGAGATAAATGGCCAATTGCGCCTGAAAAAAGTCTTCCCGGTAATACAGTGGCTTCGGATTCGACACCGCCCGCCTGATCAGTTCCTGTTCCATCTCGGGATCGGGCCGCAGGTAGAGAATGAGAGTGTTATTGCTCAGCGCAGCCATCATCTCGTGGTCATCCAGTTCGCAAACACTGCCGCCGGCATCGTTGATGAAGTGCTCGTAGCCGTATATTTGGCGAGCTTTCCCAATGAATTCAGGCACATCCTTCATGGCCTGTATTTCGGCGTCCCGGTGCAGTCGCTGGCGGCGGAGGAATTCTTCCAGCGGCAGTCCACCCAAATCCGATCGCCCAACCTTGCCCAGGAAAGTGGAGATGGGGCTAAGATTCTCTACGGTCACGTTACTTGCGATGTATATAGAATCGCTGCGCAGCAACTCCCTCAGGAAATCCACTTGCATGGCCTGGCGCTTGATGTTGTCGAGTATCGGCTCCCCCAGGTACTTGGTGCCGATTCGGTAGTCACCGGAGAAGTGGAACCAATGGCTCTTTGGCAGGTGATTGGCCAGGGTGGTCTTACCCACTCCCGACATGCCCAGCAAAGTGATCGCCTTGTTGGGCCACTTTCGGAATTCACTAGAGTTCATATGCATCGGCGCATTCTTGCCTCGTGGGAAGATGAATGCAATACGGACTTTTGATCCAGTATCTAAAGCCCGGCGTGTTTCCGGAGCCGGTTTGCAGCGCGAGCGGGTTCATGAAGGACCTGGACATTGTCAGGAGACTCATAGGGATGCGTCGGCAAGAGACCAGGTGGGGATTTGCCGAATTGCCGCTTTTGTAAAGCGGGAAAGTGTCGGGAAACTTTACACTTTGTTAAAACTTAAATTACAGAAAAAGCGTAAGTTGTTGTAATTGCTATTATTTGCACTTTTGGCACGACGATTGTATAACCTTACCCGTAGTCTGAAACATGGACGACCTGTGAGAGTGACGGCTGAACCGGTCAACGCTTCCAGGTGAGTAGGACTACGTAATAATAAAAACTTGCTTGTAGCAATAATGATAATTAGTGAACGGCAAGCGAAAGCGTAAATAACAATAAAAACCCTGCAAATTATGCCCCGCAATGCGGGGATTTTTTTGTCTGAAGATTACATCCTCGCAATCTAGCGATATTAGGCCTTTAATCCCTAGCGCCACCCCCATACAATCGACTTTTTTGCATCCGCACAATTGGGGTCCGAATGAGCGACGGAAAATGGCTGGTCAGTAAGTTCGGGGGAAGTAGCCTGGCAGATGCCAGTTGTTTCCGTCGGGTCGCCGAGATCCTCTCCCAAGGGCAGCAGACTCGCCATGCCGTGGTGGTCTCTGCGTCAAAGGGAGTCACCGATATCCTGGTGCGATGTCTGGACCTGGCGGAGCACGCCGGCGGGAACCTTGCCGAGGCGCTGCAGCCGGCGATTGATCGCTACATCGCGATTGCCGAAGAATTACTGGATGACAACTCCCGTGCAGAATTTACCGAGATTCTGGCGCGGGACAGCCAGGATCTGACAGATATCCTGCGGGCGATTTCCCTGATGCGCTCGGCAGCGAGTATCAGCCGCGATGTGGTGTCCGGATACGGCGAATTATGGTCGGCCCAACTGTTAAGTCGTTTTCTTGCCAGGGAGCGTGGCGACGCCCGGGTCCGCTGGCTGGACGCCCGGCAGGTTGTTGTGATTGAGCAGCACGAGTTGGGTCCCCTGGTTCGCTGGGAGGCGTCTGCGGCAAACCTGAGCCGGGAATTACCCGGTAATTTCCATGGCCTGGTCGTGGTCACAGGATTCATTGCCAGCGACGTGAACGGTCTTCAGGCCAATCTCGGGCGCAATGGCAGCGATTACTCAGCATCAATTTTCGGCTCCCTGCTCAATGCCTGGCAGATCACAATCTGGACCGATGTGGACGGTGTGATGAGCGCTGACCCGCGCAGGGTGCCGGACGCGGCGGTCATTGAATCCCTGTCGTACAGCGAGGCCATGGAGCTTTCGTATTTTGGCGCCAAGGTTATTCACCCCCAGACCATGCATCCAGCGGTGCACAAGCAAATTCCGATAGTCATCAAGAACACGTTCAACCCTGAGGCGCCAGGTACTCCAATATCCGCCAGGCCGGGCAGCCAGGGCGTGGTAAAGGGAATTACCGCGATTGACGGGATCGCCCTGATCAACGTCGAGGGAGCGGGAATGATCGGGGTGCCGGGAACGGCCGATCGAATGTTTGGCGGATTACGCGAGGCCGAGATTTCTGTGGTCCTGATTTCCCAGGCCAGTTCGGAGCATTCGATATGTGTCGCGGTGCCAGAGGACGATGCCGCCCGGGCCGCCTCGGTCATCCGGGATGCGTTCGAGGCAGAACTGCGTGGCGGGCAGATCCAGAATGTAGAGGTGAATTTGGGCAATAGCATTCTTGCCGTTGTTGGTGACGGCATGGCTGGCGCCGCCGGCGTGTCCGGGAAGGTTTTTTCGGCGCTGGGACGGGCTGGCGTGAATGTCAGGGCCATCGCCCAGGGTTCGTCAGAGAGAAATATTTCCTGCGTGATAGACAGCGAAAATGCCTCTCGTGCACTGCGCGCGGTACACGCGAGTTTCTACCTGTCTCCACAGACGGTTTCCATTGGATTGATTGGTCCGGGAAATGTAGGCGGCGTGCTGCTTGACCAAATGGCGAGTGAGTTCGAACGCCTTCGCAGGAAACTGAACCTGGACCTGAGAGTCAGGGCGATCGCCAGTTCCCGAGAGATGCTTCTTGAACCCCGTGCCTGCGAGCTGTCTTCCTGGCGCGACACACTGGCACAGCGTGGCGATCACCTGGATATGGACCGCTTTGTTGATCATGTACAGTCCGATCATCTGCCCCACGCGGTGATTATCGACTGCACCGCGAGCGAAGAAATTGCCAGTCGTTATGTGGAATGGCTGGAGCGCGGCATTCACGTGATCACTCCAAACAAGCGAGCCAGTACGGCTTCGATGAGTAAGTTCAGGCAATTGAACGAGGCTCGGCGGACGGGCAATTCATGCTACCTGTATGAAACTACCGTGGGTGCAGGCCTGCCTATTATCCGTACTCTCCAGGACCTGATTCAGACTGGTGACAAGGTGCAGTCAATAGAAGGCATTCTGTCCGGTACCCTGGCGTACCTGTTTAATCTATACGATGGCAGTACGCCATTTTCCGAGCTGGTGTCCCTGGCTCGCGAACAGGGGTACACAGAGCCGGATCCCCGTGATGACCTTTCGGGTAAGGATGTGGCCCGCAAGCTGGTTATCCTGGCCCGGGAAATCGGTCTGGAGCTGGAGGTGAACGATGTGAACATCGAGAGCCTGGTTCCGGATGAATTGAACGATGTGGACGTGGAGACCTACCTGAAACGGCTTGTCGAGCAAGACGGCAAGATCGCCGCACGGCTGGAACAGGCCAGGAAGCAGGACAAGGTGTTGCGTTACATGGCTCGACTCGATGGTGAGGGCAAGGCCACGGTGAAGCTCGAGGCGGTGGGTCTGGATCATGCTTTCGCCGGCATTGACCTGACCGACAATATCGTGAAATTCACGACTCGCAGATACGCCCAGAACCCGCTTATTGTCCGTGGACCGGGCGCCGGGGCAGATGTGACCGCGGCAGGCATATTCGCTGACTTGTTGAGGTTGACTACCTACCTGGGCGCCGCCCTGTAGT
>JAOTSW010000053.1 GCA_029864735.1 Chromatiales bacterium | reverse complement strand
TAGGCGTACACGCCCGCCTGCTCATCCCAGGCAATGGTGGTGTCCGTGTCTGCGGTAAAAGTCAAAATGCCAAAGCGATAACTGGCGGTGTACGCGACAGAATACAGCGGCATACTGATTTCAGCCGCTGAGGAGAGGTTGCTTGCGCCGGTCAGGGCCAGCGCCAGTGCCAGGATTCTCGTTACAGTCATAGGCATCATTTTGAGGGGTCGAACTCAAGGGGGTGATCCAGTGGCTGATTATCCAGCCATGCTTGACCGTCTTTCATCTCTATCCGCTTCGCGGCGATCATATCCAGTACGGCCGGGTACATTTTGCGTTCGCGTTCCTTAACGCGAGCTGAAAGCGACTCTTCATCGTCTCCTTCCAGCACTTTTACCCGGGACTGCATGATCAGCGGGCCGCCGTCGAGCTCTGCGGTAACAAAATGCACGCTGGTGCCGTGTTCGGCATCACCGGCTTCCAGCACCCTTGCGTAGGTGTCCAGGCCGCGAAACCTGGGCAGCAGCGATGGATGTATGTTCAGGATCTTGCCCGCAAAGCGCTCTACGAAACTCTTGCCAAGGATGCGCATGAAACCTGCCAGCACGATGTACTGGGGCTTGTAACGGTCGATGCACGAGGCCAGGGCGTGATCGAAACCTTGTCGATCAGGATAGTCCCGGGGTGACAGGGCACAGGTCTCAATGCCCGCGTTCTCTGCCCGGGTCAGTCCGGTGGCCTGAGACTGATCGCTGATAACGGCTTTTATTTCGACGTTGATATTCCCGGCCTGCATCTCGTCGATAATCGCCTGCAATGTTGTTCCACTGCCGGACAGCAAGACCACTATTTGCAGCGGAGAAGCGGAGCCGTTCACTAGATCAGTTCAACCCCGTCACTGCCACTGACAGTCTCGCCGATACGCCAGGCTTTTTCGCCCAGGGCAATAAGTTTGGCGATGCATTGCTCGGCCTTGTCAGCGTCCACAACCAGTACCATGCCAAGACCGCAATTGAAGGTGCGATACATTTCGCGATCCTCGATGTTGCCCTGCTCCTGGAGCCAGGCAAAAATCTCCGGACGGGTCCAACTCTTGCCGTCGATTCGGGCGCCGACGCCCTCGGGCAATACCCGCGGCAGGTTTTCAGGAAGCCCGCCACCGGTAATGTGCGCCATGGCTTTGACGGGAACTGTCTTCATCAGTTCCAGCACCGGTTTGACGTACAGGCGGGTAGGGGCCAGTAGCGCTCGGCCGAGGGTGGTCTCACCCATGGGCATATCCAGGCTGGCTCCGCTGGTCTCAACGACTTTGCGCGCCAGTGAGTAGCCATTTGAATGGCAGCCGGAAGACCCGATGCCAATCAACGCATCGCCTGGAGCGACGGTTTCGCCCGTGATCATCTCGCTGCGTTCAACGGCTCCGACACAGAAGCCGGCCAGGTCGTAATCACCGCCCGAGTACATGCCTGGCAATTCGGCGGTCTCGCCTCCGATCAGCGCGGCGCCGCAATCCTTACAGGCTCTCGCAATGCCGGCCACCACTGCTTCGGCAACATCCACGTCCAGGTGGCCGGTCGCGTAGTAGTCCAGGAAGAACAGGGGTTCCGCGCCACACACCAGCACGTCGTTCACGCACATTCCCACCAGGTCATAGCCGATGGTGTCATGAATATTCATCTCCAGCGCGAGCTTGAGCTTGGTGCCCACTCCATCGGTGCCCGAGACAAGCACCGGTTCCTTGTAGCGGTCTACCGGAAAGGCAAACAGCCCTCCGAAGCCGCCAATGCTGGCCATGACCTCGGGGCGCCGGGTTTTTTCGACGTGGGGTTTGATTCGTTGCACGAGATCATTGCCTGCGTCGATATCGACGCCAGCGTCTCTGTAGGTCAAAGAGGGCTTGCCGGTCATAAGTTGTCAGGTTCCGAAGGAGGAATTTAATTGAATGGTTTGCCCGAAATGGCCACAGCCATTCCGCGGGTTGTAGTATTCTACATGAGCTTTTCCTGGAGGACACGAGACACTGTGATGCTACCCACGCGCACAACCTTGTTCGGCTACAGCTGTGCTTTGCTTGTTTTTATGACCATCTGGTCAGGAACCGCCGTGGCGGTTACCCGTGTTGACCTGTACAGCGAGACCGTTGAAGTCCAGGCCAGGGATTACGCCGCGCGCTTGAAGGGCTACCAGGAGGCCCTGGCACGGGTGCTGGTGCGGAGTACCGGCAGGCGTGATATTGCCAGTGAGGCGGGAATAGCCGAGTTGATCAAAGACGCCAATCGACTGGTTTTGCAATACCAGTTCCTCGAAGACGGCCGTATGAACGTCAGTTTTGACGGCTCTGTCGTTGAGCGCTTCCTGTCCAGTAACAAGCTGACCCTGTGGAGTCGTGAGCGGCCCAAGACCCTGATTTGGCTGGCAATGGACAATGGTGCCGGGGCACGGACCCTGGTCGGCGGCGAACAGGCTGCCCAGGCCAAGGAATTTCTTGAGAAGCTTGCCCAGGTGCGCGGAATGCCGGTGGTCTTCCCGATCATGGACAGCGTCGACATGGCGGCAGTCCCATTCGCTGACGTCTGGGGCGGGTTCAACGACAAGGTCATGCAGGGATCTGAGCGCTATCAGCCTGATGCGGTCCTGATTGGTCGTGCATTGCGTGACGCCGCCGGCTACTGGTCGGTGCGCTGGAGTCTGCATTTTGATGGTCAGGTCCAGGCATTTAACGGAACCATTGATGATGGCGTCCAGGTCAGCGCTGATTGGTTTGCACGGCAGTTCGCGATTGAATTGGATTCGGGGCCCTCGCGGGTCCGAATGCACATTATTGGAATTGAGGATGTGCAACAGTACGGCAGGGTGCAGGCGTATCTGCGGGAACTTAGCATGGTGCAGTCGGTGACGGTATTCCAGGCCAGCGCGGACAATGTGGTTTTTGACTTGACCCTGGGGAGCAGCCTGGAAGTGTTGCGTCGGGCAATGGCCCTTAACAGGACATTGGTCAAGGTTAGCGGTCAGGCTCTGGGGCAGGATGAAACTCTTTACTATCGGATGGGTAAGTGAAGTTAAGTTACATTCCAAACCTGATATGCCTTGGTCGCATCGTGCTTGTGGGTCCGATCGTGATTAGTCTCGTACGGGAACGGTATGAGGCGGCTATCTTGATGTTCGTCCTGGCAGGCCTGTCAGACGGACTGGACGGTTTCCTGGCCAGGCGCTTCGACTGGCGCACTCACCTTGGGCTGATTCTTGACCCCCTGGCTGACAAGCTGCTGATGGTCAGCGTCTTTGTCACCATGACCGTAATGGGCCTGATTCCAGTCTGGCTGGCCGCGGCGGTGGTGGGGCGCGATCTGATTCTCATGGCCGGCGGCATTGCCTACCATTTTGTTATCGGCAAGGTGGACGGGGAGCCGTCCCAGATCAGCAAGTGGAATACCTTCCTGCAACTGATTTACGTGTTCGGCACCATGCTTGCCGCTGCCGGATTGAGTTTTCATCCCGAAGCCATGACCATCCTGGGTTACATCGTCTTTTGCACTGTGATTATCAGCGGCGTGGATTACATCGTTTTGTGGACTCGCAAGGCGATCAAGAACCGGCCGGGCGCAAAACAGTGAGCCAGATACCTCTTGGATTGGTGTTGCGGGATCGCAGCACTTTCGACACGTTTTTCCCGGGTGGAAACGAGCAAAGCGTCGCTTTTCTCAAGAGCTTCGCTCTGCGGGGCGAGCAAACCGTAGCCTGGATTTCCGGACCGGCCCACAGCGGCAAGACCCATTTGCTTGGCGCTTCCTGTATCGCTGCTATGGAGGCGGGCAGGCAGGCGGCCTACCTGAGCATGGATCAGTTGCGTGACCTGGGCCCGGATGCCCTGGCAGGCTGGGAGCAACATGATTTGCTGTGCCTGGACGAACTGGATGCGGTGCTTGGAGACGCGGCCTGGGAACAGGCGCTATTTTCCCTGTTCAACCTCATGCACGACTCGGGCAAGCAGTTGCTGGTGGCCGCCTCCGGTGGCCCCAGGGCATATGCATTCTCCCTTGCGGACCTGCAGTCCAGACTAAGCTGGGGGGGCGTCTATGAATTGGCGGAACTCGGTGACGAGCAGCGCGTATCGGCACTGAGTTTAAGAGCCCGTGCCAGGGGCATTGAGCTGCCGGAAGAAACCGGGCGGTACCTGTTGCAACGAATTCCCCGGGACATGACCAGCCTGTATCGGTTTCTGGATACCCTGGATAAAGAATCCCTGGCGGCCCAGCGTCGCCTGACTATTCCCTTTGTCAGGATGATCCTGGAGCAGAAATCGTCTTGATTATCGGGCTTTGCGAGGCAGGCGCAGTACCGCGAGCAAGCCGGCACAGCAAAACAGGCTCAGCAGCAAGGTGGAGGCCGCCCATGGGCGTGCAGCCTGGTTGGCAATGACTTCGGTCAGTCCGATGGCAAGGTAAAGCGCCTGCAACAGTATCCCGCCCTGCAATCCCCTGGGCTTGTCCCGCGCCAGGCCCCAGGCGGGCAGCAGCAGGGGCGCCGCAAGGGCCAGGCCAAGCCAGATTCCCTTGCTTTGAAGAACGCTGGCGGGCCAGGCCGTCAACACGATGGCCAGCAATGCCAGGTTGAACCAGGTTAGCATTCTCACGCTATTGGGCCTCATTTGGCCACCGCCAGTTTCAGGGCTGTCTGGGCAAGCCGCTGTCCCAGCAGGCGGGCGATCGCGATTTCCTCTTTCTCGAGTTTCGATGGGCCGGGGCCCGGTGCAAAGGCGCTGGGACCGTAGGGCGTTCCGCCAGAACGGGTCTTGCCCAGGTTGCCATCGGTGTAGGGCACGCCCAGCAGTATCATGCCGTGATGGAAAAGTGGCAGCATCATGCTAAGCAAGGTGCTTTCCTGGCCGCCATGCAGGCTGCTTGTGGAGGTGAATACACCGGCAGGCTTATCCGCCAATGCGCCTTTGAGCCACAAGCCTGAACTCTGGTCCAGGAAGTATTTCATTGGTGCGGCCATATTCCCGAAGCGGGCGGGGCTGCCAAGGGCCAGGCCATCACACTCGGCCAGGTCGTCCATGCTTGCGTAAGGCGGGCCTTGTTCCGGCACCGGCTTTTCGCTCGCCTCGGTAGAGGCCGAGACTGGTGGCACGGTTCTCAAGCGGGCAGAAACCCCCGAGACAGATTCAATGCCGCGGCAGACTTGCCTGGCCAGCTCTGCAGTGGTGCCCTTGCGCGAGTAATACAGGACCAGGATTTCCATGCTCACTCAGAGTACCTCCAGCACGGATTCCGGCGGCCTGCCTATCCTCGCGCCACCCTCGGTTTCCACAATCGGGCGTTCGATCAGGCGTGGATGGCTGACCATGGCCTGGATAATTTGCTCATCCCCAAGGCTGTCGTCCGCCAGTCCGAGGTCGCGGTATTCCTGCTCGCCTTCCCGCAGAAGATCTCGGGCAGAAAAATTCAATTTAGTCAGTAATTGGCGAATACTCTCCGCGTCAGGCGGGGTATCCAGATATTCGATTACCTGGGGATCCAGCCCCCGGTCCTTCAGCAGCTGAAGCGTGGCTCGGGACTTGGAACAGCGGGGATTATGATAGATGCGTACCATCTTCTGGCCTTTTGGGCTAAACAAGGCTGGCATTGTAGACCGGGTTTGCTTGACGGCCTAGGGGGGCGCTTGCTAGTTTGCTTGTCTTTCCTGACGTTATAGATCAACGTGTTGTCCAATATGTTCAGATCCTTGCCAAAATTGGCGGTATTGGTGTTTGCCAGTCTTGTGTTGCCGGGCCTGTCTGGCTGCTCGGTGGCACCTGTGCAGGAAATGAGTGATGCCCGCCAGGCGCTGAGTGCCGCGGAGCAGGCCGGCGCTGCAGAGTATGCGTCGGAATCCCTGCAGCGTGCCCAGGCCCTTTTGCGCAACGCAGAGAGCAAACTTTCCCAGCGCCGATACAAGGAAGCCAGGGAAGAGGCCAATTCAGCAAAAGCTGAGGCACTGGTGGCCCTGCGCACCGCAGAGCAGACCAGGGAATCTGAAAAGCCCTGAGGCTATTCCCCATGAATGAACTTACTGCGCGTCGCTGCTTTGTCAGTGGTCGCGTACAGGGTGTGTTTTTTCGGGCCACCACGGCTGGCCGGGCTCGGGAATTGGGGCTGGGTGGCTACGCGATTAATCTGCCAGACGGCAGGGTAGAAGTACTGGCGGTGGGTGAGGCCCAGGCAGTGGATACTCTCGCCCAGTGGCTTTGGCAGGGACCGGTCATGTCTGAGGTTAGCGCGGTGGAGTGCCAGTCGGTGACCGAGGTGGACGAGAAGTATCGTCGGGGAAAATTTTTTACGGGGTAGCACCGGGGTGCTTGTCCGAACTACGGGGTCCAGACCCGGGTCCAGCGGCCTATGACCTTGCGCGGGTAGTCGGGCTTGCCCAGGCTGCCGTTGTAACGGGCCAGGGCGGGGATGTAGTCACCACTCTCCATGTCCAGGTAGTAACGCAGGATGGTGCAACCCATTCGGAGGTTGGTACGGATATCCATCAGGTTGTCCTGGGGACGTCCTATTTCCTTCAGCCAGAACGGCATGATCTGCATCAGTCCCTGGGCCCCGGCATGGGACAGGGCGAACCGGTCAAACGCGCTTTCCACTTCGATGACCGACAGCACCAGTTCTGGTGACAGTGAAGCCCGGGTCGCCTCGTAGTGTACGTGACGCAGAATCTTCAGGCGCTCTTCTGGATCGGCGACAAATTTTTCCGCTCGCTGAGAGTTGAGCTTGAGCCAGACCTCCGCATCGTAGCGATCTGTGAAGCTGTCCGCTGATTCAATTGCCTGGCGCAGCACTGCCAGCAATTGGGGGTCCGGCTCATCGGCCGCCGACCGCCCCGGAAGGACGGTCAGGACACAGCAACAAATTGTCAGGATCAGCTGGCGCATGAGTCTACTATGCTAGTCCCTGGTGGTGCGGTCCATGATGAACTGCACAATTTTCTCCATGGCGACATCCTCGTTGGTCTCGGACCGGCGGTGCCTGTATTCCAGTTTCCCGGCGTCCAGGCCGCGCTCTCCGATCACGATGCGGTGAGGAATGCCGATCAATTCCGCGTCGGCGAATTTCACCCCCGGGCGGGCGTCACGATCATCCAGTAACACTTCCAGTCCGGCCTCGGTGAATTCCCTGTACAGCCTTTCTGATTCCTCCCGCACCCGCTGGGATTTGGCCGGGTTCATGGGAATCAGGATGACCTGGAAGGGCGCAATGGCGTCGGGCCAGATGATGCCTTTGTCATCGTTGTTTTGCTCGATGGCAGCGGCAACCACGCGAGTGACACCGATGCCATAGCATCCCATATACATCTCGACCTCATGACCTTGTTCGTCCACCACCTTTGCACCCATGGCTTCGCTGTACTTGCGACCCAGTTGGAATATGTGTCCGACCTCGATACCCCGGGCGATGTGCAGGGTGCCGGTGCCGCTGGGACTGGGATCGCCCTCGACCACTTCACGCAGATCCGCGACCTGGGGTTCGGCGATATCCCGTTCCCAGTTCACCCCGGTCATGTGTGCGTCCTTCTCGTTGCCGCCACATACGAAGTTCGCCATGTTGGCAGCGGAGTAATCCACGATAAGACTGCAGGCCAGACCCACCGGTCCGATGAAGCCAGGTTCGCAACCGGCGACTTCCAGTACCCGCTCCGGTGTGGCCATGCAAAGGGGACTGGCTACTCCGGGAATTTTTTCCGCCTTGGTTGCAGACAACTGATGGTCGCCGCGCAGCGCCAGGGCAACCAGATTGCCATCTTGGCCTTCTACCAGCAGGGTCTTCAGGCACTGCTGGGGGCCTATCTTCAAGAAGGCGCACAACTGATCAATGCTGCGTACCTCAGGGGTCGCCACTTTTTCCAGCTCACTGGTGGGGGCCGGACGGGGATCAACCGGCCCTTTGGCCGGCGCGACTTCCACATTGGCGGCGTAGGCGTCGCCATCGGAGAACGCGATAGCGTCTTCGCCAGAATCGGCCAGCACGTGGAATTCCTGGGATTCGCTGCCGCCGATGTTGCCGCTGTCCGCCTGCACCGCCCGGAATTCCAGTCCCAGTCGGGTGAAAATCCGGGAGTAGGTGTCATGCATCACCTGGTAGGTCTCGGCCATGGATTCCTGGTTCAGGTGAAAGGAGTAGGCATCTTTCATGATGAACTCGCGCGAGCGCATCACGCCGAAACGGGGGCGAATCTCGTCACGAAATTTCGTCTGAATCTGGTAATAGTTCACCGGCAACTGGCGGTAACTGCGCAATTCCCTGCGTGCGATGTCAGTGATGACCTCTTCGTGGGTAGGGCCAACGCAGAATTCCCGCTGGTGTCTGTCATTGACTCGCAGCAATTCCGGGCCGTATTGCTGCCAGCGACCGGATTCTTGCCACAGTTCCGCGGGCTGCACGGCTGGCATCAATAATTCCAGGGCGCCGGCTCGGTTCATTTCTTCGCGAATGATGCGCTCGACCTTGTGTAACACCCGAACGCCCAGGGGCATCCAGTTGTACAGGCCCGATGCCAGCTTGCGGATCAGGCCAGCTCTCAGCATTAGCTGGTGGCTGACGATCTCGGCATCGGCCGGGACTTCTTTCAGGGTGTTCAGGGGGAATTGGGAAAAGCGCATGGGCGAGACGAGGCTCCGGCTAATGATAAAAGAGCTTATTGTATCCGCCCAGCGGCTGTTGTCTCCAGCGCGGTGCGCATCCCCGGCCGGGAATGCGCTTGGCATGGACTGGCCCGGTGGCCGGGAAAGAGGCGATCTTTTCCTGCCAAATGTCGTCTGTGCGTGGCAAAATGAGCCGCTATGACCAAAGAATCAGAAAACGGCGGTTCGGCCGCGCGAGGCAAAGGCATCTACCTTTTGCCCAATATGCTAACCACCGCAGCGTTGTTCGCGGGCTTTTACGCGATTGTCGCGGCAGTGGATGGCAATTTCGGTAACTCCGCCGTGGCTATCTTCATTGCCATGGCGCTGGACGGCCTGGACGGGCGGGTTGCCCGTATGACCAGTACCGAGAGTGATTTCGGCAAGGAATACGACAGTCTCTCAGACATGGTGAGCTTCGGCCTGGCGCCGTCCATCGTCGTCTACCAGTGGGGTCTCGCCCGGCTCGCGGAGTACGGTTGGGCCTGGGGCAAGCTGGGCTGGTTGGCCGCATTTTTCTATACCGCTGCCGCAGCCTTGAGACTGGCGCGTTTTAATACCCGGGTAGGAATTGCAGACAAGCGATACTTTGAAGGATTACCCAGTCCGTCTGCTGCCGGTGTCGTGGCGGCCATGGTGTGGCTGTCCTATGACCTGGAACTGAGCGGTCTTACCGCCCTGGCCCTGGCGTTCTTCATCACTGCCGCGGCCGGTGCCTTGATGGTGAGCACCTTTAAGTATTACAGCTTCAAGGACATCAATATGGGCGGAAAAGTGCCCTTTGCCACCTTGTTGCTGATACCCGCGATATTCATGTTGATCGCGGTTAACCCGCCGCTGGTTCTGTTCTGCCTGTTTGGCGGGTTCGCTTCTGTGGGGCCGTTGTTCTGGCTGATTCGCAGAAACCGAAAACGCAGTAATCCGGCTGATTCGGAGGCATAGCCGAGATGGCTGGACCGTCCAATCGGCTGGCCTACCTGGACGCGATGGGAATTCGCGCCTGGGTCCCCAGGGATGGCTCCGCCCAGGCCGAACAGATTCAAGAGTCTGTGGCCCCGGAGCCGGCACCCGAGCCTGCCGCCGCGTCGGTAACTCCCCCGGTCACCCCTGTTGAGGCAACTCCCCCGGCGCGTCGGGCAAAGGGGCCAGCGAGGGCGCCCGAGCTTAAGGTAGTTCGTGGCGCGGCCAATGAGCCTGCCGAGTGGACTGCTTTGCGCCAGGAAGTGGCTGCCTGTCGCCAGTGCAGCCTGTGTGAGAGTCGCACCCAGACGGTATTCGGGGTTGGCGACAGGCAGGCGAGGTGGCTGGTGGTCGGTGAGGCCCCTGGAGCTGAGGAGGATCAGCAGGGCGAGCCATTTGTAGGTCCGGCAGGGCAATTGCTCAGCGCCATGCTAAAGGCCGCGGGTCACACCCGGGAGCAGGTGTTTATCACCAATGTTCTCAAGTGCCGCCCTCCCGAAAACCGGGACCCCCACAAGGACGAGTTGGGAGCTTGCTCGGCTTTCCTGTTGCGGCAGATTGAGTTGATCAAGCCCAGCCTGATCCTTGCGGTAGGGCGCGTAGCAGCCCATCACCTGCTGGAGACAGATATTCCGGTGGGAAGGTTGCGCGGTATACGCCACGTGCATGCTGCAAGCTCCATACCTGTGGTGGTCACCTACCATCCGGCCTACTTGCTGCGTAAACCCAGCGAGAAGCGCAAGTCATGGGATGACCTGCGCCTGGCACTGTCGTGTGGCGAGCTGCCCTCATGAGTGCGGTTCGCAGCGAGGACATGATCAGCTTGCGTCCCATGACCGCCGAGGACGTGGATGCGGTGGTGGAGCTGGAGCGGGCCAGCTATGCCTACCCCTGGACCGCGGGAATCTTCAACGATTGTTTGCGCATGGGTTACTACGCCTTCCTGCTTGAGACCGAGGAGGGCATCCAGGGTTATTACATGGCGTCGGTGGCGGTTCACGAGGGACATTTGCTGAACCTGTGTGTGGATGAGAAGCTGCGTGGCAGGGGTCTGGGCAGGCAATTGTTGCGCCACGCCATGGCCTTGTTCCGGGCAGAACAGGCGGAAACGGTATTCCTTGAGGTCCGCCCGACTAACAAGGCGGCCATTGCCCTGTACGAGTCCGAAGGGTTTGTCGAAATCGGCATTCGTAAGGATTACTATCGCTCCAGAGGTGATCGCGAAGACGCCCTCATTCTCGCCAGGGACCTGATTCTGGCCTGACTCCACAGCGCTACCCCTCGCAGTGGGCAGGTGATGTTCGGTAGAATCCCCGCTTTTGCACGGAACCCACATGCCAAATATTGGGCAGGAAGTTAAACGCCGCCGGACCTTTGCCATCATCTCTCACCCGGATGCCGGTAAAACCACGCTCACTGAAAAACTGTTGTTGTTCGGTGGCGCTATCCAGTTGGCCGGAACCGTCAAGGGACGCAAGGCTACCCGCCACGTCACCTCTGACTGGATGGCCATGGAGCAGCAGCGAGGCATCTCGGTGACCACCTCGGTCATGCAGTTCCCCTATGCGGACTGCGTGTTCAACTTGCTGGACACCCCCGGACATGAGGACTTCTCTGAGGACACCTACCGCACCCTGACCGCGGTGGATGCCGCCTTGATGGTGATCGACTGCGCCAAGGGCGTAGAGGCCCGAACCATCAAGCTGATGGAAGTCTGTCGGCTGCGTGATACCCCGATTATTACCTTTGTGAACAAGCTGGACCGGGAGGGTCGCGAGCCCCTGGAGTTGCTGGATGAGATCGAGCAGGTATTGGGCATCAGCTGCACCCCGGTTACCTGGCCGCTGGGTATGGGTCGTGACCTTAAGGGTGTGATCCACCTGCATCGTCAGTGCATCGTTCAGTACAAGGAGGGCCTGCAGGGTCGTCTTGGTGAGGAAACTCTTATCGAGGACCTGCAATCGCCGGAGGCCTCGGCCTTGCTGGGAGATCGGGAAGCTCAGCTGCGCGAGGAAATCGAATTGGTTGCCGCAGCATGTCCGGACTACGATCGCGAGGCCTACCTGGCCGCCAAGCAGACCCCGGTATTTTTTGGTTCCGCCCTGGGTAATTTCGGGGTGCGCGAGCTACTGGATTTTTTCGCCGCCGAGGCGCCGTCCCCGGAACCGCGGGAAAGCATCCAGCGCAAAGTGTTGCCCACCGAGGAAGCCATGACCGGCTTCGTGTTCAAGATCCAGGCGAATATGGATCCGGCTCATCGGGATCGTATCGCCTTCATGCGCCTGTGCTCGGGACGCTATCACCAGGGCATGCGTATGCAGCATGTGCGCCTGGGTAAGGAAATCAGGGTAGGGGACGCGATTACCTTCCTGGCCTCTGATCGCCAGAATGCCGAGGAAGCCTACGCCGGTGACATTATCGGATTGCACAACCACGGCACTATCAACGTGGGCGATACCTTCACCGAGGGCGAGAGACTGACCTTCCAGGGAATCCCGGATTTTGCGCCCGAACTATTCCGCCGTGCAGTGCTCAAGGATCCGTTGCGCCTGAAGCAACTGCGCAAGGGCCTGGAGCAATTGTGTGAGGAGGGGGCGACCCAGCTGTTCTGCCCGCTGCGTAATAACAACCTGATCCTGGGGGCCGTGGGACCGTTGCAGTTTGACGTGGTGGCTTTCCGCCTGCGCAATGAGTACGGCGTGGAATGCATCTTCGAAAGCGTGCCGGTGAACCGGGCCCGCTGGGTGGAATGCGATGATCCCAAGATATTTGCCGAGTTCAAGCGCAAGGCCCATGACAACCTTGCGTTGGACCACAAGCAGCAACTGGTTTATATCGCGCCCAGCCAGGTCAACCTGTCATTGACCCAGGAGCGCTGGCCCGATGTGACCTTCAGCGACACCCGGGATCACGCCGACTGGGCCTGACCGATCAGTCTGCCTGAACAGGGAAGTTGAGTTCCGACAAGGCGTGGCGTAATTCCGCCACGCTGTCCTCGTCCAGGTTCGACAGTGGCAGCCGCAGATTTTCCCACGCGCTGTCCCCGGTCTGCATCGCCAGTAGACCCTTTAACGCACCAATCATGGGATAGCGTTCAAACACGGCACGCACAGCGCTTAATTGTTGCTGCGCGAATTCCCCATCCGGGGATTGGTAATGGTCACGTACCCCTGCCGCGAGGCCCGCGGTCAGGTTGGTGGTGGCCGAAATGCAGCCGGCACCCCCGGCGCGCAGGTAGTCCAGCAAGAACATCTCGCTTCCGGCAAACACCTCCAGGGCCGGAAATCGGGAATTGAGCATCATGGTGTGTTCTTTATTACCGGTGGAGTCCTTGATGCCGGCGAGTTGCTCCGGAAAACGCTCTGCCAGCCGAGCTATCAACTCTGGCGTAAATGACACCACCGCCATCTTGGGGAAGTGGTACAGGTACAGGCGCAGGGCAGGGTGGTCCAGCTGTTCGATCAGTGTAGCGAAGGTATTAAAGAGGCCGTCTTCGCTGACGTTCTTATAGTAAAAAGGCGGTAGCACCAACACCCGGTGCACGCCAAGCTCAAGCGCGTGGCGGGTCAGCGAAAGCGTGTCCGGCAGGGCGCAGCAGCCCGTGCCAACCACCAGCTTCGAGGGTGCGACCCCGGCCTCCAGCAAAGACTCCAGGGCCGCCCGGCGTTCCCCGACCGTGAATGAGTTTGCTTCCCCGGTGGTGCCAAACAACAACACGCCGTCGCAGCCTTTTTTCAACAACGATTTAACATGCCCCGCGAATCGGTCGTGGGCTATCGATTTATCAGCTGTCAGTGGTGTAAGACTTGCAGCGAGAACCTGGGCAGCAGGCTGAGGCATTTAATTGATCCCGAATGACTTTGGCCTATTGTAGCGAAGTCACCAAGATTGGCACCCACAAGCAAAAGAAAGCCCCGACTGGCGGGGCTCTCTAAATCGTCTTTCTTGCCTGGATCAGGCTTTCTTACGTCGCGATAAACCGATACCAGCAAGCCCTAGGCCGAACAGGGCCAGGGTGGTGGGTTCGGGGACGGTCGTGCGAACTAAGTACGTCCCATAAGCCTGTCGTGCGCTGCCGCCGTATGTTCCGCCCCATTCTGGCCCAATTATCAATGCAGCCACCCCTAATTCGATTTCCGTTCCCATTGCCCTGAGGATACCGTCTTCATCCAGATAATATCCGAGGCTGGTATAGATAGGATCATTGCCAACCGTCGCTCCAATGAGCGAAATAAACAATGCTGACTCCGCGAGCGAAGCCGCATCCGTCGATTGCTGAGAACCATTACCCGAATCGACGAAGGTGGGTTCAAAGAACGTTGCGAAGAGTCCTTCCACCTCCGCGTTGGTCGCATAGCGCCATCCAGGATTATTTGTTTCAGCTGAAATGTATGTCGAATTGGCAGTTACAGATAGATCCAACCAATCCAGGCCGGTACTGTTGTCGGTAGTGTAAGTGCCCTGGTCAGTTAGGTTTGTTGTGGCCGTGATGAAATCAGCATTAGCTGTCAGCGGCCCAAGGAGCAAGGCCAGCGCGGCGAGCTTTAATGCGTTTCTTTTTGTCATAACATGGTTCCCAAATTACTGGCTGAAATTATCCAAAATGTAGTAAGTGCAAGATATATACCAGTCAGCAAATTTCATGCGTATCAGTCGCTTACAGAATTTTGTGCTGGGCTATTTAGATTGAGTGTAAAGAATCTCGACACTAAATAGCCGCCATCTCGCGATTTGCCGACTAGTTGGAAGGGGTGGACGGGGCAGTCAACCCTAATTAGCTCCAGACCGATGAGTGGTAAAAGGTGTCAGGTTCATTTTTCTTGGGCTAATAAATAAACTTGACACCTTTATGCGGTACAGATGTAGCCCTTGGCAGGCACTCAATTCAATCCGGAAGGAAGAGATGTTGTGGGCGGGCGCCTGGCTGGGAGTTATCACCGGTGATTAAGGCGCGGTGCAAGGGTACACTTGGAACTCATCCAACCTGGCGTCGAGGTGTTACCAGACCATCGAGCGGACGCCTCGC
>JAOTSW010000183.1 GCA_029864735.1 Chromatiales bacterium | reverse complement strand
GAAAGAGCAGGCCCGTGCCCTGGGCATTGAGAATGCGCGCTGGCCGGAAGTGGCCCACGCCTATCAGCAGGTCAACGAGATGTTTGGCGATATCGTCAAGGTAACCCCGAGCTCGAAAGTCGTGGGTGACCTGGCTATTTTGATGGTCACCAGTGGCATTACTCGCGAGCAGATTGAGGACCCGGCCACCGAAGTGCCATTCCCTCAATCCGTGGTGCAGCTGTTCAGTGGTGAACTGGGTCAGCCCTACGGGGGATTCCCCGCCGAATTGCAGAAGAAAATCCTGAAGGGTGCCAAGCCCCTCACGACGCGCTCGGGTGAAACCATGCCACCTGCGGACCTGGACAAGGCCCGGGCAGATGCGGAAAAGGCATTCGGTAGCAGCATTACCGAAAACCAGGTGGCCTCCTACCTGATGTATCCCCAGGTATTCTCCGAATATGCCAGGGAGAGAATTGACTACGGTGATATCGCCATACTGCCGACACATGTGTTCTTCTATGGCATGGAGCCGGGAGAGGAAATCTCGGTGGATATCGAGCGGGGCAAGACCCTCATCTTGCGCCTGGTGGCCGTGAGCGATGCCCATGATGACGGAACCCGCACCGTGTTCTTCGAGCTAAACGGCGAGCCGCGCTCGGTGCGCGTGCGGGACAAGAAGCAGATGCCGTTGCGTCCGCCCTCGCGCCGGGCCGAGCTGGGTAACCTCCACCACGTTGGGGCGCCCATGCCGGGTTCGGTCATCACAGTGAACGTCAAGGCCGGCGACAAGGTCAAGCGTGGCGCGGTGATCCTGACCCTGGAGGCGATGAAAATGGAAACCTCGGTGTGTGCCGACACCGACGGCACGGTTGCCGAGATACTGGTCAAGCCTGGCGACCAGGTCGATGCCAAGGATCTGCTTGCGGTGATGGAATAAAAGGCGGCCGAGTTTATTTGTATACAGGGACGTTCATCCAATCACTTTGCCAGGGCAACAATTGCTTGAATGAACTGCGAGAAATCCTTCGCATAGGCATGCCTGATAGTCGGCCAGTGGCTGCCCATGAAGCCGCCAAAGTTGCTGAACAAATCCCTCACCTCTGCGGCCTCCTCATCCAGGTCGATTTCTTCGCCGATGCCCACCTTGCGCAGCTGGAACTGCATAAGAATGAGATTGAGCCGGGCCTGGCACATGCTGGCAAGCCGCACCTTTTCGGACCCTGACAAGGCGGCCCCGGAATTCGCCTTGTCTATGACCACGGGCAACTCAGGGGAAGTCATCACTGCCAGGAAGAACTCCCGGTGACCGGAATGAATTGCCTGCTGCTCGAGTGATAACTGGGATTTCCTCGCATGCTTTGTCTGGATGGATATATAAATAAGGGTAATCAGGATCAGCACTGATCCACCTAGCTCGCCGAGTGCGCCAAGTTCCTGGATTGTCATGGGGTCTCACCTGGTTGATGAAGGCATTAATTAGGGACAGTCACCTATTTTCAGGAAATAGGTGACTGTCCCTAATTTTTGTCGACCAGGTGCATGGCTTGCAGTTCCAGCTTGTTGCTGGCTTCGAGCTCCGCTAACAATTGCTTGATGGCGGGGTCATCCAGAACTTTGTCGAAAAAGCCCATGTGACGGATTTCAGGCAGGTCCCGGAAGCCTTGCGCTATCGCTTCGGCCAGGGCTTCGTGACAGCGTCGGGCATCGCCCATGATGGCGTAGGCGTAAGCCCGGTAAACAAACAGGTACTGGATCCGGCTGCCCTCCCGGTAGTGGTCCTCAGCTCTTGCCAGGACCTCGGCCAGGTACGCGTCCCGTTGCTCGATACGTTCAAGCTGGTCCGCCGCGTAGCCGGCAGTCAGGTTCAACCAGTTTAAGTAGAAGACTGAGCCTCGCTCCCGGGCCAATTCCATACTATGTTCCAGCAAGACCAGCGCCTGGGTCCACTGCTCCTTATGCAGGGCAATGCGCCATTGCATGGCGAGCCGGTCCTCTTCATCCTTGTCCGTGGCCAGCCGGGCCTCAAGGTGCCGAATGGCGCATTCCTTGTCTCCCTGATCCTCGCACAATCCAGCCCGGTAGCGGCTGCCCAGATCCGGATTGATGGCCTCGGCTTTCTCCACCCAGCGCTCCGCGGACTCGAAATCCTCCAGATTGCGATAGCTCGCGGCTATGCGCCCTATGATGTAGGCGGTGTTGGGGTTGATCCGTAGCATTTCCTGGTAGGTTGCCAGGGCCTGGGCATGGCGCCCGCTGCGCCAGTAGAGGTTGCCCAGGGCGGAGAGGCCGTTGACCGAACCCGGGTTGTTGTCGATCACCGCCTTGGCCAGCATTTCTGCCTCCGGCAGCCGACCGACATTGAAGAACTTGTGGGTCGAGTCCGCCTTGAGATTGAAGTCCAGGGGATCGAGCGCCATGGCGCGGCTGGCCGTTTCCACCGACAGGGCGAATTCGCCCAGGCTGAACTGGACGTCCGAGAGGCGAACCAGGGCCAGGGCATTGTTAGGGTGCAAGGCCACGGCCCGCTCCAGGTATTTCTTTGCCTCGATCAGGTTGTTCGCGACCCGGCGCAATGTGCCGCCCAACACGCTCAGGGTGGTGGGATCGTCGGGGGCCAGTTCCACGGCCCGCCGGGCCGAGGCCAGGCATTCATCTGCGATGTTCTCCAAGAGTGAGCCCGACAGGCTCGCATGCTGGATCATGGCCAGGGACAATCCCGACCAGGCCAGGGCGAAGTCCGGATCCAGGGCGATGGCCTGGCGCATGAGACGCTCCGCTTCCAGGGCGCTGCGTTCCTGTTCCTTCCAGTAGGATTCCATGCCACGCAGGTACAAATCGTAGGCCTGGGTATTCTGGGTTCCGGCGCCCCTTACGGTGGAGTCTTGTGACTCCTGGAGCAAAGAGCCCTTCAGTGCGCTGGCCACGTCCCTGGCAATCTCGTCCTGGACGCTGAAGATGTCGTCCAGTTGCCGGTCAAATGTCTGGGACCACAGGTGATAACCGTTGTCTGCCTGGATCAGCTGGGCGGTGATGCGCACCGTGTTGCCGGCGCGCTGGACACTGCCTTCGAGTACGTGGGCCACGTCCAGTTGTTTCGCGATCTCGCGGATATCCGTGTTCTTGCCCTTGAAGGCAAAGGAGGAGGTGCGGGCGGCCACCTTCAAATCCTTTACCTGGGCCAGCATGTGCAGCAGGGTCTCGGTGAGCCCGTCGGAGAAGTACTCGTTCTCGGCATTACCCGACATGTTTACAAACGGCAGCACCGCCACCGAGGCATCTTGGGGCGCGCGCCCAGCCTGCGCCTCGGGCTGTTCGACCAGCGGTTCCCGGGTTTCCGTCCCAGGCGCCGAAGGACCCGAGACGCGTTCATACATCAGGAATGTCACCGCCAGGGTCAGCAGCACGATGATGATGGTGTTCAGCTTGGGTGTCGGCCGGGTAGGGGCGGCGGGCTCATCGGTGGGGTCGGATTCCCGCTTGATGCCCTTGTCCGAAAGCTGGAAAGCCCAGGCCAGGGCCAGGGCGATCACAAAGCCCAGCAGCACCACGGCGATGAGGGTTTTCATCACCCATTCGGGTGCGGCAAAGCTTTCCGTGACCACGTCGGCCACCTGGATGACCAGCCAGCCTGCAATCGCATAAGCGATGCCGACACGCACGACGTGGCGGCGTTGGAGTTCTTCGATCAATGACATGGGTTAACTTTAGCAGCAACAGCTGGTTTGAGTACAAACCATAATTCAAATCGACATGGCAGGGTTTCCGATTTAAAGGGGCCGGATACATTTAATGCCGATAATTCCGGTTCCCAAAAATCAATTGTGGTTCGACCCCTTTTTCCTGCCTGGTTGTGCAGTGCGCTAAGCAATTTGACGTGTTTTGTACTATAAAAATTTAATTCAGGGCTTAATCCTGATACGCAACGCAGGAACACAATATCGCGTCAGCACAATAACGATAAAGCGGCGCTCTCGAATAAAACCTGCGTAAAAACTAAAGTACAAATGGAGATGCAAAATGATTAGATTAGGAAAAGTTCGCCTGCTAATGGCGTTGGCACTGGCATTTGTTTTTCAACCCGTGCTTGCCCAGGAAGAGACAGGAACGATCGCTCGTTCATGGGCGATGACGCCCAAGGCTGGTGAGGCGGCCGCATTCAACGATGCACTCAAAGCCCATGCGGCCTGGCGACGGGATAACAACGATCCCTGGAAGTGGACCTTCTGGCGGGCCGCCTCGGGAAACATGGACGGCACGGTTTTCATTCGCTCGACCAACCACACCTATGCCGATTTCGATGCATACAACCAGGGCGAGTTCCGGGACAAAGCGTTAGCGGACTGGAACGCGAATGTTGCACCTCACGTAGGTAAGGCCTGGAGCGGCCTATCGAGGCTGGACTCGGAAATGGTCGATTGGCCGGAAGGTGATTACAAGGTGGTTCGGGTAACTCGATTCCACCTGAAGCCCGGACACGGCAGTGCCTTCCGAGCAGCCGTTCAAAAAGTGCGTGGGAAGATGAAGGAAGCGGGACGTCAGTCCACCAGCGCCTGGACCTGGTTAATGACCGGCGATCATTTGCCCACCATCATGTTGATCACCGCCCGTAACAACTGGGCCGGTCTTGATACCCCCGAAAAAAGTGCCCGGGAGACGCTGGCGGAAATGGTAGGCGAACTGGAAGCTAACACCATGATGGATAACGCCATGCAGCATGTAGAGCGTATAAGTGGCGATATGTATGTGCGTGCAGACGAGTTCTCAGGCAAGTAAATAGCTAACTAGTAAAGGTAGTAAGTGGGGTCGAACCGCGTTTTTTGTTTGCGGTTCGACCCCTGATTTTTTACAAATATTGCTTGCTTGATATTGCCTGGGGATATAAACATGGTACCGAATACAAGAAGAATAACGGCGCCAGGGACGAACAAGCCAATTCTTGTGCAAAAGATATAGGGAAAGCGCGGTCCATGAACC
>JAOTSW010000182.1 GCA_029864735.1 Chromatiales bacterium | reverse complement strand
TTGTCCTTTGGGTGTTCTATGTCCGAGAGCCTGGGTTCTCGTCCGGGTCTTTGACCAGATTGCCATTGTTCTTGACCGTAGCATGCAGCGTGTCGTCTGGGAAAAGTGCCACCAGGCGTTCCACCTCGGCGGCGAGCATTTGCTCCATGTCGCTACACTCGACCTGTGTGGTCTCGCGCCGCCAGTCTTCCAGGTAGGCGTCACTGGACCCGCGTCCGGCTCGCATCGCCGCCCGGTCTATGGCCTTGGCAAATTTTTCCGGCAGCTCTTTCTTGACGCTGGTCCGGCCCCGCTTCAGGACAACCTGGGCGGGAATGTCACGCCAGAAAATAACAATCAGTTTTGCCACGATCTCTCCTGGGGGCCCTGGTGGGCCAGCGCCTTTTCAAAATGCTCCAGCCCGGTAGGTCGTAAATGGTAGTCCAGTTGCAGCCGGTCAGCGCAGGCCCTGGCCCGGGCTTCCAGGTCCTCTGAGCGGGTCTGGGCCAGGTAGACGAGTCGGCGGTAGTTGCCGAAGTAACTGTCCCTGAGTTCAGGGTGTCGGTCCAGCCCAAGCCCCTGTATCACCAGCCGGTCAAAATGCCGTACCAGGAAATCCGTGAGGTAGAACGTTCCGGGCTCTTCATCGGCAAGTTGTCCGAATGCCTGGCTACCGGCAAAAAATTCGTAACAGTGGGCGCCGGGCAGTCGGTCTATGCCCAGTGGCTCGAGCAATCTGTCCAGGGCGCCGCCGGTGCCGCAATCTGCGTAGGCGACGAACACCTTGTCAAAGCGCTGTTGCTCTGCGACCAATTTGGCCTCCACCTGCTCGGGTATTCTCTGGGGGTGGTTATGCAGTTCCGCGGGAAGGCACTGCACCTCCATGTGCTCCCAGCCGTTGGTTTTTTTCAGCTGCATAAGCTCACGGGCGATGGCGCCACAGGCGATGACCAGGAGGGACGCTGACATTACGCGCCCGCCATTCAGGCCGCAGCGCGTTCGCCAACCAGCTTCTTGGCAACATCCACAGCGGTGGCGGCATCCCTGCAATACGCGTTGGCGCCGATGAACTGGGAGAACTCCTCGTTCAGGGGGGCGCCACCAACCAGCACGATGAAATCATCGCGGATACCTTTCTCTTTCATGGCGTCGATGACGACTTTCATGTAAGGCATGGTGGTGGTCAGCAAGGCGGACATGCCGAGAATGTCGGGCTTGTGTTCTTCCAGGGCGGCAATGTACTCGTCCGCATCGGTGTTGATGCCCAGGTCGATGATTTCAAAGCCTGCGCCTTCCATCATCATGCCTACCAGGTTTTTTCCGATGTCGTGGATGTCGCCCTTGACGGTGCCGATGACCATTTTGCCCACGGGCTTGGCGCCGGTGTTGGCCAGGATCGGACGCAACAATCCCATGCCGCCCTTCATAGCGTTGGCAGCCATCAGCACTTCGGGAACAAACAGGATGCCGTCCCGGAAATCCTTACCCACGATGTTCATGCCTGCAACAAGCGCTTCATCCAGAAGCCTGGAAGCATCCCATCCCCGGTCCAGCAGAATCTGGGTTCCTTCGATGATCTCTTCGCCCAATCCGTCGTAGAGATCGTCATGCATCTGGGCAACCAGTTCATCGTCCGGCAGTTCACTTAGAACGATATCTTCGTCGTCGTCGTAATCCTGGCTCATGGCAAGCAATCCATATAGTCGTGAAAGGGTGATACGAGATATGCGGAAAAAATGCAGTTGTTGTAACGGAGAGTAAGCGCCGTCACGGGATAAAATTTGGCTCAAGATTAGATAATTCGGAACGCAATTGCTAGTCGTTTGTTACGGAAATATAAGGTTTTTATTGCTTTTTGAGAGTTGTCACCGAAAAGCATTCCACTATGTGAAAGCCCAACTCGCCGGGGCGTTGAGTCTGCGCAAAACTCATCGGGCCCGGAGCCCGTGAATAAAATCACGGAGTGAGTAGGTACTCGATTCTCCGGGTGTGTCCGGGGAAGGTATGCACACTTCTTGCTAAACGGACGATTAAAAAAATTAGAGCCAAAATTGCGCAAATCGCCTGTCGTTATTCTGTGTTTCCTCTTCATAAGTACAATTCGGGATGCATTGACTATTAGAAAAAACAATGAGTTATAGAATTTTCCTAAAAGTTTTCAAAATTTGCTATCAAACTCATTGACAGAAATTCGCCGCATTTTAAATTTCGAATTGCAGGCGTTGGTTATGCTGATTGTTTGCAGGATGGGAACGGAATTCTGTCACCGACGAGCAGAGAAGTTTTGGTATCGCTGATCCACTGTTGTGAGGAGGAAAAAACAATGGGTGGTGTTAACGAGTATAGCGACGATATGGACGGTGATTTTCTTCTTGATGAGGAAATGAGCCTCGAAACCTTCATCGATGAAGTTGAAGGCAAGGGTACTCGTCGAAAAGAACATATGCCCAAGCGTGGGGGTGCTTTGCACCGCCTGGAGCGCAGGAAAGATCGCAACTGGTTGCGAGACCAGCTCAGCGATTGGGATGATTACGATTAAGCCGCCAGCGACCCGGTAACTGCCGGGTCGGGGGCGATTTCATTCTTTGCGCCACCGCACGCTCGTGCTTAACGCGCTTTCAACAGTTTGCTTACTGGTGGGAGACGGGCCGTTCCTGCTGCCAGGCAATTTTTTCTCTTCACTGCCTAATAATTTAAGAAACTCCCGGCCGTTAAAACGGTCTTAATGCTGCAATGGCCGCTATTTCCGATTATCCAGATAGCTTTAGTCTGCCTGGATTAAACGTGTTTCAATGGGAACCGATGGCGGATGGCCCGGGCCGATTCTTCGGAATCGGAGTGAGATACAGTCTACAATACGCGAAATTTGCCGGCTGGTGCCGGATCCTCTTTGGAGTAATGCATGCGTTCGAATGAATCGAAGTTCTCTTGGCTGGTTTCCGCCACGGCCAATGCCCTGGCAGTCTTGGCTGTCCTGGTGTCCGGTCCTCTGGCCGCTGAAAATGGGGACTCAGTATTGGCGACCATCAATGGTGAGCCCATTACCCGTGCCCAGGTTGAGGCCAGCGCAGCTGCCGAGTTGAAGTCAATAGATCTGGAGTATGCCCGCAAGCGTCATGAAACCGTTGAAATGGCGCTTGGTCAGTTGATGGCTGAACGTCTGCTGGATGCCGCGGCCGCCGAGGACGGAACCAGTCGTGATCAGTTGATCGCGGGTCTGGCTGCCGGGCAGGTTTCCGATGCAGAGATCGATGCATTTTACGAGGCCAACAAGTCTCGCGTTAACGGGAGTAAGGAGCAGCTCAAGGAACAGATTCGCCAGTATCTTGGGCAGCAGCAGATGCAAGCCGCGTACTCCGAGCTGGTGGCGAGCCTCCAGGAGCGCTACAAGGCGGAAACCTTGCTGGAGCCGTTCCGTATTCCAGTTGAGGCGATCGGGCCTGCCCTTGGGCCGGCGGATGCGCCGGTGACACTTATTGAGTTCTCGGACTTTGAGTGCCCCTACTGTGTGCGTATTTATCCGACCCTGCAGCAGGTGGTAAAAAAATACGGTGACAAGGTTCGCCTGGTTTATCGTCAGTTCCCCCTGGATATACATGACAATGCGTTCAAGGCTGCCGAGGCGTCGCTTTGTGCCGATGACCAGGGGGAATTCTGGGGCATGCACAACGCCATGTTTGACAATATGCAGGCGGTGAAATCAGGTGGATTTGGTGAATTGGCCAACACCCTGGGACTGGACATGAAAGCCTTCAATATCTGTATGGCGTCGGGCAAGTTTGCCGGCCGGGTAGAGCAGGACATGGAGGATGGCAGCGTGGTCGGCGTGACCGGTACGCCGGCGACCTTTGTTAATGGACGATTGGTATCCGGCGCAATCAGCATGGAGCGGTTGACCGCGATGATCGACGAGGAACTGGCCAGGAAAAGCCGCTAGCCAAGAACCAGTGAGCCGGGATCCGTCCAGGACCCCGGCTCACAAAATATCGCCTCTTTCGACGGCACGCTGATCTAGATCAGTATTCCAAATACCAGGTAAAGCGCGCAGGCCATTGCGGCTGCGATCAAGGTGTATGGAAGCTGGGTAATCGCATGTTCGTAGGAACTGCAGCCTGAGGCCTGGGCCGTGAGTACCGTGGCATCCGAGTAAAAGCACGCGTGACTGCCAAATGTGCTGGCCGAAAGCGTTGCACCAATAACCAACGGCATGTCGGCGCCCAGGGCGTTGCCCAGGCTTACCACGATAGGCAGCACGATCACGAAAACGCCCCAGTTCGAGCCGGTGGCAAAAGAAATCGTCGCCATGGTCACGAAGATAATCGCCGGCAGGGTGCCCGCGGTCACGATGGGTTCGATCAGTTCGATGGCGTAGGTGGTCAGTCCCAGTGAATCATTCACGTTCTTGAAGATGTAGGCCGCCACCAATACCGCCAGAGGCTCGATCATGGTCTTGAAACCGTCCAGGGCCGTATCGAAGGTGTCATTCAGGGTCAGGGTGCGGGTAATAAGGATCATCGACAGGTACAGGAACAGGGTGACGAACAGTCCCTTGAGGAAATCCACTTCAAAGTACGCGGTGAACAGCACCAGGCTGAGCATCGGCATGATGAAGTACCAGGCATTGCGTTTTACGCCTTCCTTTTCCTGGATGCTGTGATTGCTCAACTGTGTGTGCTCTGATCCCGGGGGAATGGTCTTCCCGGTTTCCATGGCGCGGGCCTCGGCCTTTCGCATGGCGCCTATGGCAGGAATCTTTCCGTGTATCGCCAGCGGCACAATCAGTACTGCCAGCCATGCATAAAACATGTAGGGAATGGCCTGGATGTAGTACAGGAAACCCTGGCCGTCCTCGGCCACGTTGTTGGCCTCCAGCAGGCCGCTGAAAAATACCGCCCAGGTTGAAATGGGAATGATTACGCTGATTGGCGCCGCGGTGGAGTCCACCACGTAGGCGAGCATTTCGCGAGAGACCTTGAACTTGTCGGTG